>CAYXFD010000022.1:6241-51488 GCA_964464175.1 uncultured Candidatus Cloacimonadota bacterium | reverse complement strand
TTATCGTTATTTGGTATTTGGTTTTCACACAGTCTCCGTGCCCCGTCTCTACGAACAAGTCATTCTCTATCAGATGCAATCTTTTTTGGTTTTTTAATCTTTTCATCGAAGCCTTTCATCCGAAGGTTTTCCTTTTTCGTAGAACAAGTTGGTAACTTGTTTGTTCTCTGCAAATTACCAATTTGCGGTACATTTTTCTCGCTTTACTACCTATGAACTTGCTTCCCTTCCTCCGGCTTTTCTCTTTTTCTTCGAAGCTATTCATCCGAAGGTTTTCCTTTTTCGTAGAACAAGTTGGTAACTTGTTTGTTCTCCGCAAATTACCAATTTGCGGTACATTTTTCTCGCTTCACTACCTATGAACTTGCTTCCCTTCCTCTGGCTTTTCTCTTTTTCTTCGAAGCTATTCATCCGAAGGTTTTCCTTTTTCGTAGAACAAGTTGGTAACTTGTTTGTTCTCCGCAAATTACCAATTTGCGGTACATTTTTCTCGCTTCACTACCTATGAACTTGCTTCCCTTCCTCTGGCTTTTCTCTTTTTCTTCGAAGCTATTCATCCGAAGGTTTTCCTTTTTCGTAGAACAAGTTGGTAACTTGTTTGTTCTCCGCAAATTACCAATTTGCGGTACATTTTTCTCGCTTCACTACCTATGAACTTGCTTCCCTTCCTCTGGCTTTTTTTTTTCCTGCTATTCTTCCGTAGGATTTTATCTTTTCCATCTTGTTACTCTTCCGCTGGGGCAACTGAAAGTCTTTGCCTGCTTGGGTGGTGGGTGGGAATAGATCATAATCTTTTCATGCTATTCCTTCCTCTGGTTTTTAATCTTTACTTCATGCTTCACTTCTTTGATTTTTCCCGGCATTAAAATAACGGTGAGGAAAAAAACCGTACGAGAATTTGCTGCGAAGATACTGTTCGACGAACGAAGTGAGGAGTTTATCGAAAGCAGTGAATTCGAGAAGGTTTTGCACCGTTACTTTTACGCCGGCGGGTTTTCTTTGGTATCTTTCTTTTGCCCGGTCAAAAGAAAGTACATAAAAGTACATATAAGCACATAAAAGCCCATAAAAAGCACTTACCCCCCAAGCCCTATTTCAACAGCATCATCTTCCGCGTTGAGCGGAACTCTTCACTCTCCATCCGGTAAAAATAAACACCGCTCCCGACAGCTCTCCCTTCCCGGTCAGTACCGTTCCAGCTCATCTCGTGTCTTCCTGCAGACATTCTGTCATTGAGCAGTTCTCTCACCACCTGACCCCGGATATTGAAGATCGTGATCCTCACCTCACTCTCCTCAGCGAGGTAAAAGCTTATTCTGGTATCGGGATTGAAGGGATTCGGATAATTACCGTAAAGTTCCGTTGCTTTGAGTATGATTTCATTGTCATCAGTCACCGGCAGCATATCGAAGAAGTTCCCGGTACGGCGGTTATTGCTGCGGAATAATCCCCAGCCGATCTCTCCTATCGGGTGCTTGTAGTCTATGGCATTGTATTTGCCGTCCGTACCCGGCAGCAGAATATCCGGCTTGTTACTGCCGTCAAAATATCCGATTGCCGGAGCTACTGTCAGATCTCTTCCGATATTGATGGGGAAGACAGGGCACTCACTGCCCGTCGCACTGCTGAGTGCATGTAAAAAGCCGGCATTGTCGCCATAGATAATATCGAGATTTCCATCCAGATTCATATCGGCTAAAACCGGGGTAGATTCTATCGGACTGCCTGTATTGACCGGGAAAGCACCCCAATCGCTGCCGTTCTGGTCGGTGACATAAAGATTGCCGCCCATATCGGCGAAAATGATCTCACTGTTATTATCGTTATTCAGATCAAAGACAACAATTCCTGCTCTGATCTGGTTTCCGAGGGTTCGGGTGAATAATTCATTACCCTGCCTGTCAAAGGCAAAGACGGTTCCCTGAATATTTGCCGCTACGACATCCGGCAGATTGTTACCGGTTACATCAGCTACCAGAGGACCGTTCCAGGAACCGGATACGATACTAACCGGCCAGCCCGGGATATCTTCGCCGGTAGAGCTGGAAAGGGCATGAATATTACCGGTATTGGTCGAGAAGATGATCTCTTTATGACCGTCTCCATTCAGATCTGCTGCTGCCGGAGCCGCTAAAACCTGTCCCGGCAGGTCAACAGGGAAGCCGGTGAATTCCGTGCCGTCGTGGTTGAGGATAATCAGTTTGGGATTGGTAAAGGTCAGGGCAACGATCTCAAAATTCCCGTTACTGTTAACATCAATGAGCATCGGATTGGAGCGGAGCTGCCCGTTAGCATTGTATTCGAACAGGATATTGCCGGCGGGGTCAAGCGAATAGATCATCCCATTCTGAGTATTGGCGACAATCTCGGCACTGTTATTGTTGTTCAGGTCAGCAACCGCAACCGCCGAACCGATATTGGATCCGAGATTGACCGGAAAACCGGGCAGCGGGGTTTTATTGTAATCAACTACATGCAGATTACCCTGCGTATCTCCGAAGATCAGCTCTTTCGTTCCGCTCCCGTCCAGATCTACCAATGCAGCTGAGGAGGTGGAGTTTCCGCTCAGTTCCAGAGGCCAGCCTGCCCGCTGCAGAGAGAGATTAACCGTGACCGGATATTCCATTTCAAAAGGATATTCGGCAGATTGATTCGCCGTTACCAATAAAGTGAAGGGGATGGTCAGTTCATTCAAAGTTTCCGGAGTGCTGAAAATGAAAGGCTGATGGGTATTGAAGACTATCGAGCCGCCGTCTATGTTCGGATAGTTAACCTCACCGACAATGATATCTACCTCCGGTATAGTGGTGGAAAGCGTTGCCGTCACACCGCTTGCTGCCATCCAATACATTTCATTATAGAGGCTGACGATTATCTTTATCTCCTCTCCCGGATTGGGAACTCCGTCACCGTCACCGGAATGCTCGTGTGCCGTATAATTATAGATCTCGATATAAGGAAGCAGGTCGAACATCGTTGCCTTGAAGGCGTTTATTCTCCCAGTGCCCAAAAGCCCGGCATAATCGGGATTAAGATCATCAATATAGTCTGTCGTCATCATCAGACGGTCTTTCAGCACAAGCGGCGGCATATCGGGATATATCGATTTCACCAAAGCTGCTACTCCTGCTACTACCGGAGAAGACATGGAAGTGCCGTTTGCCGAACCGTATCCGTCGTTAAGAACGGTAGAGCGGATCCCAACCCCCGGGGCTGTCAGGTCGATCGCAACACCATAATCGGAGAAGGATGCTTTGAGATCGTTTTGATCTGTTGCTGCCACCGATAAAGAGTTTTCCGCATCAGAGGGGTACCAGCCGTAACTGTCGGTATGCTGAACATTATTGTTACCGGCTCCGGCAATGACCAATGAGCCGGCGTTAGTAGCGTAGTTCACAACAGAATTCGGGTAATTACCGTCACCCAAACCGATCCAGCTGCAATTAATGATATGAGCACCGGTATCGGCGGAATACTGTACCTGTTGATAGGCGAACTGGATCCCGGTACTGGGGGCATTGGAGGGAGCACCTTTACAGTTGAGCAGGGAAACATTCATGGCAGTTCCCGTTAAACCGATATTATTATCACCCACAGCCCCGGCACAGCCGGCGACATGAGTACCGTGAGAATTTGCCGGATAGTTCTGATAAGGATTGTTGTTGTTTTCCACAAAGTCCCAGCCGATAACATCGTCGATCTTACCGTTACCGTCATTATCTATCCCGTCACCGCCATATACCATGCCGTTTACCCAGTCTATGGTTATTCCCGGAAGTTCTGCTGCATTGATCCATATATTGTCCTGAAGGTCGGGATGATTCCATTTCGTACCGCTGTCGGTAATTGCCACGATAATCTCACTGCTCCCCTGTTCGTAAAACCATGCCTTGGGGGTTTGAATGGCTTGATGATGCCACTGCTGCGGGAAATCGGGGTCATTAGGGGTGTAGTAAAGGTGGAAGTTGATCGATTCATATTCGGCAAAGAGAATGTTCGGGTCGCTGCCGAGAGCCGGTAACGCCTGTTCGATCTGATCATTGCTCTCCAGAACGATACGGTAGATGTTCTGCAAGTACACCCCCTTCTCGTTCCAGTCTAAGTTGCCGACAAATTCGTGCATCTGCACCAGATCGACGATCCGGTATCTGACTGCTAAATCATCGAAACTCTCGATTTTTGTCCTGACAACACCGTCAACCTGAGTAAAATCTATCTCCCCATAACGGTTTCCGATAGCTTCCTGAGTAAAGGCAGCGATGATTGACCGCGGCTGAAAATATTCCTCTAAAAAGGGTTTTTCTACTGCCGATAACGTTGCTGTCACTAAGAGCAGTATCCAAAACGATATTATTGCTTTTCTCATTGAATTCTCCTTATTCTTCTCTATATTTCTATCTATTATTGATCATGATTATCATGCCAAAAATTTATGACAGCCGCCATTGTTACTGCCATATATCTTAGCTCCCAGAGGTAATAATTTCTTTTCTCACTATCTCTCTTTGTTCTTGTCTCTTTTCATCAGTTATTGGCAAGATATTTATGCTAAAGCTTCTCGTCAGTCGGTTTCAGTACTTCCATAATCATTAGTATTCCGAATTTTTGTATTTTATTTCTCTTTTACTCTCTTTGTTCTTGTCTCTTTTCATCAGTTATTGGCAAGATATTTATGCTAAAGCTTCTCGTCAGTCGGTTTCAGTACTTCCATAATCATTAGTATTCCGAATTTTTGTATTTTATTTCCCCTTTAACTCTCTTTGTTCTTGTCTCTATTTCTTTCTCTTAATTTTGTGCATAACTCATGCCAAATTTTCTGTCAATTTCTTTATCACCCGTGTATTTTTCTCTTTACTTCTTGCTATCCTTCCTCCGGTTTTCGGTGTGGCGAACTCCCTTTCGCCACAGCTACCTGCTCTTCCTTCATTTTTTTCCTGTTTCACTTCCGCAGGATTTTATCTTTTTTTCTTGCTGTTCTTCTTCAGCTTTTTCTTTTTTTTTATCCATGCTATCCTTCCGCTGGGGCATCTGAATGTCTTTGCCTGCTTGGGTGGCGGGCGGGAATAGATATTTCCGGCATTAAAATAACGGTGAGAAACAAAACCGTACGAGAATCTGCTGCGGAGATACTGTTTGACGAACGAAGTGAGGAGTTTATCGGGAGCAGTAGATTCAAGAAGGTTTTGCACCGTTACTTTTACGTCGGCAGCTTTTCTTTGTTACTTTCTTTGTGCTGTTACAAAGAAAGTAGATAAATATACTTTACAGTTGACACCTTCCCCACTCCTCCATCCTTATCACCTCAAAAAAACAAAATGGAAATCAAACAATGCCTTTTATCCTGCTGAGCATCCTATGCTCCGTAATCATCGGCAACGCCCTACTCCTCTTCTCGAAAGGGAAGAAAGTTGACATCATCATCATCTTTCTCGGAAACTATCTCCTCGCTTCGATCTTCAGCTTTCTGCAGATCAGACCGGGCAGTTTTTCTGTCGGTCCGTTCGAGATTCTATTCGGACTCTTCACCGGTTTCTGTTTTCTCTACAATTTCATCGTCTATCAGAAAAATATCACCATAAACGGACTCTCTCTGAGTGTCGGAGTAATGCGGGGGGCGGTTGTAATTCCGACTTTCATGTCGGTACTTTTCTTTGCCGACAGGATAAGCACTTTCAATTTCTTCGGGATTTTGGTCATCCTCTTCGCTTTCTGGTTTATCTCGGAGAAGAACACAATCCGAAAATTTATCTGGTTAGTCGTTCTATTTATCATTTCCGGGGTAACGGATTCGACTCTCAAAGTCTATGCCGAACTCGGAAGACCGGATCAAGCCTCCTTCGTTTTCATTCTCTTTCTGGCAGCTTTTCTCTTCACTCTTTTCTGGGTCTGGAAGACAAAAAGGGTGATAACCATGAAATACTTCCTTTTCGGACTCCTTCTCGGAATCCCCAATCAGCTTTCCACCCGCTTCTTTTTGTGGGGTTTGGAGACCGTCCCGGCACCCTTAGCCTATCCCATGACCGCTTCCAGTGTCGTTGTACTCAGCATCCTGAGTGATATTCTCATCTGGAGAAAGATCTTCACCCCCAAGCAACGATTAGCTCTCGTCTTCCTGATAATCGGTATCGTCCTGATCAATATCCGCTGATTTCACTTCCTGCTTTTCATCCGTAGGCTTTTACTGTTTCTTCCTGCCATTCTTTCCTCTGCTTTTTCACCTTTACATCTATGCTGCCCTTCCGCAGGTTTTTCGTACAACAAGTTGGTAACTTGTTCGCTTGCTTTGCTTCCAATGGACTTGTTGCTTCATCTCAGGAATTTATCTTTACTTCTTGCTATTCTTCTTTAGTTTTTTCTGATTTTCTAATCTCAAATTCTCTAATCTCTAATCCCTATTTTCCTGCTTCCAATGGACTTGCTGCTTCATCTCAGGAATTTATCTTTACTTCTATGTTGCCCTTCCGCAGGTTTTTCTATGTACAACAAGTTGGCAACTTGTTAGCTTGCTTTGCTTCCAATGGACTTGTTGCTTCATCTCAGGATTTTTTCTTTACTTCTATGTTGCCCTTCCGCAGGTTTTTCTATGTACAACAAGTTGGTAACTTGTTCGCTTGCTTAGCTTCCATGGACTTGCTCTCCTTCCGCAGGTTTTATCTTTTTCTTCTTGCTGCTCTTCTTTAGTTTTTCTAATTTTCTAATCTCTAATCTCTCTTTTAATGCATCCGACAGCCTTTCTTTTCACCGCCGAAATGTAAAGAAGCTCCCAAATGTTATCCTATATATAATAGAGGGCTTAATTACCCTTAGGAGACCATTAGTGAACTCTATAGTCGGACCCCCTCAGATTATAGAACAACCTAATGGTCTCCTAAGGGTAGGAATACCCAATCACCCGCTGAGAACTATGAATGAGGAATAAGAATTATGAAAAAACTAACCCCGCTGGAACATCATTACTTCTCTTTTCTATCTGTGCTCATTTCTGTCCATTTGTGGACAACCTGTTATCTTTGTTCCTTGCTTTCTTCCCTTGGAATTGTTTCTCTCTTCTTTAGTTTCCCCTTATCTCTAATATCTTTCAGCATTATTCTCACATAGGTAAGAAAAGCTTACCGCACGCCAAATGAAGTTGTACCATGGCATATAAGGGTAGATCGGGTATTTAATCAAAAAAATCAGGAAATGTATAAAATGAAGAAAGCAGAAAGCAGAAAGCAGTATCCAGGGAACGGTCGATAAAAGCAACTTTTCGGAGAGTGATTCTAAAGGTTTTTCAGAAAGAGAAGCAGGTACAACAATCCTGTTACAGAAGCGAGATCAAAAGGAAAACAAGTTGATATACAGAATGAGAATGATAAGCTGTATTGATATATAGACAAACAAAGCCTCGAAAATAAACAGTTGCATCAGAAAATCTCTTCTATGGAACAAAAACTCTCCGCTAAGGATAAGCAGAAGTTCTAGGGGTTAGTCCGAAGCGGGAAAAGTACTCAATTTTTTCTCTTAATAGCAGCGATGACACTATTGGTTATAGCAGAACCTTATGTTTTCATTCCTGAATATCTTCACAATAACCTTATTTAGGAGTTGTATATCGTTTTGGCTTATTAGTTTAGGTAATCTCTTTGAAGATCCTTTCCGGAATCATACATAGCCAAGCCATACATCTAACAAAGAGATAAAGTATATCCTCTCGACCGTGTTGGTTAATATTTGGTTGATCATCGTTATCAAAAGGGTCTTGCTTCTTTTCGGATAAAGCTTGTAAAATCATTCAGCCAGACACTATCCCTACAGTTAACAACTTAGTAATCATTAAAATCATCGAAGACTGTTAACTGAGGGGTGCCTAAAGTAATAACCTCTTGTCCGCCGATCCAATTTCTGATAATTTGCAGGCTTTCTTCCCGGGGGTTGGTATTACATTTGCCTTTTACTTCAATCAGTTTACACCTCTTCTTGTCTTGTCTGTAGAGTATTGTCAGTCTTTCGGGGAGGATCATTTTAGCCACATGATAACCTTCACTCCTTTTCAATTGATCATGATATGAAGCAATGCAGTGATGCATAGTTTTTCCCTCCAGCAATAGATTCCGGAAGTCAGTTATGCCCTCAAGATGAAGATCATCATTCTTAACATCGGGGAGCAAGCCAGCCCCGTATTGACATTCCTTGCCGGTCGAAACCTTCATCATCAGATCAACCATTTCGTCATGAACCTCATAGATCTCACCTATTGTCCTGAAAAACACATTTCTTGCCGGGATATTAAGTACAGACAGGGTTGTTTGCATACGGATGATATCAAACAGCATATAAACCGCATTCAGATCATAGTCATTTTGCTTGCCTTTGGCAAGTTGGTCAATGAGATTGTAATGTACTATTGGATATAAATCCTCACTGTTAAGGATTGCCAGGGATAGATCGTTATGTTTCTCATAGAAAGATAGTCTCCTGATCAGATCAGGAGATCTACTCATTTCCTTTCTCCAGGCATTAAACCGTTCAAAGTTACATGATGAAGGATCAAGTTTCGAGAAGATCCGTACAACAGCCTCTTTACGCGGAAACCCGAAATATTCGAGAATATCCTTTCTTTTTTTCCTGATCAATGACCGCTCAGAACGCTTGTAACTTCTGCTTTTTAATTTATGAAAATAATGGTGCATAGTAATCAGATATCCAAGAGCCGGATTGGTACAAATCAGTTCGTGAGATTCTTTTGCCCCGTTGAAAAGGAGAGTGTAAATGTGCCACTGCCTGGATTTAAACATCTTAATTAAATCAACAGTTTCTTGCCCAACCCAGGCAGCGATAGTCTTATAGATGTCCAATCTGTATTCAGCGAATCTTCTTAACCCCTCATTATCACTGTTTAGTTTTTCTATAGAAGGTTCGTAAAACAAAAACGGAAAAAGTCTGGAGGGGAGATAACCATTCCAATTACGATTCTTTGTCTTAATAAAAGCAGCCGGAAAGGGGTTGCCAAACCGGATAACTTCTATTGAAAGCCGGTTGAATTTATAGAGCTTACCCTTATCTTCATCAAAATGTAGAGAAGTTTTTTTCGGAACGATAAATCCTGTATTGTTGAGATTCTCGTTATTCTTCATCATCCGAATCTCTCTTCGAACTCAAACAAATAATCGAACAACGTTAACTGGTTAGGGTCTTCAGGTCTAATATACTCGGAAAGCCATTGATCTATCAAGGTCAGTAACTCGTTTTTGGGTAAAGCGTTATTCTTTCCTCTGACCTCTAAAAGTCTGCATCTTTTGCTATCTTTACGGAAAAATAATGTCAGTCTTTGAGGATGAAGCATCCTTGCTGCAAAATGATCCCCTTTTTTTAGCTCATCACAATAGCTGTAGATACAATGATTCATCTCTTTGCCCTCGGCATAAAGCATGGCGGAGTTCTTTATTGACTCTATATGAAGATCTTGATTTTTTACGTCGGGAAGAGGGCTGTCTGGGAAAACGTAATTCTGACTCTTTGATTGAAAAGAGTTGATGCTATTCATTAATTCATCATGTAATAACTCAACATCAAAACTGCTTTTGAATAAAAGGGTTTTTGGAGGTACATTGTTCTCAGCCAATACAGCCTGCATCCTTTTTATGTCTTTTACTAAATGGAAAAAGTAATGTCTGTTCATGCCGAGTTTTCCTTGAGCTATCTGATCAATGAAATTGCTGTGAAAGACTTTTATGAGATCGGAATTCAGGATATATAAAGACGATTCGTTATGTTTCGAGTAAAACGAGAGTGTTCGCAGCAAGTCTGGTTTTTCTCTGAGATTCTTTCTCAAAGTGAATAAAACCTTGTTCTTTATTGACTTGTGCACAATTTTGGCAAGGATCTTCACCGTCGTTTCCTTTCCTGGAAACCCGAAATAATCCAGAATATCCTTTCTCTTTTTTAAGAGCAATGTCCTGGCAGACCGCCAGTAACTCTTGCTCTTTAAGGGATGAAAAAGAGCGTGAGCTGATAACAGATAACCGAGAGCAGGATTCGAACTCAGAAGATCATAGGCATAATCTCCGCATCTTTCTAAGAAACAGTATAGAAACCAATGCCTTGAAGGAAATTGTCGCAGCAGATGAATCTTATCTTCCCCGATAAGTGTGACAAGTTTGTTATACAAAGTCAGCTTGAATTCGGCATAGTTTCTTTGTTTTTCATCTTCATGCTGTAGAAAATGTTTGGATGGTTTATCGAAAAGAAAAGGGAAGGAATCTTGAGGACTATAACTCATCCAGTTCCTGTTTCGTTCAGATTTAACATACGCGGCTGGATATGGAGCACCTAATCTGACAACTCGTATTTCAGAGGGGTCAAATCGGTAGATTTTTTGCATTTCCTCATCGTACTGCAAAGACCGTCTTTCGGGAACTATAAATCTCTTTTCTTTCAGGTTACTATTATTGTTGTTCATTACTACTATACCTCTACCACAAAATCCCTCAGAAAATCGTGCTGCTCGTCTCGGAAAACATATCCCAAGGGATTCCGGACAACTTTGGTGTTATGAGCATTTATAGAGCTAAAATCATGAGAATGTCCACAAAACCAGTAAAGCAAATGCGGGTTTCTTTCAATCAGACCATCGAGTCTGGTAGCAAAACCCGCATTGAGAGGTGAACCTTTGAAATCTACGGAGATACAGGAATAACTTGGAAGATGATGGGTAAGCAGAATTGTCTTTCCGGAAAATTGCTTGCTTAACTCATCTTCTATAAAGGCAACAGAATTGTTATGGTATTCATTAGTATCGGCAACACGGATAACACGAGCACAACCGTCAGGATTTGCTCTTCTGATATAGTGGTAGTCATTCAAACCGTTCTCAAGAGTTTTTGCCCAATAAAGAGGCACATAACTCCATAAGATACTGACGATTATTTTGAGATCTTTATAGAAGAAGACATCATTGTTCAGGCAAAAATGATTATCTGAGATCTTCGCTATGTAAGAAGGGTAAACGAAATCGATCTTGCTTCCATAAAACTCATGATTACCCATGACAGAGATAATATGATCAAAATCTTTGGCAATTTGCTGATGAAAGAAATCAGCATCTTCCGGCCTCTCAAGACAACAAGTATCTCCAGCTATAAGTAACAATTCCCCCTTGGGTATGATAGGATTCTTTATCAGCCATTCTCTGTTGGCTCTGAATTCCAAATGTAAATCCGAAATAAGCTGGATCTTCATATATACCTCGCTAAGGGTGAAATGGTTCCTCTTAAGAAAACCTTTATTCATAAAAATAGGACAGATAGGTTAATCTTATCACTATGAAAAACTCTTGTATTGCTCCAATCTTTTTTGATTTAGTTGATGTGTCAAGAATGAAACTGTTTCATATACAAACACCGGTTAGCCTTGCTCTATTCACACCTAATGCTCGATAGGATCAATCACATAGGGAAACTCAAGGTATTTATCTACTGTCGCAGTCGTAATATTCGAGTGTTTCAAGAAATATTCTAAGATTCTATTCAAAGAATCGGCTAATCAGGAGGTGCGGTTGCCATGTGTCAAAAAAAAACGGGTGGATGCCAGTTATCATTAAAAAATTGTTGACAGAAAGCAATATCGAAAAATAAACTGCATTCGATGTTAGTCCTTAGTAAGTGAAAAAAGCCGTTAATACCACCCTGAATAAGGAGAATTGGTTTTAGTCTTAGTATGTTGTTATGTTGGCAATTGGACAACAATAATTGGTAAAGGGTAAAATCCACGAAATATACAGTAGTTAGGGGAATAAAATGAGCTATGCCGGAGATAGTAGATTTTACAGATGGATTCTCTTTTTTATATGCAGTGCTTTTTTGCTGATCTCAGTTTACGCAATTTTCAACTATATGTTCTTTAATATGTTAAATAGAAAGACTGACTTTATAGTGATTCCCTCTGAAAACAAGCTGCCTGTAAAATATGCTGCCATTAGAAGGCATGATGATAAGATTATAATCAAAGCCTACCGGGATATTTATCTTCATGGCAATCTCATCTCAGAATATGATTTAACCCATGTCACAGAAATCGATACTTTTAAAACAGGTAATTGTCAGCTAACGTTTACTGTAATGCCGGCTTCTCGAAAATGGGAATCTCTCTTTTCCATATATATGGATGATCTAAATTCCCGCAGCTATAGTTCGATGAATATAGGATCGAATCATCTGTTTCCGAGAACTGTACTGCAATTGGATAGAGAAAAGTTAGAGCCGCTCTCGAACGAAGAAACCATAATAACCATTCTTCCTCCTGAAGGAGAAGAAATATTTCCCGCTTTACTTGATAATAGAACCCTCAAGATCACCGTGGCTGACTCTGTTGTATATCTAGCGAGAGATTCTGTGGTTAAGCAGCTTTATCCGATTGAAAAAGAGATAGCCCATGAGGTCAAACTAGGAGAAAACCTTTACTCTCTTTCAAGAATATATAATACAAGTGTCGAAAAGATACTTTCCGTTAATGGACTTCATAATAGCTTGATCAGAGAGAACCAGAAACTGCGGATACAAATACCCTATATCTATGAGCTGAGGAATAATGATATACTACATATCGGCGATCCTTCTAACCCGAAATATACGCTGAGGTTCAGAGTTGAGACCCACCTAACTGAAACCTCCGATGATGAGACTCAGACACAGCCGTTTAATGATTCTTTTACAATCCAGACACTGAGAAAAAGAGATGATATCAAAGCAAATTCGCTTTACATGACTGTTTACAATAATGGGGGAATGGTTTATAGTAAATCAATCGATCTTAATAATCGAAGTCTATTAATAAATCAGAATAAACTGGTTACTGCGCTGCCGATTCCTTTTGCCCGTAATATTGTACCGGTAAATACAATGGATTTGACTTCTTATCAGAAGCAAAAACAATTTATGCCGGATTTTTTTGCTGAGGTTATCGATTATTTAATGCAGAACAGGATTTACGATATCAAGAGAGTCAGGACATCAGGCAAACACTTGATAATCAACGAAACAGAAAAAATACCGGTTTCCGGTAGGACTAGGAGATTTGTTAACAGTTTCCACTGGGATGAGTTTTTTTCCAGAACAATTAGACCTCTGTCGGAGATTCTTTATAATCCTGGAATTGCCTTTTATCTGGAAACAGATTCACTGGCAACCCAAAGACTGATTCTAAGCAGTGATCAATGGACTGTTTTCACAGATTATGATTCGACAAGGAAGAGTGCCACAACCTCCTACAGAGAACATGAATTTACTCATAATCCGGGTAAGTTTCTAACCAAGCCATATATAAGAGACAGAGAAAACGAGACGATTGTCTTCGAGACACAATTTCTCTTCAACAGAGACCACGAGATAGTTAGAGTCCTCAAAATTGCAGGTTTTACCAACTATCAGCTTGAACTGAATGGTTCAATACTCGCATCCGAGATTTTTAATTTTGAAAACAGGGATTACAATCTTTTTGAAGACGAAGGGATATATAAGTTCTTTTATGATAATCTTTCGGACTCCAATACTTTAAGGATCTACCTTGAATATGACAAAACAAAGGTTAACCCTGTCTTTCCTAATCAGATTCCTTTTCATTACAGTTTTGGAAATAGTTTACCCGTTAAGGCTGTAGATCATGAATGGGAATACTCTCTTTCTTTATCTAAATCTGCTGTTCGAAATCCAAGGTGGTCTGAAGGGAAATGGTTGGCTTACAGAGGGAGTTTGAGTGAAATTTTCCCCCCGGGCATGGGTAAGATCAAAGCTTCATTGTTATTCAGAAGAGAGTTAATCATTGAAAATGAGCCAGCAGATATTCAAATTGAACATGATTACGATACAATCAAGTGCTTTATTGATGGTCAGTTAATCGAAAGCAGTACTTTACTGTATCCGGGAAGATATATATTAGGAGTTGAATATGATTTCAAGCATATACCTATGTTTTCCAGAAGAAATCCTCTCTATGTCTTTCTGACAAAAAGATATCTTCCTTTGGACGACTACTTAAGAATAGGACAGCTTGAAACCATTTCTTCACCGTCTTTTTCTGCCAAAGGACAATCTACTACTGAATTTACGCTGATTATCGGAGAAAAATCCCTCTCTCTGTCATCGTTTCCCGGAGACCTATTATATGTTACCTCGAATGGGAAATTGCATAAAAATAAAAGACCCCCGGCGATCAATGGTTCCTATCTAAAAATATTTACTAATGCCTCAGGAAAATTGGATATCTATTCTATACTCGGAGAATCTTCCAAAGCTGCTGATAACACAACAGATGACCCCGTATATAAAGTTAACGACAGCAAAAAACTGCTTGCAACTCTCGACACCGGAGATTCTTTTTCTTTTGATGACCGAATTATTTCACTACATACAAGAGCAAATCATATGGCTTACGACATCTATAAGAGTGGTATGAGGAAAAGATACTATTCGGATGAATATAACACTATGTCCTTGGTTGGCTACGATGACGACGTTCGTCTATATGGCTTGGAAAAAACTTTTTCTTCTCTTTCTTCTGACTATGTAGTTGAGTTGACGATTAATGCTAAAATGCAGCAGATAGCAGAAGAAATTCTTCACCGGATCATTCTTGAAGAAAAAAAGGACGATAGAAGCTATATCAATGACCATCGCAAGTCAACGAATGAAGATAGATCTCTTATTGCTCACTATCTTCAGCATAAAAAGCAGTATCAAGCCGGGATTATTCTTGCCGACAGGGAAGGCAGGATTCTTGTTGCTGCTTCCTATCCGGGTGTATCTGCTTTTACCTCTGATCCGGAAGAATACATATCTTATTCATCCTATCAGAAAAGCTTCAATAATAATATCTCGGTTTTTGATAACATAAACTGGGATAAAAGATTTTTCCCCGGTTCTTCTTTCAAGGTTTTGGATGCCTTGACCCTTTTTTCCGCAGGTGATTTGCTGCATTATTCAGACCCTCGTTTGGACTATGTCAGTACTATTCTCACCGGTTATCCTCCAGAAGCCGGAGAGATTAATCTGCTGAACTCAACCATGCTTTCTCCGGGAAATCGCAATCTGAGAGTTGATATCAGCAATCACCGCTCTCAAAGATGCAATCATGGAACATCGGTTAATGATGCCTTTGCCAGATCATATAATACCTACTTCAGCTATGCGATGCTGCATCTCTTCAAAGCATCGATAGCTGACGAACGGATTCACCTGCTCTACAATACGATTGATAATCATCTATGGGTCGACAGCTTTCCGATGAATTACTGGATCGATTTATTGGGAATGAATAGTGATCTGACTTTGGTAGATATGATACATGATGATCGTCAATACACATATAATTCCATTCCCTCTTTAGTGACTAACAATGCACTTGACCAATATGAAGTAGCTCAACTTGCTATTGGTCAGAATATCGTTGAACTGACTCCGGTTCAACAGATAAAAATTTTAAGTTTGTTTGCCCGAAATGATGGAACCTATATCGAACCATATCTGGTCAATTCAATCAGAAACAGGAAAACAGGTGAAGTAATCGGCAATAAACCAAGTCATTTCGAAAAAATAAAAAAGATTGACAAAACAGCTTACACAAATGTTAGAGATATTATGCGGGAAGTTGTTACCAGTCTATATGGAACCGGCAGGCTTATGAAAAATATTGAAAGAGAGAGCAGGTTTTTATTTTATGCTAAAACAGGAACAGCAGACATTCATGATTACCGAAACCTGAACCACGCCTGGTTTGTAGGTTTTGTCGAAGATACGCATACCAGAGAAGAGTACATGTTCGTTTCCGTATTCCCTTATACCATGAAACAAGGAGCGGAGATAGCAGGCCGGGCTATCAGAGAATTTTTAACCAAGATTATCGAGGAGGATTGTTTTGAACTACATTAATCAAAGTGAGTTGTTATATAAAGCAGGCTATTTTTTTGATCATATCTACAAGGATAAACAGTCTTTCATTAATAAGATAACTAAAGCTCTCTATGAGTATTTAAATATCAACAAAGAGAGGTTTTCTTGTGAAGATGATACAAAAAATGCGAATGAACTGATCCTTCTGTTGGATAACTATCTCAAAGGGGGATTAAAACCCCAGGGATACAGAGAAACTAAACCCCTTGACCTGAAAGATCATCAGCGTTGGACTCTTTATATTCTGGTTCCGGATGATGTTATTGCTGTTTTAATGGGAGAGGGTACTGAAGGTCATGGGACAGACAAAGAAATCCAACTGATAGCTGACTACCTCAACCAGAGCTTTCCTTCTCTCAGCTTCTCGGTGCAGATTGAATCATACGAATTTATTGAAAGGGAGTATAGCAAAAAAAGCGGCAAGGAATACCGTTTTTTGTTCAAAAACGAAATTGACGATGCTGAAAAGCATGTCAGAATAGCTTTCTTTTTAAGTCCTTATATAAATACTAAGACAGATATCACTAAAGACAGAACCTCAGAGTCCGGAGACTACAAAGTGACATTGACTATTTGGGAACCGGAAAATGAAGATTATATCCGTAAAGAACTGTTACTTAACGACGGAGAATTCTTCAGAGTTGGTAATAATTGGTTTGACGACTTTTGGCTGCTTGACTTTCCTTACTCCCTACCAATATCTATCAAAGAGGGGAAAGTCAAAATAGGATATAATACACTAATCGAAAAGTCCTTCGGAAGATCACTTTTCAGAATTAATGATGCGATAAACTGCTGGATTAAGGCTGTCTTCCTTCCGGATGAAAAAGCCTGTCAGATAGCGATTTACCGCGATCAGGAAGATAACCAGCATCTGATAAAAATAACGGTAGCATCTCAAAAGTTGCAAATGCAAAAAGGAAGTTTCAGCAGTTATCGGAGTCCAGGTTTGGATAAGATGGATTCCTCCTCAATTGGAAAAAACACTCCGGAAAATACTTCATCATTTTTAAGAAAGGATAATGATTCGAAAGTCCCTGATGATACTGCTGCTTCGATTTTGATTACGGATATGATGTTAGACAATGTTGAACATAAAGCAGATTCTGCAGTTGACGAGAGTGAAGTTATCTTTCTCTTTCAGCATACTCACCGGATTATACCTTTTTTCTCCGAGTCAATAAGAGAAGCTCTTAGGAGAAGCAAAAAAGCGTTCAGGGAAGATGGGTTTGAAGTATGGTTCGGGAATAATGGTGATGTTGTAGATGATGATAGAGATACACTTCTGAAGCTCACTGTCGCAGATATCAATAAGCCGGTAAAATATGTATCAAGGGACCGGGAAAACGATGAGTTTGACATTAATAAAAAGAGTTTCAGAATCGAGAGCGGTTCAAGGAAAACGATAAAATTAAAGAATGGCTACTTCAAACTTGAGCTAGGTGATTTATTTAACAATCTGGAAGCTTTGAACCGGAAAGACCCGAATCTCGGTTTGTTTGTCGATACAGAGCCGGATATCAACAGAGCCATGGGTTATCCTTTCGTTTTGGATAAATCCAGCTCTGCTGTTATCGGAAGGCATCAGAAGTGTGATATAAGATTATACGATTCGCCGAAATACGAGTGGGACAACATCGGCTGCTCGAATTTTCATGCTTTCCTGTATTATGATATCGCCAGAAAACTTTACCGGATATTTAATATCTCTCAAAAGTTTAACATCTATCTGTTTAATGAAGAAAGCCCTGAAAACATAGTAGTAATAGGTCCTGTTGCCAAGAATGTCAATCTTACAGAAGCGATAAAAAGAGAAAAAAATGTCTGCAATTTTGTCGCTGATTTCATAACGGCATACCCCGAAAGTTTTAATTCCAGGGAGTTATATCACCTTGACCGGATAATAATCGGTTCCAGTGTTTTCAGGTTTGTTCACAGAGATTATAAACAGCCGGAAAGTATAGGAGATATTAATCTCTATCTGGCAGCAGTAAAAAGAAGAACAATTGAAATGGCTAATGAAGTAGAACAAAGGATAAAAGCGCTCAAAAAGCTTAAATCAAATACAAAGGAGATTCTACCGGTCGCAAATTTTATTGAGAAGTTACTGCAGACAGTCGTTCATTACAGGGAACTTATCAAAACCAATATAGATAATATAGCGGAAAAGATAACTCTTCTGCTGGAAGTTAACCCTCAGGACGAGGTTTCCTATAAAAAACTCCAAAAATACAAAGAATGGTTAAGCGATCTGTATTTGCAGTTATCAAAGGTCTATGAACAATACAATGAGGAGTTCTCAAGGTTAGAGATTAAGAAGAAAAAGCCTTCAAGCACTGCCGGAGATAACCCTAAACCCTCTGCAAACGATAGCCTTCCTCCTCTAAATCTCGATTCCGGAAGAGAAGCACAAGCCCAGACAAGAGCTAAACAAAATCCTGCCGAAAACGGTTCGGTAAAACATCAGGATCAGGAATCCGCAGAAGAAGAAAGACCTGATGAAGAGCTCCCCAAAATCCGGATTCTTATAGACGAACCGGATAAGGTCTCAGCTGCTATAAATGATCAGGAGATCAAGACTGAGAAAGAAGAGATGATAATTCCGGATATAGAAAAGGAAAATGTCGTTTCCGGAGATAGGGAAGAAGAGCCTGCACATACCGAACCGCAAACTGACAAGCCTGAACCGGAAGAAGGCAAGATTATACTGAATGAATCGGATGTCTTTTCTCGATTATCTGTTAAGATAGGTGTCGAAAAGGAACAGGGAACTGATGTATACTGGAGCTTCGATAGAAGTCCCAATCGTCATGCTCTCATAACCGGAGGCACGGGACATGGTAAGACCTATTTAATGCAATGTTTTCTTTATGAGTTACTAAAAAATGGTGTTCCAAGCGTTGTTATCGATTATTCAAGGAGCTTTACGATAGAAGAAATGACTAAGACAGGCTTCTGGGAAATTGCCAAAGAGTATATAAATATAGTCTATGTTAACACCGAGGGGATCAGTATCAATCCCTTCAGTCCGTTTCGCATCACAGTAGGCGGAGAAGGGAGATTCAGAATATCCGAGAAGTGGGAGATCGCTGAAAGACTGAAAGAGACATTGAGTTTGATCTATAAATTATCCGATCAACAGACAAACGCAATAGCAGCTGCAGTCGAAAGCGGTTTAACTCGACACGGATCAGGTTTTAAGTTTGAGGATTTACATGAGGAATTGCGGAAGTTATCCAACCGGGTCGCAGATAAAAAGACAGTTGATGCCGTAGTGCGCCGGCTCTTATCACTTTTCAAAGGGAATCCCTTTAAAAGCGAACTTAATAATTTCTCTTGGAAAGAGATTATTAACAAAGATAACAAAATAACTATTATCCAACTTGATGGTTTTACCTCAAACAAAATTAAGAAATTGATAACAGAATTCATTTTGTGGGATGCCTGGAATTTCATGTCTGTGTGGGGCAATGAAAAAACACCGTTAGTTTTATGCTTAGACGAAGCCCAGAATCTAAGTTTCAGTAATGAATCACCGATTTATAAAATTCTCACCGAGGGAAGGAAATTTGGTTTCAGCGGCATATTTTCCATGCAGTTTACCAAAAATCAACTCTCCAATCAAGCGCTGAATGCTATATATCAGTCTTCTCTGAAGGTCTTCTTCACACCGCCTGAGAACTTGCAGAAAGAGCAGGCTAAGATAATGGATCCAACTGACACTTTCACCGATACGATTCTTAATAATTTCCAGAAAATCGGTATTGGAGAAGCAATTGTCATGAAAAAGGAAAAGGATGTTAAAGAGCTGACATTTGATATAACAAAGATAACCTTGTTGTCAGAGAGGATCAGGTCTTTCCGGGAAGCTGAGGATGCCTCTGCAGAAAAAGAACCTGATAAAGAGAAGCAGATAGGTAACGAACGATTAAGGTCAGAGATCAACGCAGCCTACGAAGATTCCTCCAACGGGAAACAAACTCCGGCAGAAGAAGATAAAACGAAAGAAAAGTCGATCGGAATTGATGACTATATCAAGCATAACTGAGCAATGAATCATAAAGACAGGATTATTTTTGATATCGAGCATTATGATATCATCATGCGAAACGTGATTCCTAAAACAAAGAAGTGTTTATGGATTGCGACAGCAAATCTCAAGAATCTTTACACTGATACCGGAGATGGCTGGGAACCCTACTTAGCTGTCTTGACCGATTTAATCAAAAGAGGCGTCAGGATCAGGATAATCCACTCCGGCAAACCTTCCGAGTCTTTTCAAAGAGCATTGGCAAATATCAGCCGTAAACAAGAGATCTTCTTTTTTGCCTGTCAGAGAAATCATCAAAAAATAATCATCAGAGACGATGAATTTGCCTATACCGGAAGTGCAAATTTTACCGGTGCTGCAGTCGGGAGCAAGAAAGATGACAGAAGGAATTTTGAGGCCGGTTTAATCACTACAGACCGCAGAGCTATACTCCTCTTGCAGAAAAAATTAACTGACATCATTGAAGGCAAGTACTGTAAGAACTGCTATTATCGGGATGACTGTCCAGGCTCTATTTCGGGATATTGATTCGAAGATTATGAGAAGACTCTTCTGCACCCGAAATCTATTATTACTGACCATTTCCTGTTTGATCCTTGTGATTATGATTTATCGTTCGTCAAGACTTAACTATAGTTTTATCGAGGTACAGTCCATTGAGTATCTGGTGGAAGGAGACTATGCGGTTATAGGTTCAGGAACTGGAGCAGATATTTTTCTGACTGATGAATATGTCAGCCCTAAACACCTGAAACTCACTTTTTCTGACGAAACATATACTGTAACGAATATATCCAAAGATAAAAAAGCTGTAATAAACAACCGATACATGAGTTCCGTGCCTATCGGAAAGGGAGACACAATTTCTTTTTTCGGGAAGAGTTATACTTTTACAGCCAAACCTTATCTTTGGGGGCTTGGAGTTTTCGGCAGCTTTGTTGACGACCAAGGGAGAAGGCATTCATTTATGTCTCCTCTCAGAAAGTATATCAGGCTGAGCAATGCTTTTCCCGGAGATGAAGGGAAAGAGCTGCTCAACAACTATTATCTTGAGATCGATTTCAAATCGCGCATGATAAACGTTTTTTACGATAAAAGCATAATTCTTGCAGCAGTTGTTTTGTTTCTTCTTGCCGTCTCTTTATGGAGATATTGCTTCGATAACAAGAAGTTATCTGCGGCTAAAACGATATTACTCTTCGCGCTTCTGTTGGTTTTGCTATCCTTCTCTTTATTGATGAGAAACGGATATGATACATATCTCAAATCAATTGATTATCGTAGCTATGACTATGAATATCTACAGCTTAATAATCAAAGCGAGGTTTTTTCCAGCCAGGCGTATCAATATGATACTGATTTAAGGCTTACGATCGGGTTTACTAGATTCAAATTAAGGGTAAACAGGGATCAGGAGATGACCACTCTCCATTTGGAGCCTGAAAACAACAGGTTTTTCGTTTCTTCGGATAAGCACAATGCTATTGCTCAATCCCATACCGTTACCGGTTATACCCTCCCCTTCTTGCCGGACAGCGGATTGCTGCCCGTAACCCAAAAGGGTCAGTTTAGTAGGATTGGTGATGAAAAACTTTCTTACACATTGTCTGTGGATACGATATGTAATCATTTCCGAAAATACTATGGCTTCTTGCTGCTTTTCTTTATCATTAATGCGGTTTTGTTGGTTTTTTCCAGGGTGTTCCGTTTTGATTACCAGTATATCTGGTTCTTTTCTTTTATTCTCTTGCAGGGGATGATCCTTTTGAATCAGTACAGCTTTTTCAATCCGTTTGAGCAGCATATATATCACAATTTTGTGAGAAACCTGATATTAGGAGTAGCCTTTTGTGCCATTATCTATCTTTTTGTAAATTTTAGATGGTTCATGGAGATCGAAAGCTCGATTGCCAGAACCCCGTCATGGGGTCTTGGAAATAGATTGAAACATCGCCTGCTGCGAGTTGCAGAATGGCTTCCTTTTTTGATTTTAGGTGTCTTAATTGTTTTCTACCTTTTGGAACTGTTCATTGGCATGCTATTTCTTTCTCTTTTGATGATAATCTTTATATTCTTTTTTAAGCGAATTGAAGATATAAAAACCCGCGGCAACTTGTACCTTCTGAAAATAGGGAGTACGGACACTCAGCCAAATGAACCTGTAAGGTCTCGCAGCACCGGGATAATTGAGAGACTTGTTAACTGGAGAGATGAAGGGAAAGAGGGTTCGGTTGGTTTGAAATATTCTACCTATAAAGCATTAATGCTGTTAATCTTCTTCTTTCTGCTTCTGCAAACGATTAAAGGAGACGAGCTGGGATTCAACTTTCTGGGAACAAACTACCAGTTTCTGGAACTATTCAAAATTATTATTGTTTTCGTAGTTATAATAGGTTATCTAAACCATCTTGAAGGTGAATCAGGGAAAAGCCGGTTTAATCCGATGTTAACCTGGTTAACTCTGATCCCTGTATTTCTCATGCTATCACTCGGCATCGCTGATTTCAGCCCGGTTATAATATTTCTGGCTGTTTTCTATTTTCATTGGTCGTATCATCTCTTCAGTTTGAGACATAAGTATCGTTATTATATCCTGCTGGCACCATTGTTTCTGTTTGCCGGAATCCTGCTGATTCCTGATTTTATCTGGTTTATCATAATCTTAACATTGTTTTTCATAGTTATGCTTTTTTTTAAGGTCAGTAAAATCAAGAACAAGGTTTTTATCGGATTAACAGTTGTTATATTCTTCTCTGTGATTGGTTTGATTCTATTACTGATATTTGATATTATTCAGCTGCCATTGATGGGAAAGTTGGTCAGATTCCATTATTGGTCAAATATCTGGGATCAGGGAAACTATCAGTTCCATAGATCATTAAACTTCTTGCAGGGGGGGGATAGTCTTCCAGATATGAGGTATGTTCCTGTTCTGAAAGATGACATGGTTTTTTCTCTCTATCTCAATCGATTCGGCTTCTGGGGCTTCATTCTCGGTTTTATCGGACCGATGATTCTTTTCCTTCATAAAGCTATTTTCTTTGAAAAATATCAGGAAAGTCATAAAAACTGGATATGCATCCAGATACTCTTTCTCTCCCTGTTATTTTTCATTCAGACCTTTAT
Organism: uncultured Candidatus Cloacimonadota bacterium; assembly: GCA_964464175.1. Taxonomy (GTDB): domain Bacteria; phylum Cloacimonadota; class Cloacimonadia; order Cloacimonadales; family JAJBBL01; genus CAYXFD01. Next base: position 28,388 of record CAYXFD010000022.1, on the reverse strand, counting down.
TGTTCTCTCAAATGTAACCGGTTTACTGCCGATAATGGGTCAGCCCGCACCTGGTATGTCCTATAGTGCTTCCAATCTAATATTCTTTTTCTTCGGAATTTTTTTCATAATCAGTAAACTAAAGAAGGAACTGCTAACTTCTTAGTCATCGATAAAAATACTAAGCCGATTGGCAAGAAATAATATTTCTAAATTAAAGAAAGCTTGACACCATTATTGTCGTTGCAATAAATTGTCTTGTTTTGATTTGAATGCAGATAAAAATTCGAGATATAAAAAAAAGAAAGACTTGTCCTTACTATAGCTTTGGAGTAGCAAATGTGTTCTATTAGTGATTCGATTGTCGTAACCGGTATTAGAGATGCAAAAGATTTTTTTTCTATGAGTAATCTCCTGTCGCGTGATGTCAGCGATGATCCGCTAAGTTCTGATGTGAACAGCTTCAAGATTGACGATAACTGTCAATCGCTGGAAGAATTTCTCAGCACCTTCTTCGGTTCTTATGAATTGATTTATGATACTGGGTACTGTCGGATTTTTAAGATCGAGAAACCCCAAAACCACGAGATGCCGATAGTTCTGAAAGTTAGAACTATGAGTGTAGATGAGATCAATCATTATATGGAATCCCTTCAGTTTCACAAGATTCTTTTCACAAGTGATACAGAAGATTTTCGCAGAATGACTTTGCCTATCTATGAAACATATAATATTCTCCTTCCGGATAAAGAGCACGTAATCGTGATTACTGAGTTTCTGTATGTTGAGAAAACCCTGGCTGCCTATATTCTTGATAAGGAATATCTCAGCAATGCCGGGCTGTTAAGAAGCCATACGAAACAGTTGATCAACTATATCGACAAAATCCATTCTCAATTGATAGGCCGCAACTTCATCTCAGATATCAAACCGGAGAATATTTTTGTAAAAGATGTGCAGATCCTGATGAACGATCTGGAGTATTGCGGCGGAACTCTTGCCTATATTGATCCTCATTTGCTCTCTTTTTCAAGTAACGATATCTCTTTGAGAACCTTTGAAGGTTCACCCGATGAGATCAAGAAAAGTATTATCAAAAATGACCTTTTTGCAGTAAAAATGCTTATTATCTCAATGTATAGCGGTGAGATCTATAATCGCTTTCTCACTCAAATGACAACACCCGAACTTTATCTCTTTCTCCAGAAAAGAAAATCTTTTCAGGAACCGGTCAGAAGTTCAGAAGCAATTCTTGCCGGACGTTTAGAGGAGCTCTTCAGAGATTCACCAGCAGTCAGACAGCCATTTTTGAATGAAGCAATCAAGGCAGAAAGCATAGAGCAGTTAAGAGATTTGTTTGATAGGGTATTCTTTCTGCAGGAAGACGACAAGAAATACAAGCCTCTGTTTTTGAATATTCAGATTAATCAGTTAACCGACAAAACAACCAGGATGAAGTTCTATCCGCTGACAAAGTTTGACCCTAATGATGACTATATTGATAGATATCTGGAGATTTTTGTTAACGACACACAGATTATCGCTGATCATTTTCCCGATCTGTTCGGGGATTTTGAGCTGAATGACCTGAAGCCCGGCTCAATAATCTATATAAGAAACAGGCACGGCACCCTGATATCGTCAAAAATTGTGAAGAGGTGAAAGAGATGATTCTGCAAGAGATTATCGATAGTTTGAATGAGAAAGAAGCAAATGGGGTATGCCAGCTCAAAAAACTTAAGCTAACTGCTAAAGGATACGATTATCTGAAGAAGAAAGGAATAACCAAGCTGAATCTCACACTTTATCGAGTCGAAAAAAGCAAACGGCTCGACACATTCGAATATGAACTGCGAGGAAGGTTCTTAAAACTTAATAATTTCCCAAGGACAGATCTGACATCTGATAAGGAAGAGATAAAGGTTTCATTCCGAGCTGAAAACAATGACTTTGTTGAAGGTGATTCCGGAGCCTTTTCACTTCTGCCTAAAGATTACAAGCGCTATTTGCTCTTTAACTTCTCTATCGCTCTCATTATCGGTATCCTAATCTATGTCTTGCTGCCGGATTACATCATGCTTCGTTTCATCAGCAATATGGAGTTTACCGAAAACATCAAAGTACTATTCGATGAGGTCTTGTTACAATTTCTGATAACGCTGGGAGGGGCTATTCTGGCAGTTGTTGTTCCTCATCTTATCGGAAAAAGCGTAATAGACACTATTGAAGAACAAAAGGCTTTCAAATATGTTTTCATTTTAATATATTTCATCACCGTTGCTATATTAGCAATCTCCTATCTTCTAATTCTCAGAGGGGGGCTTTCTTTTTTGGGGATTTTTGGAAGACTTCTGTTTCTTGTCCTGATGGTTATGGGAATTCTGTACATTGCTGCTGAAAACAAAAGCTCAATGGTTCTAAGGGATGTCTTCAATGATGTTTCCCATGGTCCGGTTCAGTTTCTCCTCTTAGCTTTCATCAGCTGTGCCTTCTCTACCTACATTATTGTTTCGCAAAGAGCCGGAATAAGAACTCTGGATGACTTTGACAGAATCGAGACTTATCTCGCTGTTTACCAACAGTTTCCCCAAAAGAGATTTCCGGAAAACTTCAGATTAGCACTGCCCGAAGAGGTTCTGAAAAACGCTGTGGATACTTTTCTACTCTACGAACAAGAAGATGATTATTACAGGTTACATATCAGGCTTACCAATCAAACATATTTGATCAATACATCTCATTTGAATGAAGGTTTAATAAGAGACTTGAAATCATACAAATCCAATTGAGGAGGTAGGAAATGAAAAGATTGATTTGTCTATTAGTTTTAGTTGTTGTTATAGTAATGTATGGCTGTAGTTCTGTACCAAGATATATATTACCGGAAGAACAAACAAGTTTTAACGAAACAATCGTCAGACGTGAAATTGAGTTGTCGGGCAGGCATCGACTTAAAGATGTTCTGTCCCATGATGCCAGAACAAGATTCGCAGCAATGATCAATGCTGAGGTTTCAGGAACTCAATGGAGTTATAATAGTATTGACGGTGTAATGATATTAAGCGATAGTTTTACTTCTTTAACGAAGACGCATATCCCGGCTACTAAAGTTCAGATAGATGAAAGGGATTATTATGAGACAAAACCCTATAAAAGTGGGAAGGTAAAAGTCATCAGAGGTGAAGCTAAATATCTGTTTTTGAATTACACTGAAATATTACTTGAAGAAGTGCTCGAAGTCGAAGAGCCCACGATTCTACATCCTCCGGTTACCGGTTCCATATCCCTTGATGATATAGCAGCTAATTTTGAGTTAGCTGTCAGTGATGTTATGAAAGCAATTGAGAATCGGGAGAATAAAGCCTTTTCCAAACTGTTAGAAGCTTATGAAAGGGGGGCTATCAGGACAGATAGAAATTTCGATCTCGTTTTCGATGATGTAAAGCTGTTGCAGGAATGTATGGATGAACTTGTTTCCTCGAGTCGTTATTATAACGGAGATGTCTTCATAATAGTAAATATTGATGAAAATTATCTGGTTAATAGCACGGTAGTCTTTGCCGACAACTCCTTTCTTGTAAGAGAGTTAATCCGTAAAGAAAGAAACGCCATAGGAAGGAGTGACTACACGTTAAACGGAGTCTGGGATCAGGAGAGAAAAGAGCTAAAAATATCTTATGATCCAAGACAGTATCCGGAGCTTGACCCGGCAAGAATCAGTCAGGCAAACACTCTCTTTTTCGTCAGTCCTTGAGAACAGGGGAGGAAATGAATGAAAAGACTGTTTTTTTTCTTAATGCTCCTAATCTCTTTAAATAACCTCTTTGCTCAGAGAAAGTCTTTTTCCTTTGAAGCTGCCGACAACGATTATGCGACAAAAACATTAAGGCTTAAAGAGGTAATTATCCAAGACCTTCTTGCCAGAGGGTTTGCACCCGGTTCTGTGACAGGTACAACAATACATGAAGTCCGTATCCAGGGAGTACGACTCGATGAAAGCTATGCCACTCAATACGAACATTTTTTTAACATTGAAGTCAATATACGGTATAGAGATGAATATGAAGATTCTATTGAACTGACTCAAACAGGATACTCTATATCCTATCGGATGCCCAAGAGTGAATACATTAGATTAGTCAGAGATGTTATTGACCGGGATAACTTTACCGATATTAAAGAGAGATTAGATGAGTTGCAGACATTTATCAGTGGAGCATCAACAATCACTGATACGAGAATCACTGATGTTCTTGATGAGATCAATTCATTAAACCAGATTAATGGGCAAATGGAGCAGGTTATTGATGAAGTTAAGCGCATAAGCGAGAGAAATGCTGCGAGCAGTGATCCGGAAGTTAGAAGAAATATTAGATTGTTAGAGAATAGGTTAAATGATGTTGCCGGATTTCTGGAGGAAATTAGCAGCCAGAACGCTGCTATTGAGGAGAATCTGAAAGATGCCATCAAAAATTCCGAAAAGACTATTCTGGCATATTTAGCGCGGACTCGAGGAGATGTTATATCATATATCTGGGGTATGTATGGCTTGCAAATTTTGCTGTTCACAGTTCTGTTGATATCTATTTTGTGGGTTTTGTATTATTATCGTAGTTTTAATGAAGATCATCTGGACAATGCTCCCCTTTTTTTTGAGAAGATAGGGAGTAAACCCCCATTATATTATGTAAATCCGGTTAAAGCAAGAGAATTTGCTGAGTCATATTACATGGTAATGGGAAACAATGAGAAAAATCAGGTTAATATAGCAGATAATGAGCTTTTGAATAAAGAGCTTGCCGGCTACTGGCGAGGGGACTCATTTGTCATCGAGCAAGTTGATAATATTTTCCTCAGGAGGGTTGGATTCCCCATTCGTGAGGAAGGGAAAAACCCGACACTAACTGCTGTTGAAAAAGAGAAGGGCTCTTTTACTATCTGCAAGCATAACAACCCTTTGTTCATTCTTAAACTGTTGAGAAAAGCCAATAAGGGTAAAGCCATTAAGTTTAAAAAACATACATTTGTCTTTAAAAGACTCGATTTTAAATTCAGGCACAAGATAAATCACTGAAGGAGTGAGATAAAATGAATCTACCAGAATCTACACCCATCGCTAATCTGGCTACCAGATTTGATCATAGGTATAGGCTGAATAATTCCACCCAAAAGTATGTGATAATGACACCCAAAGCTGAGGGAGGATGCTCGATTATCCTGAGGGATGAGAATAGTTATTATAAGGTATATACAAGATTTGATGTAATTGGCGAGGAGAGAATCAGGATTCCGATATCCCGAGATGAGATCAGAAATATCATTGACGATAGTATAATTAATGAGCTGAAAGAAAAGAATCTTGATTGTTTTGACAAGGGCTCATTTCTGGGAGAGTTTGAACTCTCCTGCGACGATGGGGGAGTCGGCAAGTCAGCCGCTGCCTATATAAAGATCTCCTGGTTTGAGGGTTACCAGTCCTTACATGACAGAAAAAAACTGTTTAGTTTCTGGAATGATCATATAGTTGAGCTTCATGACCGGTTCACGATACTGATCAATCTGGCAGAAAAACTCAAGCAAATCCATGAAAACGGTATCACTCATAGGGATTTAAATGCCGGCAATGTATTGATAAACGATGATAATGATGTTATACTGATAGATTTCTGGGTTATGGATCTCAGCCTTCAGGTTTTTGGTAATAATTTATGGACGAAGCCATCAATGATTCCGGAATGGTACTGTCCGGAATTTTTAAACGGTATAAGGGCAGGGGGGTTACCACATGAGTTATCATCTAAAGTTTTTTGCGATTACGATAAGTATAGTTTTGCCCAGATGATTATCTTTTTGCTTTTTGGTTACTATTATGATTACCGGATTCCTGATGAAAAGAATAGTTTTCAACTGAATGTAGATTCCCTTGGAGCATGCTTTGACACCCTAAGGCTTTCCAATAAGATGTCTAATCGGGATACTATCAGAACAAAACTTAAGTCTCTCTATATTAGTGTTGTAAAGAAGGAATTGATGGACTGGAACAGGATCATCGATGAGTTAAAGAAAATCAGGAATTTGACCCTGGTTGAATCGGTATTGGAGACCAAAAAGAATGATTTAAATATTTTAAGAGAAAATTTGAAGGATCATAGGGATGATCCTGATAAGATTGACAAATTAGTGAGAACCTACCGTCAAAAGGTTTTTGTTGGATTAACTTCTGAAGATGACAGCAGGAATAGCAGAACAATAATCCCTATCCAGCGTAAGCTTTCCAGAGATGTTTTTTTTCTGGATAGCAGAGATGCTAAGTTAGACCAGAAGTGGGAGAAGCAACTGCTTGATAACATAGCAGTTTTTCCCGAAGGTATGAGAAAGGCGGACTGTCTCTTTAAAGAAGATAATCAGATCGGTTTTAAGGAATCACATTACGACAAGATAACTTTCCGGCGCCAATACACCCTTTGTGGTGATCATTGCTATGAATTTCTCAAATCACTCAGCAAAGGCAAAGAGACTTATGATGTTCTTTCCTCGGTTAGAAACAGTGTCGGCTTAACTCAAAAAAATGGTAAAGAAACAGTCTTTTACACCGATTCCGATCCTGTGTTGAAAATAGTAACCCCTGAGAAGATGACCGATTTAGAAATGAATTCGGTTAACTATGTTAGCTTGAATGATATCCGCCAGTTTAACCGGAGAACAAGCCCTTTAGAGATTGCTAAGCTCCTGCCATCCGAAGGCTTAGCAATTAAAGGAGTCCGTTTTTATGATGTAACAGGGAAAGAGGATGATTCCACCCCTTTTGTCTATGACCCGGAGAAATTGCAGATAGGGCTGAATAACAGGGCTGCATGTATTGATACGGGCGAGATATGCCTGACTCTTTTGTTAAACATGAAGATTTCAGCGGAGTTCAATGGTATTGAAGATAGCTATGAAATCAAATCGAGCGCGTTTAACATTTACAAAGATACCCTTCATTATGCCTTGGCGATAGATATTGCCAACACTGCCAATGTGGTCGCCTTCTCCGACAGGTTTTTGGAATCGGACAGAACAATGCTTCTGCCGATAAATGAGACTAACAAAGATATTTATAAGAAAAGTTTCAGTGTTACCGGAATAAACAGTGACTCCTTCGTTTTCGTTGAATCAGATGCCAATTATCTTTCTTCGCTGACCGCTGTGCAGAAAAATCTCAGTATAGAACAATTTGCTTTGTCTGAGACGGTTCTTATGGGTATTCCCAGACAGATATATATTGATATGATCAAATATGTTATCCTTCCGCCATTCAAACTTATTGTGGGAGAGGATCTGACCAATTTTGAGAAATGGCGGGGTAATGACACACATATCGTCAACATTAATGAGAACAAGATCAGGGAAATTACCGACAGGGGGATAGATTATTTCAAGCGGGTCATCATCATTACATTGCAAAAGGAGTTGATCAACAGGATTAGAAATCATAACAGCATTTTTTTGGAGGATCAGAAGAGTTTTGTCGACCTACCGCTTTTTGTAAACAGGTTAATAGTTTCGGTACCTGTTAATTACGGTGACAACAAGAAAGATATAATCAGGAATAAACTTTCTGAGATAACCTATGGAGACATCCTGGCCGAGATGACTCTATCCCGCGATATATTCAATGATTCGATGAGAGACAGTTTTAACTTTTCCGAGAAAGATAATCCGGCTAACGGCAGCTATAAGAACGTCCGCAGCTACATAGAGAAAAACAGGGAATCAGAGTCAGAAGGTGCGAGACGCTTTGTCCGTGATTTGGAAGCAATGATGGAAAGGAAGTGCTTTGCCGGGCAGGTTAAGTTTCTTGATGAACCGGAAGCAATCCTCAATTATTATTTGAACACAATTCAGGAAAACAGCTTTCCTGATAAAATGCTCATCTTTGATCTTGGCGGGGGAACGATTGACTGCCTGTTGCTCAAGAGGATAGACGGAACAAGACAGTATAAAATAATCAAGCAATACTCGAATTATTACGGCGGTGATGTGTTGGATGTTATGTTTGTTGAGTGGCTTCTGGGATTGGACAAGGAGGAGAGCCTGATAGACTATTTGAGAAGTGATAAGATGAAAGCTATCATGTTTCCGGAGATTTTCCAGCTTATCTTTGACTTCAAATCAGAGTATAAGATTAATCCGTCAAAATTTAAGACCAAATTTAACCAACGTAAACGAACATATTATGCTAACCTGATGGATAGCTTTGCTGAAAAAGCAGTGCCGCTTACCTACGATGATGAGGATATTGACTGGAATGATTTTTGTGAAAACAGAGTTCAGGACTACGTTAAACTTGTTACAGAGATCGTCTTCAAACATCTTACTTACAATGTTCCAAAAGAATACTGGACTGGAGATAACTTGACAGTCCTGCTGAATGGAAGAATACTTGATCTGAAAACTGATCTCAATGATGAAATCACCTTGGGTGACAATATAATCGAGTATATCAAAAGAGAGACCGGTAACCACAGTGATGATAATTACAAACGGCTCGAAAAAGAATCTGTTATATCCGGACTTCTCAGTTTTAACCACCGTTCGTATAGAAAACAACCATCCTATATCGACAAAGCTAAAGGTGTACCCTATCCTACTTATCATCTGGGATTCGTTAGAGAAAATTCCGCTGGAACTCCGGAGTTTAGAAAGAATTTTTCTGAAAACCCGATTGAGATTTCAAGTGACAAACGCACCATCAAACGAGTCAGAGCCTACACTGAAACTCAAGGACCGATCGAAGAAGAGTTTTATGAACAGTTAGCCGAACAGACTGTCATCATTGACTGGCTGACAGATGGCGGAGCAGAGATCTATAAGAAGCTAAATCTGCGAACATACGAACCTACTAACGAGGCAAACCATAGAAACCTGACTATGTATCACAATTGGTATCATAAACTTGTCTTCACTATGTATATGAAGGAGATGAGACGCAAGGGCGGGGATGCGAAAATTGATTAGAAAAATGATTTTGTTAGTGTTGATAATGGCTATGGCGGTTGTATTATGTAGTGCTGAAGACTTTAAAAATTTACTTGATTCGAAGATTCCTGATAGTAAAACTAGTCTACTGCGGGATTGTCAATCTATATATGATAATCAAAATTTTTCACTGAGAACCCTTATAAACAGGAAGTTTCATGACGGTAAAAATCACTTTGCAATCCGTGATTTTTATTATAGAGGAAACTTACAAGACGATTTAAAAACCATTAAGCGCTTTGAGGATATATACGAGACGACCTTTGAAGAGCAGCAAAGAGTATTTATCTCTGTTATTTTAGCGAATGACAAAAGAATGGTCTATGAGGTTAACGATAAAGGTCATCAAAGATGGTTGAGAGCATTTTTGGCCAGGTCTGCACCTGGTACCATTCCACCTGATGATAAAAAAGACCAACAAAGGATATCAGCTTTAGAGAAAGAGATAGAAGATTATCAGGATGTCATTAAGAAGAAGGATCGAGAAATAAAGGCTTTAGAAGCGAAAGCGCCTGTCGAGGCTACAGTTGGTTTATTTGGTTTGATAGAGGAGAGGGAGTTCATTTTGATAATGGCCGGCTTTCTGTTCATAATCTTGTGGCTGGTTCTCTGGACTCTCAAAAACAAGGCACTGCAGGTAAGAGAATCCGTGCGCGCTGCCAAATTACAAGATGAAATAGATGAGCTGAAGCTAACTTTCTCCGGCGGGGAAAGGAAATAGTTCAGTGTCGGACGGGGAGAGGGAATTATGAGGTTTATTAGTTCTTCTGGTTTACACCCGGCAGACAACCCAAAAAAGCAAGCTTAGGAGATCAGAGTATGGGAATGATATCCGGTATCATAAGCTTGTTTGCTATCTATCTGAAACAGATGAGATGTAAGAGCGGGGAGGAGAAATTGCTTAAAAAAATGATTTTGTTAGTGTTGATAATGGCTATGGCGGTTGTATTATGTAGTGCTGAAGACTTTAAAAATTTACTTGATTCGAAGATTCCTGATAGTAAAACTAGTCTACTGCGGGATTGTCAATCTATATATGATAATCAAAATTTTTCACTGAGAACCCTTATAAACAGGAAGTTTCATGACGGTAAAAATCACTTTGCAATCCGTGATTTTTATTATAGAGGAAACTTACAAGACGATTTAAAAACCATTAAGCGCTTTGAGGATATATACGAGACGACCTTTGAAGAGCAGCAAAGAGTATTTATCTCTGTTATTTTAGCGAATGACAAAAGAATGGTCTATGAGGTTAACGATAAAGGTCATCAAAGATGGTTGAGAGCATTTTTGGCCAGGTCTGCACCTGGTACCATTCCACCTGATGATAAAAAAGACCAACAAAGGATATCAGCTTTAGAGAAAGAGATAGAAAATTATCAGAAGGTCATTAAGAAGAAGGATCGAGAAATAAAGGCTTTAGAAGAGAAAGCGCCTGGCGAGGCTACAGTTGGTTTATTTGGTTTGATAGAGGAGAGGGAGTTCATAATCATTATAATCTTTTTACTTCTGGTAATGTTTGGTTTAATTTACTCATTATGGCTGAATAAAAAAATCATGAGTAAATATAAGGATGATTTAGAAAAGGAAAAACCCGATAACCGGGAGTTAAGAAATAAATTGAAAACTGTTCAGACTGACATATCTAAGTTTGAGAAAGAGAATAATGGACTTCAGAAAGAGAAGGAGGCTCTTCTTAATTTATTGAACGTAAAAAAGAAAATGTATAATGAGCTGAAGATAGAAAAAAATAATTTAGAGAAAGAAAAAGCCGCTCGGGATACTAATGAACGAAATAGGGTTCCGGGTTCAGGCACTCTCAATGAAGAAATCAGATGGACAATTGGGGCGATCTTAGAAAGAAGAATTCCGGTAGGTCAGGAGATGGAGGCATTATCTGAACTGAAAAGATATGTAGAAGCCTCGGTCAGTCAATTTAAAGATAATCAGGCAAAATTGAAATATTACCAGAATTTTTTGGGGATAGATAAACATAATACCGAAAACGAGATAAGTAATGTCCATAGCCGTCTGGAAAACTATAAAAAAGTAACCGAACTGCTCGGTAGCGAAGAGGAGATCGTGGGTAGAATCAAAGATTTGTTGAGTAAAATCGGTTTCTTGAGTAAGCTGATTGCAGCACTTCGTCAGGAGACCGGGATTTCGATAGATGAATCGGGTACCGGTTTTGATTTATTGCAAGAAGATATCCGGGAAATGAAGCGGAAATTGTCAGTCAAGAGTATCGTCCAGCACAGGGAGCTGATATGTTTTCTTTCCGACATCGCAGCCAAGAACCGCGATGATGAGGAGTATCGAGAATCCAAACTATACAGGAAATTCTGGATAAGTGTCTCCGATTCTGTCTTCAAGTGCCGGGAGTCGATCGACAGCAATCCTGATACGACTCTGGAAGAGTTTATGAAGACAAATCGAACGAGTATGCTCAACATATATAAGGAGTTCTATAAATACTATATGTTTTTACAGGGTGTCATGAAGATTAACAGCAGCGATGAGCTTAAGCAGAGATACTACTGGGATAAGGGGGTATTCGAGCATCTGCACTCCCTTCTTGATGCCTTTAACAGGAGCGAAGATGCAGGTATTCAGGTAGAAGCTGCTGTTCCTTTTCACGACACCTTTACGGAGAGTAATCAGCAGCGGGCATCTGTGTTTGAGATTGAAGAGGTGGAGTATGTTTTAAAGCACCACACCCCTGTGGCAGGAACAGTTCTTGAGGTGCAGCAGCCGATTATCCGGTCAGATAAGCTAACCGATTTTTTTATCAAACTTATGTATGTTTATTGCAAATAATCAGATGAGGTGTATCAATGAGTAATGAATTGAATCACATCACTATAGAGGAGATCAGGAGTCTTGATGGTGAGCAGCTAAAGGACAAGCTCCGAAATGAGACTTATTATCTTAAAGATGTTCCGGATGGCTATAAACTTATTGAAGAGGGCTTGACGCTTGAAAGTCTGATACAATTGATCGGAAAGTACAACGAGAGGGATGCTGTTTTCATGACTATCGATGACACCGGCAGAGAGACCTATACGGTAATAGCAAAGAAAAAGAGAGTAGAGTGGCCGGTGGGTAAGAAACCTAAGTTACTAAAGTCAGAACAGTCCAGTAAAAAAAAGCCACCAGAAGATACTGAGCCCCTGCCAGGCATTGATTTAAAGAGATTTTTTATCATATTGGTGTTAATCTTCCTCGTGATAACAGTGCTCTTGTTTCACGCAGAAATAGGATCTCTGTTCCGAACGGCTGCAGATGCTGTTTCCGGATTATTCAGCAGAGAAATAAAGATTGATTATGATGAGCCGATGGCGAGTATGCAAGGCTATGCAGCCTATTACGTCAACGAAGAGAATAGAGGCAGGGCAATCACTATAAATCAGTTTGACAGGGAGATTTCCAGAATAGCTAAGAGCATGTTCAGAGACAATGACTTCAAGCCATATCCGGTATATCTCACTTTCAGGGATACTCCCGCTGCTTATGAATTCAACGGCAGAGAGTTTAATCCACAGGCATTTTTTTTCGAAGATGATCTTCCCGAGCACAGATTCTTTGTCATAATAAAGGAGGCAAGATGAGATACCCAGTTTTTTTAATAGTGCTTTTTACTGTTATAACAACAGGTCTGTCAGCTCAGATTTGGTATCATCCCAGTAAAATTGTCCGGGTGGAATATGATCAGGGCAATGAAAGGATCATAGAAAACAGAGGGCAGGATTCAATTACCCGACCGATGAACAGCTCTTTCGAATACTTTTATCAAGTATTCGCTGAACCACTTACTGATCAACAGTTAAGGCAGACATATCTTTACATGGTTTTTTCCAACAGAGACAATATCAGAGTTGCCGGCAGAAAACTCTCATTCCTGGACTCTTTCAGGGTCATTGCAATAGATACTGATTCCAGAAGGGTAACTCTTTCTGATATATCAGGGAGTACTTTTCTGGTCAGTTTTGCCGAATTGGACGAGTCTTTTATATGGCAGAACCAGATGGTTGATTCTGAAAGGATGTATATGCCTTTTATCGGCTTTACCTCAGTCGAAGAAAGGATTGAAATCGATAAACTTGCCACCAGAAGAGGACCTTCTTATGATTATGAACCGTATGTTGAAAAAGATGTTCTCAACTACGATGCCTATAAGATTCTGGATTACAAAGATGGTTTTTATCTTTTAGCTGATTTGGGAGACCTGAATTACAATGTCCGGAAAGGAGAGGAGGGTGTTCTGGGCTGGATTCCGGCGGAGTTTGTTGTTACCTGGATAGGAAGAAGGTATCAAAAGATCAGAGATGGAAGGGCAGAGAGTTACTTCGAAAATTTAAAGGATGCCAACAATAATCCGGTTGACGATGATACCCTTCATCTGCTGAGAGAACTGTATTGTAATACTGAGAATTATATTGCAGAAAAATTTCCGTCTATTAAAGCACAAAGTGGTGACCATGTAGCTGAGCATAAGAAACTGTTTATCGACTTTTATCAGCGGTCGGGCAGCTTTTATTCTGGATTAGCGACCCGTTCCAGAGGTTTTACTACCAGAAGGGTTACCCTCTTTTCTAATTATTCTCATCAGATTGCTTACTACATAGCTAATCAAGTACGGAGCAATATAAGAGTCCACTTTCTCATAGACCATTCCACGAGTATTATCCCCTTTGCCCCCTTCTGTGAGGTTTTTATATCAGAATTCCATAAGGACCCCTTCTTTCCCGGGAATAGTTTATGGGAAAATTTCTTTTCCTATTTAGAAAAAGAAAGTCATACACCGAATATCAGGAAACACAGCAGTTTTAGCAATATAAGATACGGTGGAGAGCAGGGAGATTTGACATATACCGAAAATCTCCTGCCAAGCCTGAGAGACCTGATCAACAGAATTGATGATGATAGCCACCATCTGATCAGGACTATTTTTGTCGTCACTGATGCCGGTGACAATGATCATTACTTCAACAACAAGGAAAGTGTTCTTAATGAGATTATTAGCGAAGCTGAGAAAAAAGGGATCAATATTATCTTCATTATCCCTGACCAGGAGACCATGAGTACCCGGACAAGCGCTTCCCACATGCGCGATACCCAGCAGTCTGCCTATCAGGATCTGTTAAGTATAATCCGTAAGATGGAACGGAGGCTGAACACTTCTCCGGAACATAAAGTTATTCAGACTATGACAGTTTACGAAAGAGCTGTTGCCGAGTATTCGAGAAGATATGCCTTAGACATAATTGATACCTACAAGAGAGGGATCAAGGGACTTTACAGGTATGATCCCGACGATGCTTCTGACAGAGTAGTGATCAATCCGAAGATATTGGAACTGCTTGTCGGCAGTCCGCAAGCCCGCGACCGGAATCTCTCCGTTTACAGACGATTTCATTATGTCGGCAGTGAAAATTACTATGAGGATAGAGTAGCGATATCTCAAGATTTATTCAACACATTAAGTACACTGGCAAATAGCAGACGACACCAGGCGAATTTCAATGAAACCGTTAAGCGGGGTATTATCATCAATAACCTTTATGGTATATCTGATTTTGACAGGATAGAGGAAGAGTGGAGAAAGCTGGAGAGAAGGTTCAGGCAGTTTAATGAAGATATACCTTTTACCGATACCGCTCTTTATAATGCCCTGACAGGTGACAGTGTATGGGGTGTTTCAATTAACAGAAACCTTAGTTCGATACTTACCAACTTGGAAGTAAAAGATCGATCATTTAGCTTTAATGTTTCTCATACTAGCGATTCCGATAGAGGCGGTGGTGGGCTTTCAAACTATGTTTTTCTTAAAGTCAGCGAATTGTTTGAGTTTTAGGTAAGGCAGGTATGATACAGTTTATGATAAGTCCGGTAAGAAAGATCCTCATTGTAGCGATTATATGTGTTATACCTTTAATGCTGAAAGCTGAGCCGAGTGTGCTGCGGTTTTATGGGGACAATGATTACTATAGAAGCAGAATATGGAGGGATTTTAGTGGAATTTATGCTTTTTCAGTTGTTGACGGGGAACTATTCACTGGTGGCAGTTTTCCCAAACAAACAGTTGATTCACAGAAGCCTATGAAAGTCCTTATTTTCGATTTCAACCCCGCCAACTATACCCCGGAAGCTATGATAAGAAATATGGAGAGAATTGATAGATTAGTTTATATTGATTCTCCCACATTCATCTACGAAACAATGACTGATATGGGCAGAACCAGAGTTTTAAGAAGCGATAATAACACGTTGATAAACAGTATGCAGAGAATCCAAAGTAACCGGTCACAGATACCCTGCTATACCAGCGCAAGAAGCTCATCGAAACTCTTTGAATACTACAAAACCATTCTGATGCATCTGTTGCTTCATGAAAACATGTGGCAAAACAAAATGAAACTTGAGGTCTATGTGGATGATTTGAGTTCCTTTGATGAGAACGATTATAATAACCGAATCTCGAGCTTCTTGAGTTTACTGACGGGCTTAAGTATTGATGTTCAGTTTATAAGCTTTTAGGAGTGTGTTGTGAGAATCTATAAAATAGTCTTAGGTATTCTAATCAACAAAGGTAATTGGAAACGATCGGTTGTTCTTTTTATGGCCTTTCTGATCCTGTTTTTCATTGTAAACCTGTTACAAATTATACAGGGGAGAAGTCTTGACACCAGAGCGGACAATCTGCTGCAGGAATATGACTATAAATACAACACCGTATTGCTGGTAAATAATGCCCAGAAAGATCGGTTCTCGATAAATGATTACCGCAATAGTTTCTCTTCCGATCGTTTTTTTAGTATCAATGGCGACTGGCTGGTTATTGATCTTGACCGGGAGAAGCAGCACCTCTCAAATCTTTCTCTGAACGGGATGTTTGGGAAGGATAATTATCATATTTCTGATGTAGTAACCCGGGAACTATGGGATATAGAACCTGAAATCCAGGAAGCGGACTCGAGAGGTTTTTTCCCCTTAGAATGGCACTTTCACCATGATAAAGATGGAGTTGCAGCCGGGATCAATCTCTACAGCACAGATTCGGTATATAAGACTGCGGGATTATTCATCGAGAGTAGCATTATCCCTGATAATAATCACCCTTTTGCTGTATCTGACGGTTCAGAGGATTACTTCTTTTTAAGCAAAAAATATCTTCTTCAAATTGAAACCGAACTCGACGAATGGGAGAAAGCTTCCTATTCTTATCTTTCTGACGAAACCCTATTACTCAGATTTCAATCAGCAGACGGAAAGGCTGTTTCCTTCCCATTCGATGTTTCTGGTGAAAGTCATCACAAGTATATAACAGCCAATTCTTACAAACTCTGGCAGGATTCTTTTTACGAGTTTTTACCGGGGAGAGGCTATTTCTATTCGAGAGAGAACTCGAGCATAGTTGAAGGTGTCAAAAGTGAATACCTGGATCAGTTAAATCCCTTTTTATCTGACATTTACCTCAGAGGGATCATCCCCTATGATATCATGCAATTGAGATACTTTGTCCTAACATATTGTCTAAGGCGGCAGGGAGGATTGGTAGATCATGTTGACTACAGAGATTCTTATCTGATACTAAGTGATCAGATTGATCTCCAAAGCAATGGCGTGAAACCATTCGCTCAATTCGAAAGCCTGATAGAGGATATCCGTCTCTATGATGATGAACATTTTCCGCAGAAGAAATTATTTTATCATGATGACATGATCTCCTCCAACTATAATTACTTCGGCAGGAATCTAACCGTTGATGCCCTGAGAGACAGTCTGGAATTCTGGCATACGCAGCAGTATTTTACGGATATAGGTAAGCTTCATGTTATGGATAAAGAGGTCAGAGAGTATAACCGGTCTAAGCTGATGAGTTTCTGGACGATATTCCTTTTTAACGTGATGATTGTAATTATCACCGCTTTTGTTATGAATGCCTTCACCGTTGCCTATTCAAGAAAAGAACTCGCCTGGCTCCTGATTCACTGCTCAAACTATCATAAAGCCTTTGTCAGATATTTCACCCTGACGGCACCGTTTACTATGTTCCTGTTTTTCAAACTGGTAATGGTGGTCATCTACGGTTTCATCAACAGGTTTGATTACTCAATGTTTTATCCTCAGGTTCTAATGCTCCCGGTAGAATTGCTACTTTTCATGGCCTGTTCCTATCTGCTGAGTATCAGGTTTATCAATGAGTTTATCAGACATAACAATAATCTATATTCAATCCTGAGAGGTAACTGATGGAAAAACTAACAATACGCTCCGGTAAGCCAATTGAGTTGGATTTTGGTGATAAAGACTGCATCATTTTTGACCTTAAAAATGAGATATCTGCATCTAAAGGGCTCTATGTATTGGATGCCGATAATGGAGTCGGGAAATCAACGCTCCTGTCGATTCTGAGCCTGATTCATGCCCCTGTTATTGAAGAAGATACAATCGTTTTCTCCACTGAAACAGATTATGATTACAAGTATCTGTATTCCCCCCAAGGGTTGAAAGAGCAGATCAGAATCAGAATGGAAGAAATGGTCATCATAACTCAGGAACCGTTTATGCTCCCGCTGACAATTGGTGATAATATGAGGATTCTGGGACTGGGTGAAAAGGAGATAGATACTATCATGAATCTGATACATAATAAATTTCCCAGTTTATCTGCCTCCAGCAAGATAACTTCACTCTCCGGCGGACAAATGCAGAGAGTCTTTATCGAAATGATGTTCGGCAGGATTAAACCAGACAGAAACCATGTAATCTTTATTGATGAACCGTTTAATAACCTCTCCGATGATAACAAGGAGATACTATTGGATAAGATCAAGAAGTTTGCCGAAGATAATCTGGTCATAATGATCGATCATTCAATACCGCATAACTGCCTTGAAAAATATACAGCCTCTTCGACAGACATAACTGCCAAAAGGAAACACATACCGGAGAATAACAAATTAAACTCAGATGAAACGGAAAAAGCAGGGAAAAATATCTGGATGAAATTTATCCATATCAAGGATAATTCTATTGGTTCATTTATTGATAACTATAAGACAGAACTGCAAAGATAGAGAGGATAGATGAAGAAAATCGTGCTGATTTGTTTATTAACTGCTGCTGCTATAACAAGTCTTGTTGGTAGTGAAATCGAATTGATTAATGAGAGTGGCTTCAGTGATTTGAAATATAAGAGTTTCAGAGATTTTTCGACTTATGAACTATTAGTAGCCCGTGAAATCCGCGAAGCTGTTCATTATAACAAGGCTGCTGGTGCCGATGGTTTGTCACTTTCACATATCAATGAGTTTATCATTCTTAACCAGGTGTTTGCAGATAGCATTCTGGTACAAGTAGGAGTCCAATTGGATAAACACGAGAAAGTCAGGATCATAGCGTATGATAATGAAAAAGTGCGTTATTTTCGAGAGAATAAATACATAGAGTTCCCACACAATAATCAGCATTATATCCCCTTGTTGAATGACAATAATGAGCAAGTCTTAACTCATATATGTACAATTCATCATAAGGGGGATTATATCTATGCTATTGAAGTTGGTGATGAAGCAGAGCCGGAGATCTTTATTGTCTCAGATTTAACTGCTTACGATATCGATGAAAAGATTGATATCGAGTTTTATGCTCATCCATTTGTACCGAGTATAAAAGTCAATGGTGAAGATGTGGAGGTAGTTCAAGGAAAGGGCAAATATGTTTTACAAATTGATGCTAATAGCCAACCAGAAGAAATAGAGCTTTATTTTACTATAGCTAACGGAGACCCAATACAAAAAAGAGTAGGTAGGCTTGAAGAATATACGGAAAAATCTTTTAGGAGCGATCAGGATATATCTCGCATGACAAGATTCTGGACATCTTATATTGAGAAAGAGAAGAATTTTCAAAAGCGGCTTGATTTATTAGCATCAATTGCTAATAATTCTAATATACAGAAGGAGCGATACAACGATCTCATCAGCAGCGAAAGTTTTCAGCTGAATCTTTTTGTGGATAAGTTTCAGCAATTCATACCTAAGGGAAAGAATAATAAATACGATAATATAGAGCAGATATACATAAAAGATGATAAGTATTTCGCTTTGGGTAGTGAAGGAAGCGAAAAGAAAGTCTATCAACTTGAAGAGAATCAAATTAAATCCTTAATAGCCGATAACTTTGCTCATGATAATTTTAGAGCTAAGTTTCCCCATAATAAAGAAAAACTATACGATATTGTAAGCATATATCTAAAGGCGCCCGTTTATGCTTATTTCACAGGAGAGCAGGCAGTATGGGAAAAACCAGATAAAGCTACAGAATTTGTAATTAATTATGGGGACGAATCTCCTGAAACTGTCAGTGTTGATATAGATTTTCCATTTCGAACTTCTAAGAGACCAGTTGATATTGTAGCAAGGTATAATGATTTCTCTTCTGAACCGATGCTTTTTGAAGAGTTACCGCCAGTTAGTAATCTTAAGCAAGATGATAGTGATCAACCTAACACTATAAAATGGGATTTTGATGTACCTTCAGATCAAATGGTAGGACACGCTTTTTTTGTAACCATCTCCGAGAAAGAGGTGAAGGCCGAAGATAAAAGTTATAGTTTCGATCCAAACATAGTTGCAGATAGCATCTATGTTCACGTCAGATATACAATTAACGAACATAGTATAGATAGTGAGAAAATAGGAATCTCTGTCACGCCTCATAGGATTCTGGCTTTTAGAAAGGATCAGCCAAATAATAGAGTAGTGTTAGAATATCATGGAAATGAGAAAGAAATCACAAGAAGAGGGTTTTCTTTCGCTAATTGGAAGGTTAGTAAACAAGATGAGTCAAAAATAACAGTATTTGATAATGGATTAACAGATTCTAATCCACCTGAAACGTCGCTATTGAGGTATAGTGATTCTTCAGGAAATTACTTGGAAGTGTATTATCATCAAAACAAATTCTATGAAGTGAAGGAAGATGTGATACACCTGCCCAAAAACTTCTTTGAACAAGTAAAGATTGAGACTCCAGAATATCAAACATCTAAAAATATAAATGCGATACTAGGCAAATTTGCTGACAATAGAGTTAATTTATCTGAATTTATAACTGATGTAAAAGAAACCCCTGAAAGCTTTGATCTAAAGTTCAAATATATAATGGTAGGGAAAAACGACGATTTATGGAAAGATTTTTCTAATGATCAAGATCAACTAGTTATTGGTGATATTGCACCGAAAATACCGTTTTACAAATCCAATTATGTCAATCATCAAGCAGCTATTCTAAGCTTGATGATTCTGACAAATTATTCTAAGGAAGAGTCTTCGCCGATTCGATCGACAACAATCAAAGGTGATTCTCTCAGGATCTTCATTCCCGAAGATAAATGGTTATCTACAGGTTATCGAGTTCCTTATGATCCTTTTGTTGACAAGGGTATCGGAGTACTGGGCGGAATCGGTTTTACAACGAGTTTGGTCAATTCTTACGGATATCATAGGGAATATCGAGAAACCGGAATATCAGCAGAAGCGATTAAATACAGAAGAAGGGCGAAAGAATGGGATGACTGGAAGTGGTATTTGGGATTAAGGAGCAGTTACCATGTAAGTGATCTTCTCTTTAAGCAATATCTTCGCAGAGAGTCAGAATTTCGGAGAGCCGGCAGTTTAGGAGTTTCTGACGATTATCTTTTGGCAACGACTACTTTTTCAGGGCTGTCAACTGCATTCTTCTGGGGGTGGTCTTTGATAGCCGGGAATGATAAGTATTATGACGGACTCAATCTGAGACCGGGAAGAGTCAATGAGTTGTTTCTCTGGGATTTTACTTTCAATAATACTTTGTATGGTGTCAGCCGCTTTCTGACAGAGGAAGAATTATCTCTCTCGGAGACCATGAATTATATTCCTTATTTAGCATATCTAACTCTTTTCTCCTGGTCACAGTTAACCGGCAGCAGCAGAGAAGAAAAAGTATTACGTCATTCCTGCAATGGCTTGGTTGTTTTCTTTCTTGGAAAATATCAGTTAAAATCCGTATATAGTGTAGTGAGCGAATACTTTAGAGAATACAGAATGAATTAGTGGAGGGATAACATGATATCGGTAAGAATAGCAGTCATTTTTCTTTTTAGTTTGTTGATATTGATCTCCTGCCACGACAAGTTTGTCAATCCTGTTGATCCGGCGTATAATTTAGATGCCTTTAGTGAGGGTATTATCCTTACTACCCTGGATGACCAGAATATCAGGATCAGTTGGGAAAGAAACCCGGAGGTGTTTTATTATTCATTGAAAAGAGTTTCGAGTGAATTAGATACGATAAGATACGTCCTTACTCTGGAAGATTCAACTCTGACTGAAGATAACGGTATCGTTGTTTTCAGAGATTCTCCACTTAAATATCCGCTGTCATATATGTACAGCATTACCGGTTTCAGTGACGCTAATCAGACTATTACGGTTGATTCATTATATCAGACCGTTTTTCCGAAAATTGATACTCTCTCAATCATCCAGAAAGATGTTACTTCAGTTACTATCTCATGGCAATTGGAGGATCTTGGTTTCCCTGTTGATGGGATAGTTTTAACAAGAAAAATTAAGCCTGTTTTAAGAGAAACGGTTAGGTCAATTAAGAACGAAGCCTCGGAGCTTATCTGGTATCTGCCTGGTACCGACAGCTTGTTTGTTGACTCAAACTGCGAAATAGGTGTTGGCTATTCTTACGAAATTCAAGGCTATACAGTTCTGGAAGATGAGATTTATAATGTTGGTGAGGTAAATGAAGAGGGTATTGAACTATCATTTATTGGACCAGGTGAATTGACCATAGAACCCCAGAGTATAATAGAATACAGATTAGAATGGCAAAACTATGATAGCTATGAGCACGGTTTCGAGTTGAGAAGAAAGGTAAACGAGAATGAATGGCAGTATATCGGAGATCATTTGCCACCCGGATTGACAACCTTCACTGACAACATCATTGACACAAGAGAGGTTCTCAGAAAGATACAATATAAATTAGTAGCATTCTTTGAAGCAGAAGACCGAAGGATCTATTCGGGAACAGCAATGGCAAGTATTGGTGCCGATGGGGTTTTATTTCCTGCACCGACTAATTTGGA
>CAYXFD010000022.1:0-6141 GCA_964464175.1 uncultured Candidatus Cloacimonadota bacterium | reverse complement strand
AACGGAGAGAACACAGTTTTTTCAGATTCGACAATGGCAAGTATTGGTGCCGATGAGGTTTTATTACCTGCGCCGACTGATTTAAGGGCAGACATAGTTAATGAAACAACAATCCATCTATCATGGACTTATCCCGCCAATTGGGGAGAAGATGGTTTCTTTATAGAAAGGAGTATAGACGAAGGAGATTTTATGCCTCTTGTTACAGGACCTATTATTAATACTTCATATAACGATGTGTTACCTAATTTGCCAGAATACACTTCTGTTAGATATCGTGTAAGTGCATATTATGGTAACTACTTTTCTTTGTATATAGAAATAATTATATACTGAATAATGTCATGCGAAATGTGATAAGGTTGTTTAGACACTTTTATAGCTATACATTGAGTACTTGCTTTCTCTTTGTTATTGAAAGTATAAGGTTTATTAACCCAAACAGGTTGACGTTTTGAGATCCTTTCGGCTTTTAAACCCTAAACCGTTCAGAGCTTATGAAGATAAGCATCTTAAGAAGCCTTTACATCTTTTGGAAAGATTCTCTGATAAAACTAAACAGAATTATATTATAGTGTTAAAAAACTTTTATTTAAAAGATAACTATTGTAATAAACCATCTCGAGCAATTATTTTTTCTTAAGTAGGTATAAGACTTGACATCGAGTGGAATCAATTGTAAATTTACAATCTTATAAGTATGCAACGGGAGGCTAAATGGAACACAAAAAGACAGTTAACAGCTTGATTGAAATTAAAGCGATTGCACTAGCTTTGGGAGATGAAGAAATCACTATTGAATCTTTATCGAAGGCTGTGCTGATATATTCAGAAAGTAGAAAAGTATTGGCAAAAAAACTCGAGACAGAAGAACACCATTTGGAGAGTATCCCCATTATTAACTATAATGTGCCGGATAACATTGAAGATATTAAATGGCCTGATATGTTGTTCAAATCTACTTACACTTCATTATATGACGAGTTAGGGCTTGAAAATGATGATGAATCTGGTAGCAAGTCAGATTTCGAGGATGATTTAGATACAAAAATGGAGATCGAAGATGTGGATGAACTAATTGAGAAACTTGTTGAAGAAGTTGGGAATGATTATTGGTTTAAAAAATACATCTTCAAGGATTTATCTGATTTAGTGGAAAAGTTAAACATAGGTATTGAAAGAACTATCCGCTCACATCCATATTATAATGAAAATCTATTAGTGATCAAAAAATTGCTTTACAGCCGTATTACAGAAGCAATGTTAAGAGACAAAGATGAACCTGTTCTGCCGATTATGGTTATTACGTCGGAAGATAATAATATCGCACTGTTATTTCGTGAGTTGGCTGATGTTTTGGGTTACAGGTTTAGATATTTTGATGAAAATGACAATTCAGATTCCTACTTACTTATGAGCAAAGACAAGTATCCACTCTCTATGTCTGTGTTTAATTTCAGGGATTCAGAAATTGACAGTATAAAAGATATTCAAAAGATGACGACTTATTACGAAACAGGTATTCTAAGCGAACAGAATACAAATTCTGATACCACCTTAGATAACTTGTTTGACCCCAAAATCTCAAACACAGATGTCAGGTTTATTGTCAATAATCACATAATAATTTTTCTTATTCATGTGAGTCATAATGTAAATTTGGACAAAGAGATGACAAACAGTCAATTAAAAGACAAAGTTTTAAGTCACTATTATCAGCAGAGTAAATCTGAAGTACGTGAGATAACTAATGAACGTTATCGAGTTCTTAAGTATCTCTTCCGCTTAGCTAAGGCAAGTAATGTCGCCTTCTTTGATAGTGGTTGCTCAGAAAGCAAAATAGCTTTTTTATTATCTTTTACGAAGGATATTATGAAAAGACTAAAAAGATATAGCATCGACTATACCGAAGGAGATGTTCATAAGATAGTTATGTTATCTCTAATGAAAGTTGGTAAGCTTCATGTCAAGGAACTAGAGACAATTGTTGCAAATATCGTATTCAGTATTGAAGGGCTTCTCGTTCTTCGTGCTATTAAAAAGAAAAAAATCAGAATTTGCTACAATACCCCACAGCTTGAGATAGCGAGTTTATTAGCTAACGCAGATTTAAAAATCGATGATGATGATGTCTTGTCATATATTTATGAAGAATTTCTCAGGCAAAATCTAAAGATAAGCTTTTCAGTAGGTTATGATGAGAGGAAAATGGAAATACAGATAAAAGACGTAGTTGTTAAGTCGGATATCAAGGAAGGTCACTTAATTATCCAGAGACCCAAGATTAGGTTCAGGGATGTTGTAGGGTATGAAGATGTTAAGAAGAGATTTAGAATGATAATCGAATACTACAAAAACACGGATCATTATAAAGACAAGAATATTAAAATGTCGAACAGGATATTGCTCCATGGGCCTCCGGGTACAGGTAAAACCATGCTTGCACAAGCATTTGCAGGTGAGATTGGCTATCCCTATTTTGCTATTTCTGCTGCTGAAATAACTTCTCAAAAATACGCAGGTGAAGGTGGATTATTACTAAGAGAAATTTTTGATAAGGCAAAGAGAATGAGTCCTTCAGTTTTGTTCTTAGATGAGTTAGACGCATTTAGTAATAGGGATCAATTTGGTGGTGGTGGTGATCTTGCCTATGAGGCGCGAACAATAATTAATAATCTACTTGTTTTGTTGGATGGATTTGAAGATAACAGCGATGTAATTGTAATTGGAGCTACTAATAGACCTGAGGATCTTGACAGTGCTTTAACTCGATCTAGAAGATTTGGGTTAAAATTTGAATTGGCATCACTTACTGCTCCTGAGAGAGAAGAATTGATAAAGAAACACCTAAATCGTGCAGTATGTTCAGAAGATTATGAAAATATAGTAGAGTATATCAAAAACCATACTTATGGTGATTTTCCACCAGCAAAAATTGTCGATTTAGTCGAGGAAATTAAGTTCTATTCTATTGTCGAAAAAAAACGAAGTGTGACGATCAAAGATATTGAAGTTACAATTGATAAATTTATTTTCGGAGAAAAAATCAAACAACTTGATCCCGAATTCAGAAAAAATGTAGCATTTCATGAAGCAGGTCACACAATAGTCTATCATCACTTATTCCCGGAAAACACAATTCAACGAGTTTCAGTCGGGTACAGAAAGTCTTCGGTTGGTCTCACATTATATGGTGGAAAAAATGAAGAGGACATTCCCAGTCTGATTAAAAACAGTGAGTTGGTCAACCGCCTATGTACTAGTTTAGGTGGCATGCAGGCTGAGAAGATTAAATATGGTCATTGGGATATTGGTTCAAGTGATGATATGCTGACTGCTACAAAATTAAGTACAATTCTATCCACACATATCGAGCTTGGTCACGGAGTTAAACCGGCAATTCACTATAGCTTTATTACTATGGGTTTAGCAAATGAAGGATTAACAGCTTTGATAAGAGATATTGCCTCCTCTCTTATTGAAGTATGTACAGCAATGTCGTACGAAATTCTGAAACGAAATTGGAAATATGTAGAAGCAGTAGCATTTGAGTTAGAGAAGAAAGAAGACCTATCTTGGGCAGATTTATTGCCTCTTCTGAAAGGAATGCCCCATAATGAGGAACCATTGATAAAGATGTTAGAGGGAAAAGTTGTAGATATTTAAGGCTATAATGATACGGAATGTGTCAAGGATATTTGGATATATTTTTAGTTAAAAATTGAAAACTGACTTTCTCTATGTTATCGAAATTATCAAAATTATTGAACCAAACAGATTGATGGACAAACTTCTCTTTCGACTAATAAACCTAAAACTTTTAGGTTTTTTAAGATAAGCAACTAAACAACCTGCTGAATGTCAAATCCTAAACTTTGGTGTAATATTATAACTCATTGTTTTGTCTCATCATAAAGACCTGAGGGGCAAAAGAGGCATAAGGAAGTCAGTATGAAGTCTGTAGAAGATTTAAAAACCGGATTGAAAAGGATCTTAGAAGAGAAACCGCAGGTAATAGCCGCCTGGGAGGGGGGCTCTGTTGCTACCGGGTACAAGGATGAATATTCGGATCTGGATTTGAGTATTGTTATCAAAGAGGGAAACCCTGACGATATCTTTGCACTGCTCGATGACTACCTTGAAACTAATAACGGAATCATGAGACGGCTTAGAATGCCGGAACCATGCTGGCACGGTTTTTCTCAGTGCTTCTATCTGCCGGACAATCTACCCCCGCTCTTCTACTGCGACATTGTGGTGATAATGGCTGATAATCCCCATAAATTCACTGAACCGGACAGGCACGGCTATCCGGTCATTTGGTTTGATAAATCCGGTATCTATTCTGCCGAAGAGACTCCGCAGGAAGAGAGAGAGAAGCTTGTAAGCCGTGTTTACCGCATGGCTGCCGATATTGACTGGCTGAGTATCATAGAGCTGAAAAAGGCATTAGTTAGAAATAGCTGGATGGGGGCTCAGAGAAATTATTTGCAGTTTATAAGCCGGCATTTGGTGCCTCTGCTTAATATAAAATACTGTCCAGGCAGAGCGGATTTCGGAATGCGTTATGCGGAAAGGGATTATCCGCCTGAGGTGGTGAAGAGACTGGAATATCTTATCAGGATCAGTTCCATCGAAGATGTCAGAGAGAAACTGCCGGAAGTGCTGGAGTTGTTTGAGGAGTTGAAAACTGATTATATAACAAGGACATCCTGACCTTTCCCAGAGCCGGAAGCTCCGGATATCATACCAGGCAAGCAAAGAGCGAAGGGAGAAGAGTGGATTCCTGCTTGTGCCGGAATGAAGAGGGGGTGAGGCGAGAATGAGGAGTTGGAAGAGGAATGAGGAGTATCCGATAAATCGTTCAAACAGTGGGGACAAAAATTACGGGGAGTGTAATCCCCGAATTTATAGGTAACAGGGGAATAGGTTCCCCGAAATTCAATTTTTGTTGAGTTTTCCGATCCGATCAATGCCTCTGTCTTCGTCAGTATCGTACGTTCATTCTCTTTTCTTCAGTTCACTTTCGAGTTTTTCCAATTCTTTGAAGTCTTCCTCGTCTGCTTTCTTTGCTTCGGCTCGTTTTCTTGTCCGGTCAAATTCATCATATATTAGCCGAACGTTTTCTTCTATTTTTTTATGAGATATGCTTCCTGGTTCCCGCAAAACCGGTTTTTCATTGAAATCTATAATTCTGTCGACATTTTCCTGCCAGAAATCAATCGTTATGTCTTTTCTGTTTTTGATCCGCAGTTCAGCAGTTTCCAGAAAAACGATAACAAGCCTGTTCAGTGTATCGATTTCATCTTTGGTAAGATAGTTTTTGGCAACTGTTATATCCTGTTTTCGGACTACATTCCCAGCCCAGCTTGTTAAAGCCATATTGGGTTTATTCGCATCTGCACGACTAAGAATAAGTTCTGCGGTAGTTTTGTTAGTTACTGCATATATCAGTTTATTCTGCGTCTCAGCGAAAAACATCTGAGTTGCTTTGTCGGTTTTATCATAGTCACTGCTAAGGGCAAAGAGATCCCGGATTTTCTGATAGAATCTCTTTTCTGATGCTCGTATCTCTCTGATTCTTTCTAAAAGTTCATCAAAATAATCGGGTCGTCCGTCCGGATTTTTCAGTCTTTCGTCATCTATCACAAACCCCTTGACGATGTACTCCCTGAGGTTTTTTTGCCCATATTCTGAATTTAATACCTCTTTTGCTCCTGACCCTGAAGCCAATCGCCAGGATCATCTCAAGAGAATAAAAAGCTACTTCATACTTTTTGCCATCCGAGGCAGTTGTAAAGAAATACTTAACAACTGAATTAACTTGCAATTCACTGTCACCCAATATCTTAGCTATGTGCATACTAATGTTGGGCAAAGAGGTGGCAAAAAGTTCGGCAATCTGATTCTGATTCATCCAGACATTACCGTCTTTGGCAAGAAGAGTAACTTATGCTTATACCCGCCCACCCACCCATGTTTTGTATTGTCCCTGAACTGCATTTCGCTTCGCTTCATGCAGTTCAGGGACGATGATTAAAAAAAAGAACAAACCCATGCGAGTCATTTTCGCTTCGCTTCAATGTAGTTCAGGAAAGATGATTAAAAAAAGAGCAATCCCATGTGTGTTATTTCCTCTTC
>CAYXFD010000021.1:0-55016 GCA_964464175.1 uncultured Candidatus Cloacimonadota bacterium | reverse complement strand
GTACATATTATCGTTATTTGGTATTTGGTTTTCACACAGTCTCCATGCCCCGTCTGAGCGAAAGAGATCCTTTAATTTGCTGATATCGGTAATGCGGGAGAGGGTCATAGTTACTATCAGATACATCCGTGTAAGGTAAGGAACTCAGTTTCTTCTCCTGCTCTTTCTATAGATTATCCAACAATCCATCGGGCAGCAAATATCGGCACCGATTAGTAGTGTCAAAACTTCAATTCTTCAGAAAGGAAAATGTCCGATTGAAACTATTTGCTGCAGTTCCGTTAAAGATTGACAAATAAGGCTTTACCAATAATTTGACCCGAAAACAAGACGGAGTGAGAAGTGACAAGGGAAGCAGAATTAGCAGTCATCAAACGTGGTGTCGAAGAGATGATACCGGAAGAGGAGATGGTTGCCAAACTAAATAAAGCTGAAAAAACCGGCAAACCTTTACGAATAAAGTACGGAATAGACCCGACGGGAAGTGATGTCCACATCGGTCATCTGGTACCGATCAGGAAGATGCGGGAATTTCAGGATCTGGGACATACCGGAGTTATTATTATCGGAGATTTCACAGCACAGATCGGTGATCCGACAGGGAGAGACACTTCCAGACCACCCTTAACTGCCGAAATGGTAAGAAAGAATGCCGAGCGGTATATGGAACAGCTATACACTGTTCTGGACAGGGAAAGGACGGAAGTCCGCTGGCAATCGGAATGGTTCAGTGAAATGAAGCTGCTCGAGGTCATTCAGCTACTTTCCAAATTTACTTTAGCCCAGTTTCTGGCTCACGATACTTTCCGAACACGCTATGAAAAAGGGCTGCCTCTGGCCATGCATGAACTGATGTATCCGGTTTTACAGGGTTATGATTCGGTAGCCATAGAAGCCGATATTGAATTAGGGGCAACCGAGCAGAAGTTCAATATTCTGGCTGGAAGAGACATGCAGCGTTATTTCGGAATGGAACAGCAGATAGCCATGCTTTTCCCCATATTGACCGGAACAGACGGTGTCAATAAGATGAGTAAGAGCTTGAACAACTATGTAGCTGTCTTTGATCCGCCGAACGAGAAATACGGCAAGATAATGTCTATCCCCGACGATCTTATCCTGCAGTATTTTCGTCTGACGACCAGAGCGGAAGAAAGCGAGATTGCCGAAATCAAAAAGGATCTGGAGGGGGATAAGAACCCTAAGTATATCAAGCAGGACTTAGCCCGCAGAATAGTATCATTCTTCCATGGAGAAGAGACGGCAAAAGAGGCTGAATCAGAATTCGAGAAAGTCTTTGCCCAGAAGGATATTCCGGCAGATATACCGGTCTTTCAAAGTGAAATATCACCGTTATGGATAGTCAAACTTCTGACTGACTCCGGTCTTTGCCAGTCCGGGGGAGAAGCAAGAAGAATGATCAAGCAGAATGCGGTAACCGTAAATAACAGAAAGGTAACTGATGCCGACGAACAGCTCGAGATAGAGGGCGAACTTTTGATAAAGGTTGGGAAGAGAAGATTCCTGAAAGTCGTAAAAGCCTAAGAACAAAAGAAAAGAAGAAAGATCAGAAAGGAAAGTAGATGCAATATTTGATCATAGTTCCGGTGATATTAATGAGTATCATTATCCATGAGGTCAGTCATGGTGTGGCTGCCCTGCTGCTTGGTGATGATACGGCTAAGCGGTACGGCAGGCTTTCGTTAAACCCAATGAAACATATAGATTTGTTTGGTACTGTCATATTACCGATCCTGCTCTTAATCTCGACCCGGGGTGCTTTGGTCTTCGGTTATGCCAAGCCGGTACCGCTCAATCCCTACAATTTCAAAGATCTGAAAAGAGATACCGGATTAAGTGCTGCGGCAGGACCTGCCTCGAATTTCATTATTGCCATACTCTTTTCCATACTGA
Source organism: uncultured Candidatus Cloacimonadota bacterium (assembly GCA_964464175.1). Classification (GTDB taxonomy): domain Bacteria; phylum Cloacimonadota; class Cloacimonadia; order Cloacimonadales; family JAJBBL01; genus CAYXFD01. The sequence goes on along the minus strand of CAYXFD010000021.1, from coordinate 53,102 downwards.
TAAGAATATTGAGTGTGCTTCCTTATCATCCTTATGCTTTCAGCGGCAGAGTGATGAGTTTCGTAATGGAAACGGCTTTTATGATCGTCTTTTTTAATCTGTTGCTCGGTTGTTTTAATCTCATTCCTTTTCCCCCCTTAGACGGTTCCAAGGTACTCGGGATCTTTCTGCCCGACCATCTCTATTATCCCTATATGCGTTTCGAAAGAAAAGGGATGCTTGTCTTTATGGGAATTATTTTAGCTTCATATCTTTTTGGCTGGAATTTAATCGGAAGGATAATTCTGCCGCCGATTAATATTCTTTTGCGTCTGTTGACCGGCTACGGTCTGTTCTGATCGAGTATATTAATAAAACATAGATGGAGGAATAATGGACTTAGAAAAGTTAAAGCAGTTGATCATTGAGAATGAGATCAGGTTTATTGATCTGAAGTATTCCGATCTTTTCGGACGCTGGTATCACAATACATTCCCGGTGAGAAGGCTGGAAAAGGTGCTGCAGGACGGAATTCCCTTCGACGGTTCAAGCATTCCGGGGGGAATGAAATCTGTTGAGGCAGGAGATATGATAATGATGCCGGACATTAAATCGGCATTTATCGATCCGTTTTCAGAGATTCCGACACTGAACATGATCTGTACTATCTGTGATGCCGATACCCGGGTCGGGGTTATGAAAGATCCCCGCAGTGTGGCCAAGAGAGCTCACGATTATCTGGTTTCGACAGGGATAGCAGACGAATCTGTCTGGATACCGGAACTGGAATACTATATTTTTGATGAAGCGGAATATTTCAGTGAGAAATTCAGCAGCGGTTTCAGTTTTACCTCTGCTCAAGACAAGCGTTGTCTTCCCTTTGAACATGAAGACATAGACGGAATTTCGCAGGACTGCCGAAAGGGTTATCACATGGATGTACCTTTCGACCGCTATGCAGAGCTAAGAGATGAAGTTGTCGATATTCTGGAAGAGATGGGGATAAAGATCAACTATCACCATCATGAAGTGGGTTTAGCCGGTCAGCAGGAGATAGAGACCGAACTGCTTCCTTTCCCGAAAATTGCCGACGATACGATGATCATGAAAAACGTCATCCGGCAGGTAGCTTATCAAAACGGGCTTACGGCAACCTTCATGCCCAAACCGCTCTATAACGAACCGGGTAACGGAATGCACTTTCATATTATGCTGAAAAAGCAGGGTCAGAACATATTCTATAAAAAGGGGAATTACGTTGATCTTTCGGAAGAAGCTACCTACTTTATAGGTGGTATTCTGAAACACGGAAGAGCGATTACAGCCCTGACCAATCCGAGCACGAACTCCTTCAAAAGGCTACTCCCCGGATTCGAAGCTCCGGTAAAATTATTCTATGGACTGGCAAACAGGAGCGCGGCAGTAAGGATCCCCAAATATGCTACTGCTGAAGATAGCAAAAGGTTTGAGTTCCGGACAGGAGATGCTACCTGCAACCCCTATCTGGCGATAAGTGCCCTGCTTATGGCGGGACTGGACGGGATTAAGAACAGAATAAATCCTACAGAGCTGGGCATGGGACCTTATGATGACAATATCTTTGACTGGCCAAAAGAGAAACAGGACAAGCTTATGTCCATTCCCGGCAGTCTGGGAGAAGCATTGGAAGCACTCAAAGAGGATCACGAGTTTCTGCTGGCAGGAAACGTCTTCAGCAAAGATCTGATCAACACCTGGATCGAGTATAAGAAAGAAGAGATCGCAAAAGTAAATAACAGACCACACCCTCACGAGATGATACTCTATTACAACTTGTAATTCATCAGAGAGCGAAGTGAAATGATGGTCTTTATTGGGAGATAATCGGGGCGGTTTTATACCGCCCTTTACCTAATCGTGGGTGTGAAAAGGCAAAGTTCTATAGATATTTGGAACTCTCTATGGTTTCAAGGTAAGGGGAATGGAATACGAACCGTTGAAGAAGCGGCTTAATAGCCTGCTGCGAAAGTTCCCGGGGTTGAGGAAGCTCTTTTATTTTGGCTTAGATGCACTCCTCTTGCGGCAATGGTATGTAAAAAGGGGAATAAAGCAATCTCTTTCCGGTAAGAAAGTATTTCGCTTTTATGATGCCGGGGCAGGTTTTGGACAGTATAGTTTCTTTATCCTGCAACAATATCCGGAAACGGAAGTTCTGGCGGTCGATCTGGACGGAGAGAAGCTATCAGCCTTTGCCGGGTACTGTAAAAAATACATGAAAGCTGAAGTCAGGGCAGAAACCGCTGATCTTCAGGAATATATTCCTGCTGAAGAGCAGGATTTGATCATTGCTGTCGATATCCTGGAACATATAGAAGATGACCTGACCGTGCTGAAGAACTTCTATCAAGGAAGCAAGCCCGGGGCAAGGCTTATCATATCAACACCTTATGCCACTAAAGAAGCCAGCTTTGCTGCCGAACATTTCCGGAACGGTTATACAGAGAATGATTTAAGTGAAAAACTGGGACAGGCAGGATGGATAATAGAGAAGTTGTGGTACAGTTACGGTTTTTGGGGGAATATTGCCTGGTATCTCACGATGCGAATTCCTCTCTCTCTTCTCCGGTTCAAGCTGCTGCTTATCTTGTTGCCCCTTTATTATGCTCTTGTATATCCTTTCGCTTTTCTGATGATGACAGCCGATTTTCTCGGAAAGAACCGCAAAGGTAAAGGGATGGTTGTCACCGCAAAAAAGAGATAACCTCCGGAACCTTAAACAGAAAAGGAATCAGAGCAGCTCTTAGCTTTTAATACTATAGTTATGCCTCCTGTTTCTGGGAAAGGCGGATACCCCCTAAAATCAGAAAGATTCCGAGAAACTGCAAGAAAGATATCCTCTCTCCCAAAAAGATCCAGGAAAGGGCTGAGGCAATAAACGGTTTCAGGAAGAACAGCATGGAACCGGTGGCTGCAGGAATTTCTTTCAAGCCGGCAAAGTATAATATATATGCTGCCACTGTCACGAAAACTCCAAGATAGAGGATCAGGATTATATTTCTTCCGGATAGAGTAAAGTGCAGATCGATATTGAAGAGAGAGGCAACAAGCAGCAATGCAACTGCTCCGGTAAGAAAGGAAACCGCATTGAAGAGCAGATTCCCGTATCTCTTGACCTCTCTTTTAGCCAGAACAGTAAAAAGAGCGAAGGTAAAAGAAGCCAGTATTCCGAAAAACAGTCCTATTCTGGACTCAGTGCCTGCTGTCAAAGAAGGGATTTCCCCCCTGATAACGAGCAGGATCCCTGCCAAGCCAAGAAACATTCCTATAAGTTTGCAGCCCGAGATCTTTTCTTTGAGGATGAGTGCTGCCAGGAATACGACAAAGATGGGATTACTGCTGATCAGGATAGCACTTGTGGAGGCCTTACCGTAATAAATTGCCAGCTGGAGAAAGAGCATTGCCCCAACGACATTGATGACGGCAGGGATACTTATATTGAGAAAGTCAGACCACTGCAGGGATAACAGCTCTTTCCTCTTTTGCCGGAGAGCAAAAGGGAGGAGGATAACAAAACCGATCAGAAAACGGACAATTGTTATCATAGCCGGCGAGATACCTTCTCCGATAAATTTGCCGACTAATTCGTTCGTGGAAAAGAAGAATACTGCTGCGAAGCAATAGAGAAATCCGGTTTTCTTCAAGTTACTTTCCACCTATTTTATCAAAAGTATCAAGCCTCCAGCAGCGTAGTGACGGTTTCATTGCAAAGCTGTTCAGCCTGCTTCTCTGAATTACTTTCCACATAGATACGGATAATTGGTTCCGTTCCTGATTTGCGGATATGGATCCAGTATTTTTCTCCGAGTATCTTTAGTCCGTCTGTCTTGTCGATATTCCTGTCCTGAAACAATTCTTCCGCTTTTTTCATTATCGGATCAAGTTTTTGGGGCTCAACTTCGAGTTTACTCTTACAGATGTAGTATTTCGGCAGACTCTCTATTATTTCTGACAGGGGTTGTTTTCTCTCGGCAAGAAGTCCGAGAATAAGAGCCATTCCAACCGGTGCATCTCTGGTATAATGAACCTCAGGGCAGATAATGCCGCCATTTCCTTCTCCGCCAATGGGGCTGCTGATCTCTGTCATCAGTTTTCCTACATTGATCTCGCCTACTTTCGTTCGATGAACTTCTACTCCATGTTTTGCCGCAATATCATCTATTGCCATTGAGGTGGAGAGATTGGTAACCAGGTCACCTTTCTTTTTCTGGAGAACGAATTCGGATGCTAAAAGCAGACTGAATTCTTCTCCCACAGCTTCTCCCTTCTCAGAAACAAGGGAAAGACGATCTACGTCCGGATCGGTAGCCAAACCGAGATCGGCTTTATGTTCCAAAACCGTTTCTTCCAGTTGCTTCAGATTCTTAGCCAGCGGTTCCGGATTATGAGCAAAGATCCCGTTAGGTTCACTGTTAATCTCGATGACGTTGCAACCTAAAGCTCTCAAAAGAGGGGGAGAGATAGTTCCTCCGGCACCATTGACAGAGTCAACCACGACTGTGAAGTTTCTTTTTTTGATTGCCTGTAGATCAAGATAAGGAACAGCAACGATCTTAGCAATATGTCTTTTGGCTGCTTCCTTATCATAAAAAACAGTACCAAGCCGGTTCCAGGGAGCAAAAACGATGCCTTTCTCCAGGGTTGCCAGGAATCTCTCTGCTTCTCCGGGAAAGAGAAACATGCCGTTTTTGCCGCAGAGTTTCAGGGCATTCCATTCTGCCGGGTTATGAGAAGCTGTGATACAGATGCCTCCTGCGGCATCGGATTCTTCCACGGCGAGCAGCAGGGTTGGGGTGGATACTATCCCAAGGTCGATGACCTTACAGCCCACGCTCAGCAGACCGGAGATAACTGCGTGACGGAGGGTCTCGCCGCTTGTCCGGGAGTCACGTCCTATGATGACGGTTTTTCTGTTACAGAAGATACCGTAATGGGCAGCGTATTTCAAGACAATTTCCGGAGTAAGGGTTTGACCAAAAATACCTCTTATCCCGGAGAGACTGATCATCAGTTTACTCATAATTCTTTCTCCATTAATAGTTTATCTCTACTCTACCCTAAAGTGAGGAGAGCGAAATTCTTTATCTATCGATCATAGAAGCAGGGTCAGAATTCGGGATTGATGCTGATGTAATAAGTTGGTTTACCGGTAGATTTGAGATCAGTACTCCAGGCGATATCAAACATCAGGACAAAGTAGCCGAGATTCATTCTGGGTCCGAAACCAAAACCAAGAGCCAGGTCTTTCAATCTCCCGTCATCGTAGGCATCGAAATCACTATTATTGTTCCAGACAGCCCCTATATCGGTAAAGATACTTCCTCTCAGCTGATGGAGGGTCATAGGAAGGGGAAATTTCATGTCTATCCGGTCGATGAACGGAAATCTTAACTCCAGGGATGAGACTACTTTCTTTTCACCCCTTCTTTTTTCAGTCAGCCCCCGGATACCGTTATAGCCGTCCAGCCGGAAGTATTGAGGTCTTTCACCGGTACTGAACCCGGCAAAGATCCGTTTAGCCAGTGAGTATCTCTTGGCGAAGAGGGTATAACTTCTTAAATCCGCATGAGTAGTAAAATAGTCGTGCTTCTCCCTGGCAAGACTGCGGTTAACAGCCCAATAGGCACGCCAGCCGCTCATAGGTCCGGTAACACCCCAGAGAATATTGTCATGGACAAATCTTATCTGGGGAGAATAGATAAGGTCAGTCTCTTTGCCATCGTCCTGCCAAATACCGATCTGAGGATTCCAGATTTCATGTTCCTCGCTTCGGCGGTAGAACAGATGTTCGAAATCAACCCGCCAAAACCGGTTAAAAGGATAACGCAAGAGAGTATAAATACCGGTTTCATTTTCTCTGACTTTGAGATAAAAGTCTTGCTGAGGATAATAATAGACGGTTTCGTCGGTGAGATAGAACCCCCCGAAACCGATATCTATCCGGTGGGGGAGATAGAGATAGGTAAAGATAAAATCAGAATCTTTAAGTTTTCCGGCAATTCCTAATTGAATACCGATCGTATGATTCCCCATAATATCACTTAGACCAAGCTGCAGGCTTCCTACCGTACCCCAGGAAGAGGAGTAGGCAGCTCCGCCCCATAAGCGGTCGAGATGAAATCTGACCCGGTAGGGCTCAACAAATGGTTCATTGACTTCCTGTGGTTTTTCTTCGAGGTTTGTCTCTTCCCTGACCCGGAAGAAATCGTTGCCGGAACGCTCAATGTTATATTGTTGCCGTTCCTTCTTTCGTTCTATCTCCCCAAAGAATTTATAGCGGGAGATGCTGAAATAATCATAGAAATCATCAAAGAGTTCAATTTCCTGCGGAAAGCCGTAATCATAGTAATCGATATCTGCCAGGGGATTATTACTGTAGTAAAGATTCCAGCCGTTATTGAAAAAAGCTGAAAAGATCAAAGATGTATCGTTATGATTAAGGTCTCCGCTGAACACTCCGGTTAGTGTCCGGGTAACAGATGCTCTTTGACCGCTATCCAGATCTATTATGTGAAAATTGGAGGCACTTGTCTCTTCTGAGATAAAAATGATCTTGTTGCCAGTAGAATCCCACATCGGGGTATGGTTACTGAAAGGGTCGGCGGTAACTTGATAGAATTTTTCAGTTGGGAGATCATAATAATAAATTTGATTGGTCAGACGATTAAAGACATGTTCATATCTATGTTCCGGTGCCTCTTCCCGTTCGGAAGCAAAGACGATCCTTGTTCCGTCCGGTGACCAGCGCGGTTGATGATCATAATAGTTATCGGCAGTAATTTGTACGATATCTCTTGTCTGCAGATCCAGATAATAGATATTATTTTTCATGTTTTTTTGACCGGAAAAGACGATCTTTTCTCCGGACGGGCAGATATCTATTTCGTAAACGGCATCATAATCGAACATATTGATCGAATCGATCACTTTCGCGGTTTTAACTTTACCGATGTAGATGACATCACCGGCTTTTGTCTTGGAAACGAAAGCAAAACGATCACTGTCGGGAAACCAACTGATGTTATTTCTCAAGAAATGAAACTGTTCAAATCTCCCTGTTGTTTCTCCCTTAATTATCCGGTGATCGTCAAAGATATCGATGACATGACCACTCCAGATACTCATTCTCTGGTGGCGGTTGGAAAAATAGAGGTATCTTCTTCCATCAGGAGAGAAACGGGGAGCGAAATTAAAATAAGAGCCGTCTTCTTCATGATCGGTTCGTTGATCGTAAACCTCATAAGGAATAGTATGGGTTTGCAGGTAAGGGGTGTATTTCCGAAAGAGATAATTATGCCAGCGCTTTTGAATATCCTTGAAATTCATTCCGAATACTCTTTGGGTTGAGGTATCCATTGTTCCGACATTCCGGGTGACATAAAAATATCTCATTACGGCCTCTCGTCCATACATATCATCAAGATAAGTAAGGAAAGATTCTCCCATCCGGTAGGCATAAAAACCGCCGATAGTCTCCAATGGTTCCAGATAGCTGTTGAAAACCATATCCATGACAAACATGTTGTTATAATTATCCTCTCCACCAACAGACAAATACTCATTTAAACCCTCCTGGAACCAGAAAGGAAATGACATACGGGGAAGATTGAAGAAACGGGCGGCATTGAAATCATTATCCATGATATTTATATAAGCATGAGCCAGTTCATGGATCAAGGTTTCTTCAAGTTTTTTATAACTCCCGTCGTAAGGTACCACAACCCGGTTATGAAGAGATTCGGTAAAACCACCGACCCCTTCCGTCAATAATTGATAAATAATATTAGTGACTTGAAATTCCCGGTGAGATTCGTAAAAAATAACGGGAATACGGGCATATAGCGGTACCTGGAAAGCATCTTGCAGATAATAATAAGCCTCTTCTGAGATAAGAGCGGCTGTTTTGCCAAACTCATCGGCTTCTTTGGGAAAATAGATGTCGAAATGGAGGGTCTTGATAACAGACCATTCCAGTTTTTCTACATGAACTTTGTTTTTCCCGAAGGTGTAACCCCAGAGAGGAAGTATTGCAATAAGCAGCAACAGGGTGAAGATGACACTTCGTTTTATCATTGATTTATCCTTGGTTCATTTGTTTTAATAATAAGAAGAGGTAAACAGTTAACCGTGTCCCGGGCTGATCTTGATACCATCCTTCTCCCGTCAGAACAAGCGGAACTGGAAATAACGTTTGGGATTGTCTCTGATATCATAGAGCAGAGAGTCTATCTGTCCGGTAGTATTGAGGAGTCGCTCATATAATTCCTTTTCTGTCAGCAAGTGGTGCAGGGTTCCCTCCCCTTCGTTCAATTTGGTGAGCAGTGGATCAACCTCATCCAGCAGATGGTTTAACTTACTGAGGAGAGTATCGAATTCATTCATACTTTGAGTGATTTTTCCAAGATAAGCTCTCAGGTTATTCGGTTCCTCGGAAAAAAGAGAATTTATCTCTTTGGTCGTCTGCTGAAGACTGACCACGATGCTTTCTAATTCGTCATAATTCTCCGAAAAGAATGTATTCAGTGAAGTTATTAATATCCGGGTTTCAGTGGCAGTTTTCTGCAGATTATCGAATAGTTCATCCTGAGCAGCGAACTTGCTTATCATCTGATCAAGATTCCCAATTATATTGTCAATGCGGGGGATAAGCGAGGAGAGTCCGGCAAGGTTCTCGCCCTCCGGGATAACTCCGGACTGGATTTTTTCTTCAGAAGTACCCGGGATAATATCAATCTGCCTGTTTCCCATCAGATCTGAATCACTGATATAGAATTTGGTATCCCGCGGCAAAGAGAAATCAATATCGAGCAGCAGATTGAGAATAACTCCTGACTCAGTCATTGTTATGCTTTCTACTCTTCCTCTTTTTACTCCGAAAAGGGTAACCGGGTCACCCTGGTCGATGTTTCCGGCATTAACGAATTTTACCGGCAGAGCTGTATATTTCCCCCGGGTAAACCAATCTCTCAGCCAACCGTAACCGAAGAAAAGGATTATCAGGGCTAAGATGGTTATTATCCCAACTTTGATCTGAATTGCCGTTTTTTGTTGATAATATTCTGTTTCTTTCATATCTCTTTTTTTCATCCTAAAGCACTCTATCAAAAATTGTGTACTCTCTGTCAAAGGAAAAAGCAGCGAAAGAAGTTATTGTTACAGTTTTTCTTATAAAAGCTATGAGAAGTTATCGGCAAAAAGAGCTATTGTTAAGGTTTTGGTGTAGAGAGCAGGCAGATGCTGTTCTTATCTTTTCTTAACGGGGTATCAATCTTGCTCATTCATAATCCGATTTTTTTTCAGATAGATCATTAAGGCCGAGATGTCGGTATAATTAACCCCGGAAATCCGGGCAGCCTGTCCGACAGAAGCAGGTTTGAAGCGGTTCAGCTTCTCTCTTGCCTCAGTAGCTATAGTAGTGATCACCAGATAATCAAAATTCTGCGGTAAGGGGATGTCCTCAAAATATTCAAACTTCTTAACATCCTCTTCCTGTCTTTTCAGATAACCGGCATACTTAACCTCTAAGGTTATCCTGTCCTGGATCTCAGGGGTAACATCTCCCGGAATCTCATAACCGTATTTCATCAAATCTTCATATCCTATCTCAGGGCGGCGGAGGATGTTGATCAGGCGGGTAGGTTCAGTTAACCCGTTACCCTTTGAAGTATTCACGGAACTTAAAAATTCCAGCTCTCTTTTTAAAATCTCCTGGACTCTCAGATACTTCTGCCAGCGGATTTCGGAAACTAATCCGAGCTTATAGCCTAAAGGCATCATTCTCTCATCGGCATTATCCTGTCGCAGGGAGAGCCGGTATTCTGCCCGGGAAGTGAACATCCGGTAAGGTTCCTGTGAGTCTTTAGTCACCAGATCGTCTATCAAGACCCCCAGGTAACTTCGGCTGCGCGGGAAAGTAAGAGCAGGTTGTTTATCCAGAGAAAGAACAGCATTGATACCGGCAACCATACCCTGGGCGGCAGCCTCTTCATAACCGGAGGTTCCGTTGATCTGTCCAGCAAGATAAAGACCTTTTATCTTTTTCGTTTCTAAAGAAGAGTCTATCTGTCCGGGAAGAATGAAGTCATATTCGATAGCATAACCGTAACGGATGACCTTTGCCTCTTCCAGTCCGGGGATTGATGCTACTATCTGTTTCTGGACATCAGGGGGGAGACTGGTAGAGATTCCATTTACATACCCCTCATAAGTTCTAACTCCTTCCGGTTCGATAAAGATATGATGCCTTTCCTTATCGGCGAAACGGACGATCTTATCTTCTATAGAGGGGCAGTATCGTGGCCCTGTTCCTTCAATTTTCCCCCCATAGAGGGCAGATCTGCTCAGGTTATCCCTAATAAGGCGATGAGTCTCTGTGGTAGTAAAGGTCATATAGCAGCTGACCTTGTTTTTTAGTTCAAGATCGCGATAATAAGAGAAGCCTTGCGGAGGTTCGTCACCCGGTTGTTCGAGTAATTTTCTGTAATCCATGGTACGCAAATCTATCCGGGGAGGGGTACCTGTCTTGAATCTTCCAAGTCTGAAACCGAGCTTATGTAATGATCCGGATAGTTCCATTGAGGCAGGTTCACCTGATCTGCCGCCCGCATAGGAGCGATTTCCGATATGGATCAACCCTTTTAAGAAAGTACCACAGGAGAGAATGACCTTCGGGGCATAGTAGTTTTCATCGATGTTGGTATTTACTCCGATAACAGTCTCTTTTTCAGTCAGGATTTCTGATACTACAGATTCCTTTACATCAAGATTAATCTGTTCTTCCACTGCCCGGCACATCTCGATTGAATATTGCAGGCGGTCATTCTGGCAGCGGGGCGCCCAGACAGCGGGTCCCTTTTTCTTGTTGAGCATCCGAAACTGAATACCGGTCATATCGGCAATTCTTCCCATTTCTCCGCCCAGTGCATCTATTTCCCGGGCTATATGACCCTTAGCAGGTCCTCCGATAGAGGGGTTGCAGGACATTCTGCCGATACTTTCATATTTAATGACAAAAAGCAAGGTCCTTGCTCCCATCCGGGCAGCAGCGAGAGCAGCTTCAACTCCGGCATGACCTGCCCCGACAACGATAACGTCATAATTATGTTTTCTCATTATTAAGTTCCATTTCTTGCCTGATACTTAGGGAACAGGAAAATCCTGCAGAGAAAAGAGGGTGTCAAGAACTTTCACTCTTTGTTCGTATCTACCGTTTATCTCCGTGATTATCATTCTTTTCCCGAAGTTGGACAAAAAAAGAGAGCCTGATCTTCCGGGGGAATTCAGGCTCTCTGAATATATTTATTTTTCTGCTGCTTAATTACTTAATAAGGGCCATCTTCTTGATCATCTCAAAACCGGTATCGGTCTCCATCTTATAGAAATAGATACCGGAAGCTGCTGTTCGGCCGTGCTGGTCTTTACCGTTCCATACCTCAAGATGTTGTCCCTTGCTGTAAACTCCTTCTGCAACTACCTGCATCAGTTGTCCCAGGGCATTATATACACTGATCTTAACTTCTGCTTCTTCGGCAACGGTAAAGGCAATTCTTGTATCAGGATTAAACGGATTCGGGAAAGCACCTACGAGTTCTGTTCTCAAAACTACCGGAGGAGTATCTCCCTCTTCTTCGTGACTAACAAGAATAGAAACCGGTCCATGGAAATTAGAAGTCAGATCGAGATCAAGAGATTGCAACCAGTAGAAATAAGTCTCTCCGCTGAAAACATCTTCGTCAATGAATTCGTAACTCTGCTGACTGGAAGTGTTTGTTGCTTTAATCATTTCCGGGTTTATCAATACAGCATCGGCAAGTTCATTCATTGTGCTGCGGAATACGTTGTAACCTGACAGGTTTGTTTCCGTCTCGCTTACCCAAACTAACTGAACGAACTGGTTAGCAAAGATGGAAGCGGTAAAGGATGAAAGCTCTACGGGAAGCGGTGGGTCTTCTTGCTCATCACCGTATGCTTCAAAATAGCCGATATTAATACGGCTGTCGTTCGTTCCATCACCACCGAGAATCTGAATTTGGAAATCTTCCGCTGCAAAATCCCGGGCATCTCTGAGAGCCGGGAAAACATAAACAAATTCCTGATATACCTGATATTCATCAAACCAGGCTTTATTGATAGTCAGAACAGTTTCCCAGTCTGTGCCGCCATTAAAGCTGACATTAAGGGCTCTGTCTGTACCATCATTCAACATCCAATCAAACAGCTGCAGGGTGAAACCGGTCATTCCGTTGATAGGTGCGGTGTTGTATATCGTAAAAGTTCCTCTGTCTCTAAACGCATAAGATGAGGTTCCATATAATTCATAGGCAAGGGTTCCTCTCACAGATGCAGTGCTGTGGAAATACCAGTTTCCATCAGAATAGGCTTTAGGATTGTATCCTGTCCATCCGGTCGGCTCTAAATCTGTCCAGTTTTCTTCAGTTCCAAAGTCGTTATCGAAGAAAATCACGCCGGAAGGATAGGTAACTGGTTCAGTAACGCTACCGTTACAGGTTACTTCCTTAGTAACTGCTCCGTCTGAGGTTGCCGAGATAATCTCATTGTTGTAGGTACCGGCAGATAACTCATCTTTCAGGATGACGAATATAGTTGTCTCTGCGACGGAGCCGCCGCTCTGCTGAAGGATAATCTGGTTGGTAAAGCCTGCTCCGGTAGTTTCGGAGATTTCGTAATTGGTCGGAGCGGTAATCGTGATATCATCTGTTAAGTTAAGACCGCTGATTGAGAACTGCTGCTCAGCAGAAGGTCCTGCTCCTACTTCATAAGTGAAACCGGACAATGTTTCGGGGTTAACCAAGATAGTCGGGACTAAGACTTCATACTCATCGACTGAAAAATCCCGGAAACGAATACTTCCGGTACCGCCGGTCATTTCCAGCTTGAACTTCCCATTGACCACATCATAAGTATCGGTCAGATCAACGATAACTTCCTGAATCACAAAAGATCCTGAGTCAACAGAGACAACCTCAGCCGTGCCATAACTTGTTCCGTCATCATCGGAAAGCATGACGGAGAGTTCTCTACCGGATCCGCTGCCATAGTTATTAGTATAAAAAACTAACTCAAGATAGTCATATTCGGTAAAATCTATGGTCGGAGATTCGAGGTAACTACCGACGGTGATAAAGCGGAAATAGGGGTCTGACGTCTCGTGTACCTGATAATTACTAAACTCGAAACCCTGGGCTTTGGCTAAATCAACATCAGTTTCAGCCCGGAAATCATTGGAATAAGGAATTCCAAATGCTCCAACCACGTCACCGCTTACTGCGACTTGAATGGTTTCGGCATCACCGCCCGCTATTGAAACATTTCCGGAATAAGCTCCTAAAGCTAACCCGGAAGCAAGACGTACCCAGATATCGGTATTGGAACCATCATAAGCTGAAAGGGTAACACTGCCGCCGTAGCCGCTGTTTTCAGATTCGGAAACCTGGAAGTTGGTCGGAGCGGTAACAGTAACATTCGAGCCGTCAAGCTCAGAGCCTGATAACTCAAAGGATTGGGGATCTGAAGGTCCTGCATCTACCACATAAGCGAATCCGGTCAATTCGTTAACACTTGTAAATAATTGTGCTGAATCGGGACTCTCGTAGGTAATGGTGACCGCATCAATTTGAATATGATCTCTTGCCGCATTTGTGCTTTGAACTGAGAAGATAACCTCAACATCACTTGCGGGGCTGCTGTATTGAAATGTCCAGACTATCTGAGTCCAATCATCACTATTTAAAGGTGTGTAGCTCGAATAGCTGGAATAACTACCGCCACGATAAAAGGCATTTCTGATATTACCCTGTCCTCTGGCATAATAGGTTACGGTATATTCTGTGTCTGCCAGAATACTGAAAGCTTCTGTGGTAAAACGGGCATGAGAGCTGCTTGTCCGAATGAGTTGGCATGATGATGTTCCGGAGTAAGCTGCATCGGTATATTCTACAACATTTGATGTACCGATACTAGAACGAGCTCCATACCAGTTATCGGGATTGCCGCCGGTCCAATTCTCGAAATCACCGTTCTGGGCAATATCGACAATTGTCTGGCTCCATAAGAAACTCAGGGAAACGAGAGTAACTAAAACCAATAAAAAAGTCCTTTTCATTTTAACCTCCAAAAATTGAATTACAAATAGTTAACGATTTATTGTTTACTTCACTTCTAAAGAGTCTATCAAAAGTGGAACGGATCCCTCCTTCCGGTAAAGACAAAGACCCTTGCGGGTTTAGTATAAAACCACAAATCATTCTTACATCTCCTGATAAGATATTCTATCTCACGGGACATATATAATTTCCCTTATATAGTGTCAAGGATTTTGTTCACTGTGTCCTTATTCACACTATCTAATCTAAGACGTTATAAGATTTAATAGCCGGTTAAGGATTTATTAATTTTCGGTAAGTTTTCTTCTTGTACTTATCAGCAGGGGCTATATCTTCAGTGAGCTGATTGAAAGCGGCAAATGAACAGTTGAGCAGTTCGCAAAATTCTGTTGAGTGGTGTTAATTATTCACAACCGGTTTTGACAACTATCTCTCCTTTTCCTCTGCCGGAGATCCTGCCAATGATAGAGACCGTTTCCAGGCCTTTCTTGCGGCATTTAGTGAGTATTTCCTTACCATATTGTTCGGGCACTGAAATCAGCAATCCCCCCGAAGTCTGGGCATCAAAAAGGATTATTTTTTCGGTATCGGAGAGATTATCAGACCATTTTACATGTCGTTCGTAATGATTCTTATTATTAATTGTTCCACCGGGAACTGAGTTCCGGACAACAAATTTTTCAACTTCCGGCAGCAGTGGTATTTCTTTGTAATAGATAACAGCATCCATTCCGCTGCCGGTAGTCATCTCCGAAAGATGACCGAGTAATCCGAACCCTGTAATATCGGTACAGCTGTTAACCGGAAAGTTAAAAACTATTTCCGCGGCTTTCTTATTAAGGCAACTCATAGAGAGGATCGCTTGTTCCATCTGCTCTTTAGAGGCAATACCCCTTTTCAGGGCAGTTGTAATGATCCCGGTACCGAGAGGTTTGGTCAGGATAAGAATATCACCCTCCCGGGCAGCTTTGTTGGTCATTATTTTGTCTATATCGATGATTCCGGCAGCTACCAGTCCGTATTTTGGTTCCGGATCTTCGATCGTATGCCCCCCCAGGATAGGTATTCCCGCTTCAGTGGTTTTATCGGCTGCACCCTGCAGGATTTTTGTCAGTACAGAGAGGGGGAGACGACCTATGGGGAAACCGACAATATTGAGAGCAAAAAGCGGTTTTGCTCCCATAGCATAGATATCACTCAGGGCGTTAGCAGCGGCTATTGCTCCGAATTGATAGGGGTCGTCAACTATCGGAGTAAAGAAATCGGTGGTCAAAACAATTGCTCTCTTCTCGTCGATTTTATACACGGCGGCATCGTCCGAGCTTTCCGGTCCGACCAGTACATTCGGATCGGACAGAACAGGAAGCTGCCTTAAAACCTTCTCCAGAATCGAAGGTTGGATTTTACAGGCGCAGCCGAGACCATGGGTATATGCGGTCAATTTTATCTCTTTCTCTTCCCCGGTAACGGCTGCCGGTCTTTCTGTCTGCGGCAGCAATTCAAGAAGATAGCGGGTAGTAACTATTACAGCTTCCCTGATCTCTTCAATTGTAGTCTCCCTCCCGGTTGAAAACCTGAGGGTACCGAGGGCATATTCCAGGGGAACCTTCATGGCTTCCAGGACATAAGATATCTCGACTTTATCGGAGTGACAGGCGGCGCCGGCAGAAACAGCCACTTTATCGTTGATAAGTGAGAGGAGGGCAGCAGTGTCAATATTACGAAAGCTAACGTTAAGGGTATTAGGAAGTCTTGACCCAGGGTGTCCGTTCAATTTCAGAGCGTTAGCAGCTAAGCCGGCTTTTTTCAGGCTTTCCTTTATTCCCGCATAGAGAGAGTCGCGCCTCTCTTTCATTATCCTGCTGTTGTGTGCCAGATTACGGTCAGCCAGTTCCGCTCCTTTACCCATCCCGGCAATGGCAACGACATTTTCTGTACCGGGACGCATTCCCTTTTCGTGTTCTGCTCCGTGAATAATCTTGGCTAAACCGGTACCTCTTCGAATAAAGAGGGCTCCAATTCCCTTGGGTGCATAGAATTTATGACCGGCTAAAGAGAGCAGATCGACTTGCAGGGCATTGACATCGAGCTTAACTTTCCCGGCTGACTGAGCGGCATCGGTATGAAAGAGTATCCTATGCTCCCGGGCAATTTTTCCGATGTCTGTGATTGGCTGTAAAGAACCTGTCTCATTGTTGCTGTGCATGATGGTAATCAGGATTGTTTCCGGTGTTATTGCCTCTGCCAAAGCATCGAGAATAACTATTCCCTCTGCATCAACCGGTAGATAAGTAACCCGGTAATTATCTTTCTCCAGGAAACGGCAGACTTCCTTGACTGCCGGATGTTCGATGCGGCTGGTAATGATGTGATTTCCCTTCTTTCTGTTGGCATAAGCGGCACCTTTGATGGCAATATTGTTTGCTTCGGTGCCACCGGAAGTGAAGAATATTTCATCGTTATGAGCACCGAGCAACCGGGCAATCTGTTCTCTGGCTGTTTCAATTCTCTCCTTAGCCCGGAGACCGTAGGAATGAAGGCTGGAGGGATTGCCAAAATCTTCCTGCATAACCTCTTTCATTATTTCAATAACTTCGGGAGCCAGCGGTGTGGTTGCGTTGTAATCGAGATAGATAGGTTTTTTCATCTTCTTTTATCCGGTTAATTACCTTCTTCCCGGTCACTTTTCAGCCGGTAGAATACACCTCTCTCCTGTTCTTCGGCGGAAACAGTACCTTCTTTATGGAGAAAATCGAGATATTTAGCGACCTCATCAATATGGAGATTCAATATTGCTGCCATATCTTCGGCAGTGCAGGGTCTCCGTTTAAGAGTGCTGATGAGTATCTCCTGCCTTTCCTGATCGATCTCCGGAAACTTCACTTCTCTGCTTTTACGGCTTATTATCTCAACGGGCAAGGGTTTCAAAAAGTCAGCTATCCGGAGCATTTTGTCTTCTGACTCTTTGATCAGCCAGCGTTCTGTACCCGGACGATCTAAGCTGTTTAACTGCACCTTGTCGGGGTTGATCTTTTCGACAGCCCTTTTAAGGAGCTCTAATTCTTTTTCATCATCATTGATACCGGGGAGAAGAAATATTTCCAGCCACATAGCGGCTTTGCTCTCTTGCCGGAAGGCAATGAGAGCCTTAATGATCTCTTCTGTCTGTAACGAGGGAAAGGGGCGGTTTATTTTCTCGAAGACTTCAGGAGTGATGGCATCCAGTGACGGAAGCAGCAGATCAATCTCGCGAATCTCTTTTCTCAGATTTTCATCCGGGAGGAGAGAGCTGTTAGTGATCAGAGCTATTTTATAGTCAGGATATCTGTCTTTCAGGAAGCTGACAATATCTCCGATCCGGCTGTTCAGAGTAGGTTCGCCGGCACCGGAAAAGGTAATGTAATCAAGAGCCGGATTTCCGGAAAGATAGTCCTGAAGCTCGCTGATTATCCCGGCCGAGGGGACATATTCTTTGCGGGTTAAGGTTAACTCGGTTGTTTTTCCAATCTCGCAATAGATACAGTTCATCGAACAGTATTTAAAGGGGACAACATCGACACCGAGAGAAACTCCCAAGCGGCGGGAAGGAACAGGTCCGAAAAGATGTTTATAGGTCATTGCTCTATCCTTTAATCATTTGATGAGATACTCTTAGAGAGACATTTTCCGTCAAATACTTTTCTCTTTTTTCTTTCCGTTTACTCTGGGATAGAGTTCAATTAATCACACCTTGCCAGATAATTTATATTTGTGTGGAATTAGATTGTAGTAGAGAGTAAAGATTAACTTTGATAGAATTCGGGATGACGATCTTCGAGCAGGTGATTGAATTCCGTGACCCATTTGTTCTGTGATTTTTCAGGGTCAAGAGCAGCGACACAAACAGTCTCTTCGTATATTCCAACTCTCTTGACTATTTCACCCTGTGGGTTAGTGATCTGGCTCTGTCCGGTAAAAGTCATTTCGAGATTACCGTTTCTTTCTGTTCCCACCCGGTTAGCGGTGATAGTATGGATCCTGTTTTCGATTGATCTGGTTATCATAGCCTGCTGGCACCAGGGAAGAACCAGATTAGCAGGGTGACAGATGATCTCAGCACCTTGCAGGGTCAATGTCCTGGCAGATTCGGGAAAAATCCAATCAAAACAGATCATCAGTCCGATTTTGACCCCGTTTTTAGCAGGTTTCACCAGAAAACCTTTGTCACCCGGAGCAAATATCTCTTTTTCTCTTTTAAACAGGTGTGTTTTTCGATAAACAGACAGCTCTCCGTCCGGATTGCAGAGAAAGGCGGAGTTAAAGATCTTCTTTCTCTCCTTTTCAGCAAATCCCACTACGTAACTTGTCTCATTTTTCTGGGAAAGTTCCCGGAACATTTCAACAGTTTTGCTTGTCTTGATTTCTTCGGCAACCTTTTCCAGTTCCTGACGATTATTGAGGACATAGCCTGAGACTGCTAATTCCGGTAAGACCATCAGATCAGCCCTTACCCCTTCGAGCATACCGGCTATTTTCTGCAGATTTTTATCAATGTTAAACAGTTCCGGTTCAAACTGACAAAATCCGACAAGATATTCCATCACTTTTTCTCCTTTATCCTTTGTTTGTAATCAGTTAGTTGCAATCCAGGTCTCTCTCTTTAAATACAGGGAGTTCATATCTTTCTTTCGCTTGCCAGAGAAATGTAATCATTATCTCCGATGATAAGATGGTCGAGGACATTGACATTTATATACTTCAAGACCTTTTTTATCTTTTCGGTGATCAGGATATCCTCTTCCGAAGCTTTCAGTGTTCCACCCGGGTGGTTATGAGCAATGATTATGGAAGCAGCTCCGGTTTTGATCACATTCTGCAGCAGATTTCTGACATAAATCTTGGCTTCATTAACAGTTCCCCGGAAGAGAGTTTCTTCTGAGATTATGTAATTTCGGGAGTTGAGATATATAACCTTGAACTCTTCATTCTGCTTACCCTTGTAATAGTGCTTGAGATAATTATAGACATCATTACATGACGATAACCAGTTTTCCGTCATGATCTTGTCCGAAAGGGCAAAGGTCATCGTATCCCGGAAAAGCTTAATCATAACGGCTGTTCGTCTGGTAACACCTTTAACCTGAGAGAGCTTTTCTACCGGAGCATTCAAGACCCCGATCAGTGAACCGAATTCGGCAATAAGCTCCTTAGCCAGTGGTTTGGTGTCCTTATAGATAAGGGAATAGGATAATATCAGTTCCAGGACTTCATAATCATGAAAACCGTCCAAACCGGTCTCTTCATATCTTTTTCTCAGGCGTTCTTTGTGATGTGTATGGTTTTTTTCCACGAATGACCTCTCCTGCAATGCCTTAAAAAAATGGTGGGTGATACGGGATTCGAACCTGTGACCTCTACGATGTCAACGTAGCACTCTAACCAACTGAGCTAATCACCCACGATGATAGACAAGAGCTGGAATGAATGATTTTTGTCAAATTTTTTTCGTTTCCTGAAGAGCGAAACTGGCGGGGAGACAGTTTTTTTTCTGACCCGCCTGTCACCCCAAACATCCTGCATTATCGCTCCGCACAATGCAGGTCAGGAACTATAATCAAAAGAGAACTTGTTCCTCTGCCTGCAAAAACCATAATATCCTGGATACTGATAAATCAGTTCACTTTAAGACTAACAAAGTTAAGGAAACTAATTATTGCAATAACAGGCTCTTTGATTTTGAGCAGGTTTCTCGCGTTTTTTTCTTGTCAAAGACTGACGGTTCAAAAAAAATGACCATCAAAGTAAAATCAGATAAGATTACGAAAGGGGAACTATATGGCAACGACATCCGATATCCGTAATGGGATGATGATCGAATTTAAAGACGGAATTTATGAGATAATTGAATTTCTTCATGTCAAACCGGGTAAAGGGAATACATTTGTGCGAACTAAGCTGAGAAATATCAAGACAGGGCAGGTACTGGAAAATAATTTCCGGATCACTGAGAAGCTGACAGAGGTCAGGGTAGAAAAGTCTAAAAAACAATATCTTTATCATGACGGAGATTTCTATGTTTTTATGGACAACGAAACCTTCGAACAGATAAATGTTCCGTCAGAAGTTGTTGGTGAGTTGGATAAATTCTTATTAGAGAACACAGAGGTTACCATGAAGATTTCACCGGAGGGCGAGATCATCTCGATTGAGCTGCCGACTTCAGTTGTGATGGAGATCGTTGAGTGTGATCCTAATGTAAAGGGTAATACTGCTTCCGGGGGAGGGAAAAATGCTGTGACCGAAACCGGATTAAAGTTAAC
The DNA here is from genome assembly GCA_964464175.1 of uncultured Candidatus Cloacimonadota bacterium. Classification (GTDB taxonomy): domain Bacteria; phylum Cloacimonadota; class Cloacimonadia; order Cloacimonadales; family JAJBBL01; genus CAYXFD01. Next base: position 32,665 of record CAYXFD010000021.1, on the reverse strand, counting down.
CGTTCCCTTATTTATCGAAGTTGGAGAAAAGATAAAAGTAGATACCCGAAACGGGGTTTATCAGGAACGGGCATAAAATAATTATGAAATTTCTTGACAGGAATTATGAGCATGGTTTTTTTGTTTCGTTAATAAGAAGGAGGAAAAATGGCAAAGAAAAGAACATTTGCCGCTAAGTTAGCACATGAAACGAGCCTGGAAGGCAAGTTGGTCTGTCCAAATTGTAATATTGAGATGAAGAGGACAAAACTGATTCGCAGCAGGAAGTCTAAAGCAGGTAGCTGGGCTCCTAACTATGAATTCCTCAATATCTGCAAATGCAATGAGAATGACATTAATGCAGGTAAAGTAAAGTAGCGCTTTCACACCCTACATAGAATGCCCTCCTAATACCCTCTTATCTCCCCGATAAGAGGGTATTTTTTTTCAACCAAAAATTATGAGGTAACCATGGGGAAACAGTTAACTTTGCTATTGATGTTGTTATTCGCTGCTGTCTCACCTCTGCTCTCGATCATCCCTCATCCTTTGAGCAGTTTCGAGATAGATGAGAGGGAAGTAGTTATATCAGAGAAGTTCAGTCCCGGTCCGGCAAGGACTGGCTCGGCTACTCTTCCCCAGGATGTCCTGGTTTTGATGGTTGAGTTTTCCGATGTCAGATTTTCCGAGACAATAACGAATCAGGATTATTTAGCCAATCCCGAACACACGGTCAGTGACTATGTAGGAAGATTTATGTATCATCTTCAGAGTTACTATCTTGATGCTTCTTCAGAAGAGTATAAAATTAACTACACCGTTTTGGATTCAATTATCACCCTATCTCAGATAATGGCGTATTATGGTGAGCCGACAAGAAGCCTGGAGAGAAGGATCGAATTAGCGGAAGAGGTAATCGCAATTATCGATCCCGTGCTCGATTTTTCAGAGTATGACGCCTATATCATCATGCATTCCGGAGCAGGAAGGGAGAGTGACATCTATGGAACTAATCCCAACACGATTTCCAGTTCATTCATAAACAGAAGACTATTGCAGGCTGTTCTGGACCCTGAAAATGATGAGTTTCCCGGTTTAGAGACCGGTGATAATTTCTTTATTACAGAGTTTATTATCTCAGCAACCAATCATGATCATCCCGATAATCCCGAAAATCTGAATTACGGGTCACTCGGTTTGTTATCTCATCTTTTCGGAAGACAGATGGGTTTGCCGACTCTTTTTGGTAATGTTTCCAGTATGGGAAGAGCTGCTGGAGCCGGGAATTTTTGCCTGATGGGAACGGGTGTTTGGAATGCCAACGGTTTTGTGCCGCCGTTTCTTTCTGCCTGGACCCGCTATTTTGCAGGCTGGGAAGAACCCGAGGTTATCAGGACTACCAGAGAGGATTTGCAGGTCACCTATCCCTTTAATCCGGAACGATCAGAGATACCTAAATCATATAAGATACTGATTTCAGACGAGGAATATTATCTGCTCGAGAACCGGCAGCAGAATCCGGACGGCTCGACGATTAACGGTCAGCCGAGCTTTACCTTTAAACTGCTGGAGGATGGGGAACAGGATTATTATGACGATTTTCCCGATGTGCCGAGATTCAACTTTATGAAGAACAGTTACCGGGGTTGTGAGTGGGACTTTTATCTCCCAGGGCTGGGTGGACCCGATTTCCCGGAGATCGACGGATCGGGAATCCTGATTTGGCATATAGACGAGAATATTATCAGGGAGAATTATGATCTGAACAGGATCAATGCCGATCCGAACCATCAGGGTATTACCCTGATGGAAGCAGACGGGATACAGCATCTCCGTTCCAGCCAGCCAGACATCTATATGCGGGGTTCTCCTTATGATTCGTTTCGCAGAGGTCACAATGATTATTTCGGAAAGATGCTGACCCCTGAGGGATCAGTATCCTTGCCTTATGTTCAGAGTTATTACGGTGAAGTTGAATTGGAGATTTATAACTTCAGCCGGGCACATAATGTCATGAGTTTTTCTGTAGATTATCCCTGGACTTTGGAATATGATTATGAAGGCAAAGATATACTGCCGATTGCCGTGGTATTGACCGGTGATAACAATGAATATCTCCTGCAGACTACCCGTTCGGGGAGCATATATTTATTCAAGAACCAGGAGTTACTTCCGGACTATCCGGTAGTAACAGATTCGATTCCTCAGCTTTATACTTATATGGAAGATCTGGAGACCTTCATTATTCCAGTCTTTGTTGCAGGTTATGGTTCAGCCTATTATCGGTTATCAGGGACGGAGACGGAGATCAGTCCTGCTTACTCTGGATATGAATGGGCTACACATCCGGTCGCGGTGAAGAACGAGAATCCGGAAGCACGTTTGATAACAGCTCTTCATCATCCTGAGCAAAACAGAGCGGTGGTTCTTTTCTATGACCGGAATTTTGATCTTCTCAATCTGTCTTCTTTTCAGAACAGGAAAATAGCTTCCAATATGATGCTCAATGATGAGGAACTGAAATTTTTCATCGCGAGAGATGACAACGATAGTTTTCAGCTTCAGAGAATTAGCCTGGAAGATTACCTGCTCTCCACCGTCTATTTCGAAATCCCTGCCGGGAGTGTGATTAAATCTGCGATAGCGGCACCTTTTACTAAAGATATACAGAAGTCACCCCTGAGAGATGAGCAGGAGGAATATGCGGAAAACATTTTAATCCTGACCACCGATAACAGGCTTTATCTTTTTGATGATGAAGGGAGTGTTTCCTCCGGTTTTCCGGTTACGTTACCGGAAGATATATTATCATATCCAAGTCTGGGAGATATTAACCGAAACGGCTATCTTGAGATACTACTGGTAAGCAGTAACAGTCTTTACGTTGTTGGTTATAATGGAGAATTGCTGAACTATCCGGTACCGGCAGAACTCTCTTATCCGGTTGAAGAATCAGAAGCTTTAGGGGTTGTGTCTTTAGATTTAACCGGGGACGGAAATCTTGAGATCATTGCCAATTTGGGAGGGAATCGTTTTGCTGTTTGGGATAACAGTTTCCGTCTTATACCGGATTATCCCCTTATGCTATCGTCTCAACCTCATAACTTTCCCTTTCCGATTTTCAATGAGGAAACAGTAGATTTTTATCTTACCGCGGAGGATGGAGTTATTTACCGGCGGTCTTTCTTTGTCGCAGATAACCTTAACCTGCCGGAAGATAACTGGATTTGCGAATTCGGTGATCTCCAAAGAACAGCAAGCTATACCTATCCACTACCGGAGAATACCTTTACCAGTGAAAGTATCTTTATCAAAGAACACTGTTATGCTTTTCCGGTTCCTGTAACATATCAGAATGGCGGGGTGTTATATCTTAATATTATGGTTAATCAGAAACTGCCCGTAGAGGTAAAAATATTTGACATCTCGGGCAGGCGTATTTTTAAAGAGGTTCGTGAGTGTCAGGCATATACGAATAATCGTAATAAGATATCACTGGATATCAACGGTTTGGCTACCGGTGTCTATTTTATCCTTTTACAAGGGGGAGGAGACACCGTTAAGCTCCGTTTTGCCGTAGAAAAATAAACGTTTAACTCAATAGAGGAAGTTGCCTAATTATGGAAAAAAAGATAGTTTTTACCCTGTTATTTCTGGTGATTTTGCTTTCCCTGCGGGGAGAGCCGATAGATATCAACAGTCTTTACGGCTGGAAAATGCTGACCATCCCGCTTTCACCCTCTGTTTCTGCTATGGCAGGAACCGGGGTTATGACTTCCAAAGAGGCTGGTACTTTTATCGAGACTCCGACAGCAGGGCTGCTCGGAGAAATTAACTCAATCAGTATAACTCAGAACCTCTGGATCTTTGATACCCAGATGAACAGCATTGCTATAAATACCAGCAGCGGTGTTAGTTCTTTTGGTTTTGCTTTACGCTCACTCGATTACGGCAAACTTGATGCCCGGGATATTACCGGTGAGGTTATTGGAGAATTTCATCCTCTTGATCTTAATCTAATAGTTAATTATGCCCGCCGGGTAACTCCCAATTACTATGCCGGGATAAATCTGATGTTCCTTTACCAAAAGATCCAGACAAAATCTTCAACGGGGATAGCAGCCGATCTGGGAGTGAGTTACTTGCCTCCGGTCAAAGGCTTAACCCTTAATGCTGCCATCAAACATATCGGAACTACTACTAAGGTGGACAGGGAGAGGATAAAGGTTCCGGTGACCCCGGAACTGAGCTTTAGTTACGACTTACCGTTTGAACCTGCGGAGATAGGAACCGAAGCCAAGATCCTCAAACATCCTGACGACAAGAATGTGAGAGTCCGGTTGGGGACGAACATCCGTATTTACCGGGTATTTAATCTGAGAGCAGGATATCATTTGAATCATGACACTCAGAGTTATACGGCAGGAATCGGATTACAGCTGAACAAGCTCGATGTTAACTATGCCTATCTGCCCTTTGATGATGAGATCAGTGACGCTCATTGTTTCGGTATTACTTATAAATTTTAATGAGGCATTCCAGAATGAGGAAAAGAAGTAAACAAGCAAAACTTACCGGCAGCAATGAGCAGGAGAATGGCAAACGGAGCAGCATTCATCGTAATTTCGTAAGAGTTATATTCCTTCTGGTAATCTGCACGATACAGATAATACTCCTTGCACAGGTATTCAACTCATCTTTATGGGGTTCGGATTGGGAATATACACCAACAGAAATGATCGTTAAAACCACCGTTCCCTTAAACATCAGGGGGAATGATTTCAGTATTCCCGAGTTAGATACCTTTTTAGCCCAGTATGAAGTAAAAGAGATCAAGGCGGTTACCCCTTCGGCAGAAAACCGGTTTTATGTTGTTCGATTTGAAGAAGCCCTGGATTGGGAAGGACTGAAGCGGCAGAATTTGCGGTTTGACGGGATCGAATATCTTCAGCCGAACTATCTAAACGAATTTTTCCAGATGCCCAATGATCCCTTTTTCAGCAGTCAGGTTTTAGAACTAATGAATATACCCCAAGCCTGGCAGCATCAGACAGGGAGTCAGCATATTATTGTGGCTGTGGTTGACTCCGGTCTCTGGTTCGAACATCCGGAGTTTTATTGTCAGGACACAGGTCTTCCTCTGGATAATATCTGGATAAACCAGGCTGAGTATCCTCCTAATGGTGAAGATAGTTCCGGAAACGGCTATGTTGATGACTGGCGGGGCTGGGACTTTGTTGATGCCCCGGAATTAGAGCAGATTGCTTTAGGTGACTATCTGGGACAGGATAATGAGCCTTTTGATGAGAGCGGTCACGGCACCCACGTTGCCGGCATTATCGGAGCTGCTGTTAATAATGATCAGGGTATTGCCGGAGTATGCTGGGATGTTAAACTAATGATCCTCCGTGCCGGTTTCAGAACAACTATCGGTCCCGGATATTTGCAGGATGATGATGCAGCAGCAGCCATAATATATGCGGCGGATAACGGAGCTCACATCATTAATCTCAGCTGGGGAAGCACGACATTTTCTCCCATTATTGCAGATGCCTGCCAGTATGCTTATGAGAAAGGGGTAATTATTGTAGCCTCAGCCGGAAATATTCCCGGACCGGAGATTATGTATCCGGCAAAGCTGAATAGCACAATTTCCGTCGGTTCCGTTAACAATAACCTGACCCTTACCGGCTTTACGAGTTATGGACCTGACCTTGATTTAGTGGCACCGGGAGCAGAGATCTTGAGCACCTATATTGAACAGTCTGACGGTTCAATTTATTACCGGTCTTCAGGAACCTCAATGTCTTCACCTTTTGTCGCAGGGGCAATGGCACTGCTATTAGCCCATGAGCCGGGTTTAAGTATTGCTGAGGCAAGATCGAGATTGTTCAGTTCTGCTACCGATTTAGGTGTAACAGGCTTTGATAACTATTTCGGACACGGGCTTTTAAATGCTGAAGGATTATTGACAATAACGGGACACCCTTATATCAATGTCTCTTCACCCAGCGATATGACCGGAATAAGCGGCAGTTTTGAGATTACCGGGAAAATCAGTTCTCCGGATTTTTTCCGCTACAGTGTCATGTTTACCGATCATGAGTTTCCTACTTCCATGGACTGGAAAGATGTGGTTACTCACCAGAATGTTCCCAGGTTTTACTACAATCAGGTAAACGATGACGAAATAGCCTCATTCCACGTACCTCTCACCTTGCCTGATAATGAGTACCTTGTTCGGATAAAAATGGAAACTCTACAGGCAGAGGCTTTTGAGAAAAGGTTCAGGGTCCATATCAACCAAAAGCCTCCTGAGATGAAAGAAAATCAACTCGTTGTCAGGAAAAGGTATCGGGGTGAGATTCCCTACTATTTCGTAACTACGGAATTCGACCAGCCGGTAACAGCAGAGATGATGGTTTATTCACATACAGGACAAAGTGCAAATGTTTATACTAATTATGCCGATTCGCTGCATATTTTGCAGATTCCGGAATCGCTACCGGAGGGAGAGGTCTCTCTTCAGATCAATGCGCTAAGTATCAGTGGTTTGGAGTATTCATCACCTCTATTCGAAAATGTAGTTACCATCGATAAGACCGGTATTCCTACAGACAGTTTTGAACAGACAGAAATAGGTCCTGCCCTTATTACCATACCAAAATCACATGACTTCGATAACAATGGATTCTATGAATTTATCGGGATGATAATTGAGGACGGACAGACTCTGACAGAAGTAAAGGTTTTCGAGTTCAAACATAACCTCCTGGAAGAACAGCACCATTTTGATACTCCCTTTCTCCCTTTGGATATGGGAAAAACAGATAATCAGAAGATGAAAATACTGGGATTGATCGGAGATACTATCCATTTGATCGATACCCCTACAGGAAATATCTATCCAAACCAGATTGTCTGGTCACAAGGCAATGTTGTCGGCGGTAATATTACCGATCTGTCAAACAATGGAAACGAAGATCTGGCATTGATCAGAAATTTTCAGAATACAAGAGTGATCTCTCTTTATCAACAGACTGAACCGGCAACCCTGGAAGAAACCAATATCCTGTTTAATCAGACTGAAACCGATGAGTTGAATATCTTCGTACCGAGAATAGCCTCTGCAGACCTCAACAGGAATGGATATATCAATGTTCTGGCATCTGATACCGATGGTGATATTATGGTCTATGAGATCTATAACACTGCAGCAGACAGCCTGATCTGGCACCAGAGACTCCCGATAGGGAATCTTTATCATCTTTCAGCCGGAGATTTTACCGGTGACGGTTATCCCGAATTCTGTGTCGGAGGGTATAGTTCCGATTATACTGATACGAGTAAGAATTTCTGGTATTTTGAGTTCTTTGGTTTTTCTGAAGCGGAAGATGAGTTCATTTCTCTCGGATATCTCTCTTTTGATCATTTTGACCAGGTAAATTCCATCAAAGCGATTGATCTTGATGGTGACGGAAGTCTGGAGCTGGTTTTTGCCCTCACACCGCATCTCTTTATTATAGATTATGTTGAGGGAGAGTTCCAGCCGATATGGAAAGGTTCAGCGGCAAGGACTTACAATGTGGTGCCGATTCCGGCAACAGATTTTAATCCGGCAGGCGTTATCATTAATGATAATGATGAACAAGGTACCCTGAAGTCCCATTTTGTCTCGAAAACGGATTATTCCGGTCCCCCTTCTCCAATAGGTCTAATCGCCCAACCGATGAATGAAAGTACTGTAGAGTTGTCCTGGAATTCCTGTTTTGCCGAGTATTATTTAGTTTATCGTAAACATGAAGATACCATAACCCTTATAGATTCGACAACGGTAACAATTTTCACCGATGAAGATTTACTTTTAGGTGAAGAATACAGCTATGCCCTGAAGAGTGTAAATCATGACTATAATCCGGCGGTCAGCCGGTTTTCTGCCTGGCAGAGAGCAGTTCCTTTTACGGTTCCGGAGTTGCTGTCACTTACCATGACTGCTCCGAATGAACTCCGCCTTCTCTTCAATGTGCAATTGAATAATGAAGCGATTAATGTTGGACATTACAACGTCAATAATGGAATAGGCAGGCCGTTTTCCGTAAATCATACAGAAAATCAGAGAGGGTTGTTATTGAGATTCAATAAACCTCTGCCGGAACCGGAAGAGGATTATTATCTACACATTGCCGGTTTAAAGGGAAGCTCAGGTGTTCCCCTTCCGGAAAGCAACTTTTATTTCTCCTATTCTCATGATTTGGGACTTCCGGAGATCACTTCCCATGAAATAATAGAGGAAAGGATTCTGAAGATCGTCTTCAGTAAAGATATTGATCCGGTTGTTGCGGAGAATGAAGCTAATTTTGTTCTGGATTTACCGCAAATAGATATCAGCAACAGCATCCTCTCGATTCAGTGTATTGACAATTTAGTTCACCTGACCTTCAATGAAAAACTAAAAGTGAGCAACAGTCCATACTATCTGGTTATGAATAATATCACTGATCTGTCAGGGAATCCGCTTCCTAACAATCAGAATATTCTCCGCTTTCAACTTCCGGGCACAGAAGACTTGAAACTGGTACAAGTAGTACCGAATCCTTTTGTCAGGACACAGCATCACACCTTGCAGTTTATCGGTTTGCCGGCTGAGATTGAAGGGGAACTCAGCGTTTATTCAATAGCCGGAGAAAAAGTTTTTTCAGACAAAATTGCTCCGGTCTCTGTAATGAATAATAGCTATCTCTGGCAGGTTACCAATAATTCCCGGAAAACTCTTTCTTCGGGTATGTATATCTATATTCTGAGAATGGGCGACGTGATAAAACGGGGACAAATAGCGATAATAAATTAACCATAAAAAAAAAATGGTGTATTATGACAAAGGGAGCTAAGCAAAGGGTTAGGAAGAGAACAATGTTAAATGATACAAGGGGTTTCATAAACCGGGTAAATGGAAAAGATTGCTCAATAGGAGTTCAACGTCATCGATAACGAATGAACTATGAATTTCTTTTTGTCGAAAAAAAAAGATAGCCATAAATTGGGGATAAAATAATGATCGTTATCATTAAGGTCTCGCACGATAGATTCGTGGTTCATGGTATATGTGGAGGTTAGAATGATTTCATTGGACTGGAAAGAGAGATTGAAACTGGATACGGTTGATTTTGTCTCTCGCAAGTTGCCTCAAGGCGATTATGATATTGATATTGTTTATAATGCTTACCCTAAAAGGGTTGATAATAACATACCCTCAGAGGTAATTGTTTTTGTCGGGAAAACTTTAGCCGGCAAGCTGACGAAAAAATTCGAAGAATACATTGGTTTCTATGATTATCTTTGGGATAAGAAAGGCGAAAACGGGAGACTGATCTTTGCTTATGTGATGAAAAGTGCTACCCGGCGCAAACCGGACCTGTTTTTAGAATATCTGCTGAAGAAAATGAAGGGATGCAGAAATTACACAGATATTAATCTTGTCTTGAATAAAGCTGTTTTCCCTCTGCTCAAAAAGGATGGAAAAAAATACATCGATCTGGTTTACAACTGGCTGGAAATGGATAATTCTGAGCTTCATAAAGCAATTATTGGCTTGTTCATCAAAGCCGCGAAAAATGATCCTTCACTACTCGGTTATATCTTTCATAAAATGACGGGTCAGTGGCTTAATCCCAAAAGCTATACAGTAAGAGACAGCATACAGTTCCTCAAGGCTTCTTATAAGATAGATCCCAATTTTTATTTTTCCGTCTATGATGATTTCAAAAAGAGCCGTACCCCCATTTTTGTGGACATCCTCTGTCATGCGGTCATTCCGGTCAAAGAACCAGAGGCTGCGAAGATGATCTATGATTGTCTGAATAATTGGACAAAAAGCGGTAATGTCCGGATAAAAAAGGCAGCGGCAAGCGGATTAAAGCTGTTGAAAAAGAAATAGAACAGAGGCTATGATAATAAAGGAAGAGTAGAGTAATGATGAATATGAACTATATAACCATTAACGGACTGATAAGATTAAAAGAGAGGCTGCAACACTTGAATACGGTAGAACGACCGGAGATAATTAAGCAGGTCGTCACGGCAAGAGAGATGGGAGATCTTTCAGAAAATGCTGAATACCATGCAGCAAAAGAAAAGCAGAGGCAAATCGATAAAGAAATCGGACATCTGCGGAGCAGGATCAGTAGTTTGAAGGCAATAGATCCTGCCGAGATACCGAAAGACGCAATTCGTTTCGGGGCAATTGTTTCTCTGAAAGATAAACAAAACGGAGAAACTGTTCGTTATCAGATCGTCGGAATTGACGAGACCGGAGAAACAGACGAAGGTTTGCATCAAATATCACTTGCTTCACCTATCGGGAAGGGATTATTGGGGAAGAAAACCGGCGATATTGTAACTATCAGAGTTCCTGCCGGGGAACATCAATACGAAGTAATTGAAATCAAATAAAGAATAGAGACGATTACCAACCGTAATCGCCTGAGAAGGAGTTAACTAATGCCTAAAAAAGAGGACCTAAAAAAGAAACTGACTTATGAGCGAACCAGCTTCTGGAAAACAGCTTCGGAGACCGAAAAAAATGCTGCCTTCAAATTTGCCGAAGGTTACAAAGAATTTCTCACTTCCTGTAAAACTGTTCGGGAAACGGTAAATTACTCCAAAAACCTTTTGGAAAAGAGAAAATTTACCGACATCGATACCAAGAAGAAAACGTCTAAAACGAAAGAGAAGAGATACTATCAGGTATATCGTCAGAAAAATGTTATTGCCGCAGTAGTTGGAAAACAACCCATATCCGAAGGGATAAATATCATATCCCCTCATATTGATTCACCCCGGGTTGATTTGAAACAAAGCCCTCTCTATGAAGATTCTCAGACTCACTTAGGAATGATGAGAACTCATTATTACGGAGGGATCAAGAAATATCAATGGATGTCAACCCCTCTCGCTTTACACGGGTTGCTGATAAAGAAGAACGGTGAGGTTGTTAATGTCTCTATCGGAGAAGATGAGAAGGAACCGGTATTTATCATGCCGGACCTGCTGCCTCATTTAGCGGCAGAACAATACGGGAAAAAAATCGGAGATGCCATCAATGCTTCACAGATGAATGTAATCTTCAACTCAATTCCCTACAGCGACGAAAAGGTTAAAGAAGCTGTGAAACTGAATGCTCTGGTAATACTCAATGAGAAGTACGGGATTACTGAAGGCGATTTTCTCAGTGCCGAACTGGAATTAGTACCGGCCGGTAAAGTCAGGGATTCCGGAATAGACAAGAGTTTAATTGCCGGTTACGGACATGATGACCGGATATGTGCCTATACCTCTCTGCAGGCACTGGTGCAGACAAAACCCGAACAATTGAAAAGAACTTCCCTGATCTTCTTTTCTGATAAAGAAGAGGTCGGCAGCGAAGGAAATACCGGTGCCAAATCAGCCCAATTAACAGACTTTATCGCGGAGCTGCTAAAGAATAACGGTGAAAAATACGACAGCTATACCATTAGAAAAACATTGATGAACAGTAGTATTCTATCGGCTGATGTAAATGCGGCAATTAATCCAAATTTCCCGTCAGTTCACGAAAAGCAGAACGCTGTACATTTAGGCTTTGGGGTTAGTGTTACCAAGTTTACCGGAGCGAGAGGAAAAAGCGGTTCTAATGATGCCCATACAGAGTTTACCTCAAGACTGGTTCATCTGTTCAATGAAGAAAAGGTCAACTGGCAGATTGGTGCTCTCGGTAAGGTAGATGTTGGCGGCGGCGGAACGATAGCTAAGTTTTTGGCAGCTTACGGAGCAGATGTTATCGATTGCGGACCAGGCATTATAGGGATGCATGCTCCTTATGAATTGGTTTCCAAGGCAGATCTTTATTCGACCTTCAAGGCTTATCATGTCTTCTTTGTCAAAGGATAAACCGGTAGGGATAAGCCTTAAAAATAAACAATGAATGATTCTCAGGAGCAGCAAATTATTGCTGTAAATCCCGGGAATTTAATGACAACTTGATGTTAAACGGAAAGATGCGAAGTATTCTGATATTATTGATAATTTTGACAGGAACTAATTTCTGTCTAGCGGAGATTATAGCAGAAAGGGAGCAAATCCCTCAGCTCGTATTTGAGAACTTTTACCGCGATCTACCCGCTGATATTCCTGTTGTCCTTGATCTATTTGTCGGTGACTTCACCCCCCCCCTTGAAAATTTGTTCAAGGAAAAATTGTTAGAGGATGGTTATGAGCTTTATGAGGAAGAGCAGGAGGAATCTTTAGTAATCCGGATAACATACGGATATGTCTCAACTCTGCGGACTTCCGGATTTTTTCCTGTTAAAAGAAGATATCGGGAAGAGAATCATCTGGTCAGTTACCAGCTAACAAAAATTCCGGAAAGGCAGATTCTCGATTTCGAAAATCTGACAATAACAACATTTACCCCTGATGAAGCATCCACTATGAGATGGTATGATCCCTTGATCATATCGGCAATTATTGGAACCCTGGCCTATCTATTCTATTTTGGCGGCAGCTGACAGACTGTAAGATAGTTGAGATAGAGCGTTTAATCTATAAAGAGTCAAATTGAGGAACAGATGAAGAAACTGGTAATTCTAATATTAATCGTGCTGGTTGCTCTGACTGCCTGCAGCAGGCAGAAAATCAGACCGGGATTATCGACAGAGCAGAAAATGAATCTGGCAAACGAGTATTATGAAAGAAACAACTACAGAAAAGCCATTGATTATTACAGTAATGTTGTCTTTGAGCGAAGATCTGTTCATACCCCACTCGCTCAGTTCAGATTAGCAGAATCCTATTTTCAGATTGAAAGATACGAGGATGCAATTTTTGAATATCGGGAACTGATCAGGCTTTTTCCGGACTTCAGAATGAATAATATTGCCTATTTCAGAATTGGGGAAGCCCTGTTTAACCAGTCCCGTAATCCTCACTACAGTCAGCAGGAGACGAAGGCTGCCATCGAGGCTTTCAGTATCTTTATAGACAGATTTCCTCTCGATGAGAAATATCAGGAAGCTGTAAGATACATTGCAGAAGCCGAATACAAACTGCTTGAGAAGAAATATTACAATGGCTATATTTACTACAAACTCTATGATTATAGTTCTGCCTTAATGTACTTCGCTGAAGTACTGGCAGAAAACAACCGTGATGAGATCGATAGAATGTCTCGTTATTACTCCGCTCTGATCTATCTGGAAAGAAAAGACCGTGATAATGCTTATCCTATCGTCGATTCCCTTAAAGAATACTATCCGGGTTCCCGTGAAACGAACAGGGTTGTAAGACTATTCGAAAGAACTTTTTAATCAGATCATGAAACTTGGTATCCTGGGAGGTACTTTTAATCCTGTCCATAACGGGCACTTAGCTGTCGCAGAAGCAGTCTATAGCAAATTGCAACCGGAAAAGATTCTCCTTGTACCGGCATATAATCCTCCCCATAAAGATAATGAAGACATAATCCCCTATGTTGACAGACTAAACCTGGTAAAACTTGCAGTTGAACCCTTTGATTATCTGGAAGTATCTCAGCTCGATTATACTCCCGGGGAAAAGAGTTATACCAAATATCTTGTCCAAAGATTGAAAAAGAAATACCCGGAATATTCTCTGATCTTTATTCTTGGGGCTGATAACATACCACAGATCCAGACTTGGCATGATCATCACTGGCTATTGGAAAACCTTAAATTTGCCGCAGTAAGACGCAGTGACGTCGAGGCAGAAAAATTTCAGAAACTTCCCTATTTTGACCAGATCACACTTATTGATATGGAACCGGTTGAGGTATCTTCTCAAATGATCAGGAGCAGATTGGTAAAGGGTGAAAATATTGATGGGTTCGTTCCCCGGGCTGTCAGTGATTATATATCTAAGAAGAATCTTTATAAAAAGTCGAAATGAAGGTTTTTCGACTTATTTGTTTCAGGTTACTATATGACTCATATTCTTTTCTGTGGTTGATTTTACAACTATTTCTTGACAGATCGCCTTGATATTTGTCTTCATCTTTCTTAACAATGTATTGATATTATTCTTGTGAGGTTTGGTGATAATGAATTCAGACAATAAATTGAAAAAACAATCAGTAGGATGGGAATATGAATAATAATCGGTATCTTTTGCCCTCAGTATTAATTTTGACCCTCATTTTTTCAGCTACCGGTCTTATGGCTATCGAAAGAAATACCTTAACCAATATCTATCATAGAGATTATGGGATAGTAAATCGGACAGTAATTGTATTCACAGGAGAACCTAATTATTCTATTGAGCAAAGAGTAACACAGAGACAGATTCGCCTTTTGCTGGAAGATACTGTTGCAGGGAGTAATTTGTCTCAGAGCCAGACATTTTTCAGTCCTGTTTTAGAATCTCTGAACATCTCGCAAAAAGCGGGTGAGGTGATCCTGACCATTAATACAAGCAGGCGGTATCATTTAAAGCATTTTGATCTCTCCGGCAGGGAATTCAAGATAGTTCTTGATATCTTTAATAAAGAGAGTCCCGAAACCGTCTATGAAAAATTTGCCTTCGCCAGATTCTATCTGACAATAGGGCAGACTGTTGAAGCAGAAAGGCTTATGCGCGAGATTTTGACGACGAGTCCCCAGGTATCGGAAGCAAATTACTACCTTGGACAGATACTTTTACAGCGAGGTGATACCCAGGAAGCAGTGAGAAGATTCGCCTCGGTACAGTATGTTGCCTCTGAATATATACCGGCTCAGTTAGAACTCATGAAGCTGGGACAACTGGATGTGGAATACTCTCAGGAGATAGAACAGGCTTTTTCTAATCTTAGAAACTATTTTCTCTATGCCGGTGATCTTAACCGGCAATATTTTCTGCTTGCCCTTGCTGCTTCAGTTTACGGTAATGCTGACGAGGTTAAGACAATACTTGCTAAAATAGATGATGAAGGTAAAACACTGCAGACAATGGTGAGAAACGTCAGTAGTGTATTCCATGAAGTATCTTCGGAAAACAAGCTTCCTCAAGTATTTACCGTTTTACAAGATTACGTTCCCCCAAGAAAGGTGACCCCGGCAGATGTTATGTGGCTTTTAGCTTTCATTATTGCGACAGCCCTGATCGTTTATATTATCACCTTCAGTGTTGTGAGGTCAAAATATCAGAAATCCGCCTTAACCCCAAGAACCAAGGCACCACCCCGGGTTTTCGATCCG
Organism: uncultured Candidatus Cloacimonadota bacterium; assembly: GCA_964464175.1. GTDB lineage: Bacteria > Cloacimonadota > Cloacimonadia > Cloacimonadales > JAJBBL01 > CAYXFD01. Next base: position 17,462 of record CAYXFD010000021.1, on the reverse strand, counting down.
AGAGAGAGATTTTCGAAAACATACGAAGCGAAAAAGCAGCATGAAAAGAAGGCTGAACAAAAACGGAAAGCAGAAGAACCGGTAGAGGAAAACGAAGTTTCTGACGATAAACCCAAAATAAAAAAAGCAGCTAATGCAAAGAAAACCACTGTTAGCAAGAAACCGGAAGCGGCTGAGAGAAAAACTGAGAGAACAAAATTACCGGCAAAAAAGAAACAACCCGAAAAAAGCACAGATAATGAGGATATGAACAGTAAACTTGCCTTAAAGCTCTATAATGACGGCTGGAATATTGAAGCTATTGCCAAAGAGCTAAAACTGGATGTAGCTATAATTGAAAAGATCATCGCTGCCCCTGACAAGACAAACAAAGAGAATGAATAGCGCTTTATAAAGAACATAGTTATCCATGAAGAATATCCTCCTTACCATCTTTTTGCTGGCTATCCTTATTGTGCCTGTTTCGGCTTTAGATATGGTCAGGGTTGAGTACAACGAGATCGTTGATGAAGATTTTATAAAAATTACCGTTATTGATGACATTCTCTATTTCAATATCCTGGAACTGAATAAGACGCTTAATGCCTTCATCAGTTTCGATGTTTTTGACCGCCGGATCTTTCTGGATATCTATGATCAGCGTCTGATATTACTGACCGATTCCTCTTACCTCCTTTTCCAAACGGAGCTGTATAGCTTCGTTTACAACATTCTATACTATCAGGGAAAATACTATGTTCCGATAGTTTTCTTAGAAAAATTGCTGCCTCAGTTATTTCCTGAAAAGATCAGTTATGACTCGGAAACCCATACCTTACACGCCGAATCACCGGTTGATAACACCTTTCATACAATAGTTATCGATCCCGGGCACGGGGGAAAAGATCCGGGAGCTATCGGTTTTTCCGGGAGGGTGTATGAGAAAGATATTGTGTTATCTGTTGCCCATAAGATCAAACAATTAGTTGAAGAGAATCTTGATGTTAAGGTAATGCTCACAAGAGAAGATGACCGCTTCATACCTTTACAACAACGGACTGCTTTTGCGAACCGGCATCAGGCAAATCTGTTCATTTCCTTACACTGTAATGCCGCTCCTAATCGTTCAGCTTCCGGAGTTGAGGTTTTCTTTCTCTCAGTAGCCCGAACAGATGATGCCAGGGCTGTAGAGATGATGGAAAATGCGGTAGTTGAAAAGTATGAAGGGGGAGAAGAGGCAGTAAAAAGGTATGATGACCTAACATATATCCTGATGGATATGGCACAAGCCGAGCAATTAAAAGAGAGCAGCTATCTGGCAATAAAGCTGCAAGCTAATCTTGTCAGGGTTACAGGTGCTAATGACCGGGGAGTCAAGCAGGCAGGTTTTTATGTACTAAGAGGAGCTTTTATGCCCTCTGTGCTGGTGGAATTCGGTTTTATCTCTAACAGGGAGGAGGAGAGAAAACTCAACAATTCTGCACATCAGAAATTATTGGCAGAAGCGATCTATGAAGGCATAAAGAGTTTTATTCATAATTACGAAATGTTTCGTTAATACAATGGAGCGGGCAACGGGACTTGAACCCGCGACATTCAGCTTGGGAAGCTGATGCTCTACCAACTGAGCCATACCCGCTCGCAACGCTAAGAACACAATTTGCCGCTATTTATGTCAATAAAAAACGTCTAATGGAGAACTTCCTGTCCTTGCCCTGTGGCATCTTTTTCCTATTCTACCGGGACTACATGTACTCGCCATCTCGGTGTGGCAACCGAGGAAATCAATCCTTCGTGGCTGATTCCGAGCTCGGCGAAGCCAAACTCCCTTTCCCTTGCCCTGTGGAATCTTTTCTCCTATTCTACCGGGGCCACATCTTCTTGCTGCCCTTCCGCAGGTTTTCCTACGTACACAGAGCTTCCAGTTCTGTTTTTAGCAAGGGCAGGGACGCCTCTGTTACAGACTTACTGCCCTCCCAATGGACTTGCTTTTCTTCCGTAGGTTTTTCTTTTTTCTATTCGTACCCGGAGCTTTCAGCTCTGCTTTTATCTTTTCAAGGGCAGATATGTCCCCGGGATTGGCATTTACAACTGACTATCATAATAAATCAGGCGTAGGGGCGGTTCACGAACCGCCCCTTCCCCTTTGCTATTCCTTCCTTCGGCTTTTTTCCGGGGTGGTAAGCTCCAGCTTGCCACATCATCCTGCTGTCCTCCTTTCGGTTTTTCTTCTTGCTACTCTTCTTTAGTTTTCCCCGGCATTGCAAAAAACAGCGTTAATAAAACCGTACGAGGGACTGCTTCGAAGAAACTGTTTGGCTTCGCCGAGCTCGGTCGCAGCCACAAAGAAAAGAGCACCTCGGTTGACGAACGAAACTATTATCGTAGAGACGTGGGCACGCCCCGTCTTGGTGCTGATAACCTGAATTTTTCAGATATTCTATACTCTGTCTTACTTTGTTATAAATCTGCACTTTTGTTGCAGCCGGCAGCCTTTCTTTGTTACTTTCTTTGGGCTGTTACAAAGAAAGTAAATGAATATGAATTTGACATGCATTTTTCATCGTTTTACTTCCCATGAACACGCTATCTTTTGGGGTGGTAGGCTGAGATAGAAAAAGCAGTCTCTTTTCCTGAGAGAGCGGAAAATAAGAAAAATCTCTTGACCGCAACCATTAAACCGGAAAAATCACTTTGTGTGTGAAAGAAAGATCTCCTTAGTATAACTCGCTGTAGAAATCTAAGATATCATTCTGTCGGAAAGTTTTCGTTAACGAAAACAAACTGGCAAATAAGTCGTCTTTGAGAGGGTTATTGCTGAAGGGTATAAAAAAGAAAACAGGGCTATAAACAGGGTATAACAGGAGGGTTATTATGAAAAGATTTTGGGCGTTAATAGGGATATTTTGGATAATCCTGGTGACTGCACTATCCGCTGATTATTTTATTGATTTTGAAGAAGCGGTAAAACCGGAAGGGTATAGTTCGGCAACGGTTGATCTGAACGGGATTAGCTGGAATATGAGTTCGGTTTTGATAGGTTCTGCTTCCGGAGATCTGACCATTGGAGAGAAAGCCGCCAGGTTCAGGCACAGTATTAATGATCCGACAGAAATGACCATGCTCGAAGATAAAAGCAACGGTGTCGGAGAGATCTCTTTTTGGTACAGCAGATCAAGCTTCACCGGAGACAACTTGGCAACAGCTCCCGTTTTTGTTGTAGAATACAGTAATGACGAAGGTATTATTTGGCATCAGGCAGGGGAGGTGGTTGATCTTGCCGGTATTGATGAGTTGACCTCTTATTCGGAGACGGTTAACCTTACCGGAGAGGTTAGGATCAGGATTCGCAGTTCTTCCGGTACCCACGGCAGAAAGTTTAACGTTGATAATATCCTGCTTACCGATTATATTGAAGATTCACCTCTTCCGGTGGAACTCTCTTCCTTCTCTGCCTCTTCGGATCATAACGGCTGGGTGAAACTTCAGTGGATAAGCGAATCTGAGACGGAGATGCTTGGTTATGATGTCCATCGTTCTTACTTTAACTCGCTCGCAGAAGCTGAAAAAATAAACTATGTCCTGATTCCGGCTGCTAACTCCACAGTTCAGCAGATTTATTCTTTTATTGATCGGGAAGTCAGGGAGAATACTACCTATTATTATTGGCTTCGGGCTAATAATCTGGATCTCTCTTATAGCTATCATGGTCCGGTTTCAATATTTATCGGGATTGATGATGACCAGCCGGGTCAGGAGCCCCATGATTTAAAGACAGAACTCATAGGTGCTTATCCGAATCCTTTCAATCCCGATACCAATATAACCTTTAGGACAGCAGAAAGATCCCTTGTTACGATCAGTATCTATAACAGTACCGGGCAACTGATAACAAGATTGATTAACGGGAAGCAGTATGAACCAGGTTTTCACTCTGTTCTTTGGAAGAGCACTGATAATTTTGGCAAACCGGCAGCTTCAGGAATCTATTTCTACCGGATGGAGATTTCCGGAGTTTATCTGAAGGGAAAAAAGATGACGATCTTAAAATAACTTTTTCCTTCAATATTGGTTTTCCGGCACCCTGCATTTTTCTCTTTACGAAAAGCAACCTTAGATTTTTCCCTTCCTCATGGAACAGGTAAACATTCTCATTATTGGTGCCGGTGTTGTTGGTCTTTCCATCGGTAAATATCTAACAGAGGAGCATTCCGATGTTGTTATTGTCGAAAAGGAATCTTCTTTCGGCAGAGAGACCAGCAGCCGTAACAGTGAAGTTATTCATTCGGGCATCTATTATCCGCACGGCAGTTTGAAAGCAAAGCTTTGTGTGGAGGGGAACCGGATGCTTTATGATTATGCTGCTGAGAAAAAGATTGGCTGCCGGAGAACCGGTAAAATCGTTATTGCCGGAGAGGAAAGTGAATACCCTGAACTGGAAAAACTCTATCGTCATGGTCAAGCTAACGGAGTGGAAGGTTTGCAGCTGATCACAGGTAACAGGTTACAGGAATTAGAACCCCTGATCATTGCCGGGAAAGGTCTTTGGGTACCATCTACCGGGATTATCGATACTCATAATCTCATGCTGAACCTGGCTAACGAGATAGAATCTGATGACGGATTCATCGTTTATGGTATGGAAGCAGAGAAAATCGAGAAAAATGAGACCGGTTATCTGGTAAGCTTCAATAACGGTGAAGAATTTCAAACTAATATCCTGATTAATGCGGCAGGACTTTTTTCCGACAAGATAGCTTCCCTGGCGGGGATCGATCTGAAAGATACAAACCTGAAGCTCCACTGGTGTAAAGGTGAGTATTACAAGGCAAGCGGTGTGGGCGAGATCAGCCGTTTGATCTATCCACTGCCTGATCCTAAAGGGATCTCACTCGGAATACATCTCACTGTCAATCTGAATGGTGAAATCCGTTTCGGTCCCAACGCTTATTATGTCGAAGAGCTTAATTATGCCATGGATGAAAGTCATAAAGCGGATTTCATGAAAGCTGTTAACCGTTATCTCCCAATAGAAATGCACAATTTGCACCCTGATGATACGGGTATCAGACCAAAGTTACAGGGTCCCGGTGAGAATGTCAGGGATTTTTACATAAAGGAAGAAGCTGAGAGAGGACTTAAGAACTTGATCAACCTGATAGGGATAGAATCTCCCGGCTTGACTGCCTGCCTTGCTATAGGGAGGTATGTGCGGGACTTGATCGGAAAGAGGGTTCACGCAGATTCCGCAGTTTAAAATATAAAGCGATTTCGCAGATAAATAAAGATAAAGAACTGTAAGAAAGTGTAAACGATGTTATGAGACAGCTAACGGTACAAAAAAGTGTAAACGATGTTGTGAAACATGCCATCTAATCTCTAATATCTCTTGTTTTATCTGCGAGAACCTTTTCCCTGCTGCTCCTTCCTTTGGTTTTTCCCCTAATATCAAATATCTCTTGTTTTATCTGCGTTCTCTTTGTTTTTTCTGCGTAAATCTGCGTGAACTTTATCCCTGCTATTTCTTCCTTTGGTTTTTTCATTTTCCTTGACATCAATCCACGACCTTCTTACCAGAAAAAGGAGGCGACGGAGCGAAGCTTTATACCTTCCGGTTTACTCCGCCTCGTTCCTGTCTTTTATAAAGGAAGTTCTCCAGGGAGCCTATGAAAAAAATGATATCGAAACTTATCTCTATTGTCGGGGAACAAAACATCATCACCGACAACTCGCTTATGACCGACTATTCCCATGATGAAACTCCTGTCTCACAATACAGCAGTTTTCCTGAGGTAGTCGTTTTCCCTACCTCGAACGACCAGGTCTCTGAAATCCTCAAACTGGCAAACGAACATTTGATCCCCGTTACTCCCCGTGGTGGAGGGACGGGTCTTTCCGGCGGTGCCATCCCTGTCAAAGGTGGAATCTTACTCTCCCTGGAGAGAATGAACCGGATAATCGAAATTGATCCGGCAAATATGACAGCCACTGTCGAAGCAGGGCTCATTACCAACGAGATTAACGTTGCTGCCGCTGCGGAAGGTTTGTATTATGCCGGATATCCTATGAGCCTGCAGTCCTGTTTCATCGGCGGGAATATTGCGGAAAACGCCGGCGGGGGCAAAGCGATCAAATACGGGGTTACCGGCAGATATGTCTTAGGGCTGGAAGTAGTACTCCCGGGCGGGGAAATAATCAATCTCGGTGGAAAGCTGGTAAAAAACGTTGCCGGGTACGACCTGAAAAATCTGATTATCGGTTCGGAGGGTACTCTCGGAATAGTTACCCAAGTAATACTCAAGCTGCTCCCCCTGCCAACTTCCCAGGCAGTTTTACTCGCTTTTTTCGATAGTCTCGAAGCGGCAATTTCTACCGTACCGAAAATCATGATCGGAACAGGTATCATCCCTACCGGGATAGAATTTATGGACAGGCATTCGGTTAAAGCTGCCACTGATTTCCTGGAGGAAAAACTGCCGGTAAAAGAAGCTGAAGCGATGCTTCTGATAGAGCTGGACGGAACGAATGAAGAGATACTGGAAGATGAATATCTTAAGGTCGGAGAGGTATGCGAAGAAAACGGAGCATTTGAGGTTTTTGCTGCCGATAATCCGGCAACAAGAGAACGTATCTGGAAAATAAGACGCTCCATACCGGAAGCTTTGCATATTATGAGTCCCGAACAGAGTTCGGAGGACATAGTCGTACCGATTGCCGAGATCCCCAAAGTTGTTCCTTATCTGCAAGAGATTGCAATGAAATATGAGATCAAAATTCCCTGTTTCGGACATGCCGGAGACGGTAATCTGCATGCGACGCTATTGAAGAACCGGGAACAAACCCAGGAAGAATGGCTTCTGATCCAGCAAAAAGCGTTGCAGGAGATCTATGACTATGTCTTGAAACTGGGCGGTTCGATCAGTGGTGAACATGGGATAGGTCTTAAACGTAAGAAATACTTCACCGATCATGTCTCAAAACCGGAGCTTGAGTTGATGAGAAGGATTAAAAAAGCCTTTGATCCCAATAATATAATGAATCCGGGTAAGATTTTCGATTTGTGAAATGATCTGATTGATTGTCTATAGCTGCTTACGGCAATTTTCTTGAATGTTCACTTCTCACTCTGTTGCCCTGGCAGTACAGTAATTCATAGCTTTAACCCGGTTAACTACGCGGTTGGTTTTGGGCAACCGACAAGAAAATAGCTATGAATGACCTCCGCAGAAGAATAATTGTTCGAATGCTGCTGAAAGACCTCTCAATAAGAAACGCTATGAACCCATGGTTTATCTCTTCTCTCCCTGAGATATCACAGAGGAGTCCCTCGGACAACTCGAACCGACTGTGCAGTTCCTCTCTGGTAAACTAAGATTATAACAACCTTTCAATCCTCTTCACCTTCTTTAGTGATTAATGCTTGACATATCTTAATTCGTAAAATAGTTGCATTAGGAATTATCATCACCTTTAGTGGTAGTTGCTTGCTATATCAATTTGATATATTGGTGTTCGGATGAGCTTTTCTTTGGGGAGGTGACGGAGCGAAGCTGTAGGGAATCAGTAAATCTGCTAACGGTATCTTTGCCGCGGTATTTAGAGCCTATCTTAATAATAAGATTAGGAAAGAATACTATTATTATTCCAAATATTCAGACTTACGGAGACTGGTTTACTTTGTAATTTTATGGGGTTGCTTGAATTCAAGAACATAGAAGTATCAGGTGGATAAACAATAAGGAACAATAGTGAATAGCTATCATTACATTAATATAATATTGCTTGGAGTTGCCATAATAGGGCTAATTCTGTTTTATAGAAGATACAAAAATTTCATTAGTAATGCAGTTTACGTTATACCTTTTATCCACATCCTGGTGACTTTTCTTATGCCCTTGTATCCCGAGGGAGCTTTTCATATTGGGGAAATCAGAGCAATTTTAATTTTTGCTTTCGTTTTGATTGCATTACCTTCATTAAAGCGATATCGAATAACTTTGTCTATCTTTGCGTTTTTGCTCTATCTTTGTACATTATTAATACGATCTTCTTCTCCCGTGTTTTCCCTTCTGGCTATTGTAAGGTTATCTATATCGATGCTTATGCTTCCAATAGCTATGCAATACATCAATACTTTTAGGAGATTGCTCATTTTGAATAAAATATATTTGATCTGCGGAGTGGGTATAATAATCTCTTTCATCGTTGAGCAATTTACTAAAACAGGTTATAATCCCTATGGTATTGATACTGTATATGTAGCAGGAGGCGGGATTTACATAACTAATATTCTTGTTTATATATCCCTAACACTCTATCTTGATAATGAGATAAGGAACCACTTTGGGAAGAAGAGTCTGTTTGCTTTTAAGACATCTTTTTTAATAGCAACCGCTATTATAACATTGCTAATTTTTAGAAGATCAGCGGTCTTGGCTCTGATAACGGGTATTCTGATCTATGCAATTGTAACAAGAGGTAGATATAGGATTCTGACCTATATTTTGATTGGTCTGAGCTTAATTGTTATAATGCCCAGTAATGTCTCCAATAAATTATTTCAAACTTATGTTCGAAGAGGTGGTTTAACTTCGGTACTCCAGGATGAGGGGAGACATAGTGACATTGAAAGAGCAATAGATGCTTTTGAGGAGAATAGTTTTGATCATAAGATTTTTGGATCGGAGCTGTTTCGGGGAGCTCAATTTCTGGGGACAAGAAGAACTATCCATAATGATTTTGCCAATTTACTTGTGGGTTCCGGAATAGTGGGTATTATTCTCTACTTGAATATCGTCCGTTGTATACTTTTCTATAAAAGAAAGAAGGAACCTGATAAAAGCAAAGCAAAAGTGTTGAGCAGTGTCCGGGCTACGTTGTTTTCAATGGTAGGTGCCTGGTTGGTTTTTTCATACACAAACCAGTTATGGGTCATTGATTCATATTCTCTGTCATTTCTCTATATTGGTTCTTTGTTAGGGGTACTGGTAAATAAAGATGAGATTTTTGATGATGAGTATGCAAAGGACAAAACAACCATTACGGTAACAGCGTAGAAAGATATAGATAACAGACAAGATGACTTGCTATGTAATGTTTCATGATGATTGGGAAATATTCGGTAATGGAACCGGAGATCCTGAGAGCCTTATGTTCGAACCTGCGAGAAGAATTCTTGATATTTGTGATAAATATGGAGCAAAATACACCTTTTTTGCTGAGTTAGGACAGCAGCAAGCAATGTTAAATAGCAGTCTGACAAAATGGAGAAAGATTGCTGCGAAGTGGGAAGAGGTGTTAGTTGAGACGATCAAGCGCGGACATGATGTTCAGCTGCACTTTCATCCTCAATGGATTGGAGCAAAAGAGTATAGCAACCACTGGGATATTAACAAGGAGTATTGGCACTCTGCAAATGTTGATACTGCGATACTTGAAGAATGGATAAAAAGAAGTAAGGAATATCTGGAAGGATTGTTAAGAAAGGTAAACCCAACCTATGAAACAGTAGCCTACAGGGCAGGGGGATGGTTATGTCAACCCTCAACAAACCTGTATTATGCTTTAAAAAAAAACGGATTGATTTGTGACTCATCTGTAGTACAGGGCAGATATTACGATTATGGTAAGATGGGGAGCATTGATTTCAGGAAAACGGTATCAAATACTGAAACATGGGAAGTTAACCCCGATAATTTCGCCCTGGAAGAGAAGGGTTCAGGGCTTTGGGAATTACCGGTCTATACAGAAAAAACCAATCTTCCTCTTCCCCTGTATCTAATTATACAGAGCAGAAATCCTCTTTATTATTACCGTATATTCAGGGGTCAAAGAAAGTCTCAAAAAAGGATAACAGTAAAAGGAATAGCAGCAAAAAGTTCAAATGAAAAAGCCATTTACGGCAGCGTTGATTATTTATATTACAAACATCTGCTGAAAATGGTCAAAAGAGTACAAAAGCTAAGTCACGACAGCCAGAAGAGTTGTTTTTTTTGTTTTATGGCTCATTCCAAAAGCTATCTTGATTTTAACAATTTTGATCGGTTGCTTTCCGTACTTAGCAAAGATAACAGCATAGTATTTACCAGAACAAGAGATTTCGTCAGGGACAGGATCAGCGATAAATGAACAGAGTAGATCTAGATTGGAGGGAGTTGCTCGGTAATAGTGATGCTGTGGTAATTCTTGGCATGGGGCCTCAAGCTCTGTTTTTATTGAGGGAATTACGACATTTTTATTCGAAAATATATCTTATCGGGAGTAAAAATTGGATCGGTTATTATTCACGTTTTGGGAATAAGATAGTCTGTTCGACAGAGGAGATACAAAAGGAAATTGAAACCATTGTCGGTTTTTACGGGAAGGAAACACCGATAATTTTTTCGGGTGGATACTACCTAAGATACTATCTGGCAAACCAATACCTCAGTTCGTTTAATTGTTTTCCCAAGCCCTTTTCTAAGCTTGGTCTGTTAAATGACAAAATGTATCTCTATGATTATGTCAGAAAGATTGATTCGTCTGTCAAATTACTCGATTCTTTTCTATTAACTGAGATGGTTGAACCAAAGTATCCGGTGATACTTAAATGGAAAACAGACGTTGCGAAGAGAGCCTTCAAAACAATAGTAGTTAAAGAAAAGCAACATTTTCATAGATTAAAGCAGCGATATCTGGAACAAACTGATGATATTATTGTTCAGAGCTACTTAACTAACAAAAGATCCATCGCCTGGGCAGCATATTGTAATAAGGGAGAACCATTGAAACAAGTGGTTGTAGATCAAATAAGACAATATCCGGTTGGGTTGACTAACTGCGTCGTGGATTACAAGAGGGAGAAAAAAGAACAGATCTTATCTTTCTGCTCAGAGATCGTAAGAAATTTTGTCTACACCGGTTTTATCGAGATCGAATTCCTTCAGGACAGAGATAATCTTCAACTCTATTTATTGGAAGTTAACCCCAGACCCTGGGGATGGATTGATTATTTGAAGTATTCAACAAAAGAAGCGAACAACAAACCAATGATAAATATGCTAAGAGATATAGTGGACATTTGGAAAAATAGATCTTTTTTCCCGCTTGGTAAGCTGATACCAAGAGCCGTCAGATATTTTGGATATAATAAAGCGATTTGGGCAAGTGAAGATCCGCTACCTCTTTTAGGGCAGATATTGAACAGATTATACAAAATCCAAGAGATGTAATGACTGGCAATCTAACTAAATTTAACACGATAAGATATTTGTACAAAAAAATTATGTCGCTAAACGGGATAACTAATATTCTAATCATTATGATAAACGATACATATCTGGAACGGGATTATCAGGAATATAAAGAAATTTCAGTTTTCGCTGAACCGGAATCCGTCATGAGATTCCAATGTTCCCAAAGATTGCAGAAACTTCTCGGTCTGAGCTATTTCAAAAAGGGCTCTAAGCTTTTTGCTGTTGTCGCAGAAGATCGAATAGTTGCCTATACCTGGTTACACACTAATTACGATCCCAATGGTGATATTGATAGAATTGGCATCAAGAATTATCACATAGCGGGTCAGACCTTTGTTGAAATCGGACACAGAGGTAAAAGATTAAGTGGCAAATTAAAGAACAGGATCTGCAAATATGCAAAAGAGAATAGCAGATTTCCCATCTATACAGTAAATTCCTTCGACAATATTCCGATAATAAAGAATAATTTATCAGAACACTACAAGTTAAAAAATGTCGTTATTAAGCTTAAGAAAACCAATCCGTTAGTTCTTTAGATCATTAGCGATTTGGTTTCTAAGTAATATATTTAAGGGGGTTAGATGATATTCAGAAATTGTGTTCTTACTTTCCACATGATCAACGATCCAAAGTGGTTTGAAGAGCTGATTCTATCTTTAAAAAAAAGATACCGCTTCATACCGATAGAAGAAATCAAAGAGTATTATTACCAGGGGAAAAAACTGAGGAATGCCTGTCATGTTTCTTTTGATGATGGGCATAAAACCCTGTATAGTAACGTCTTTCCAATCATTAAGAAACATAGTGTACCGATATCTGTATATGTCTCTCCCAAGATTATTACGGAAAGATCAAATTTCTGGTTTCAAGAGGTAGAGGGTTTTAATAAACAACGGTTAACAGAGATATTCAAAGAGCTTTTTCCTGAAAAAATGAGTGATAATAAGTTTTCTCTCAAGGAGTTGTTAAAGCATCTAACGATAAAAGAGATACATGAAGTTGTTGCAAAGTATAAAACCAGATACAATGTTCCTGACAAAGAACCGCAAAATATCAGTCACGAACAGATGCTTGAGATGCAGGAAAGCGGATTAGTTACTTTTGGCTCACATACAATAAATCATCCTATCCTTCCTAATGAGTCAGATGAAGATTCGGAATTTGAAATTATGAAATCGGTAGAATGGTTAGCTGACCTTACCCGAAAAAGAATCGACTTCTTTGCCTTTCCTAATGGAGACTGTACAGCGAGAGAACTGGAATATCTAAAAAAAGCTGGAATTAAGATCGCTTTTTCGACTAAATACGGAACGAAGTTTTCCAGAAAAGCTAATCCCCTGTTAATTCCAAGAGTCGGTTTCACTTATGGCTCACCGAAATACCTCATTCTCAAGATCTTCTTCGGTAAGTATTGGGATAAGTTCAAGAGATTTGCCAGAAAGATTGTCTAACAGGTAAGTTTGATGTTTACTCTCACAGCTTTTGGTGATGTTATGATGGGTGTGTGCAGCTCAACAAAGTGTAAAACAGAGGATTCACTTCCTTATCTCATCAAGCATAAGATATTGGATTTAACCCCTTTCAGCAGAATAACCGATTTTAGTGATTTCAATATTGTAAATTTGGAAACACCGGTTACAGAGAATGTTTCGTATGAAAGAGGAAAGAAAAACCTGATTGCTTCCTCTGAAGGTTTGGATATCCTGAAAAAGATAAATATAAACTTAGCTACCCTGGCAAATAATCATATATTTGATTTTGGCATTAAGGCTGTAGAAGAGACAAAAAAACTTCTCAGAGAAAAGGATATTGACTACGTTCATTCACCTCAGTTCAATGACTGTTCAATGACGAAAACAATCAACGGCAGTAAGGTAACCTTCATCGCTTATGGAGCTAAACCCTATTACAATGTGGAGACGGATCATCTTGATCCTGATTATTATAAAAACTATGAATTTTTTCTCCAGGAAATCAGGCAGTTATCTTCAGAAAGTACATTTGATTGCTTGAGTATTGGTAACTTGCTTCCTCTACTAAGGGAGATTGAGAAAAAAAAGGGGGGATCAGATGCGATCATTATTCTGATCCACTGGGGCTTTGCTAATACAAAGCTGCCCTCACCTCTGCAGATCGAGATTGCCCATAAACTTATCGATTTTGGTGCTGATGTTATTATCGGGAATCATCCTCATGTTATTCAGCCTGTTGAGTATTATCAGGGGAAATTGATAGCATATTCTCTGGGCAATTTCATTTTTGATTCCTGGAAAACTGATAAAATAAAATCATTGGTATTAAAGCTGGTATATAACGGGGATTTAAAAGCAGAGTATTATATCAGCAGCAGAAATGGAAAGTATAATTATTCGCTCTCAGAAACTAAAATGACCAGGAAAGCGATATCAGTCAACAGCAAGAGAGTAGAATTTCTTTACCCCGGTTTTATGGAAAATGAACTTAGTAAAGCATCTTCTATTCTTTCTTCTTACAAAAGATATGCAAAATATCGAAACGAATGCAGAAATCCCACTTTCTTAAGAGAATTTCAGGAACTATTGAGAAGCGATATCACTCCACGGACGAAAATGGCGATAATCAGAAGAAAGATATTCAAAAAATGAAAAAGATCCTAATTATCAGAAAGAAGGTTCCGGAAAAGACCCGAAAGAAGAGTCATAAAGTCGGCGGTATAGGGAACTACTACAAGGCTATTGGTAAGTATTTATCAGGGGATATACACTTCTTTGATTTTTATGCAAATCGTCATAATCAAAGCATTTTTCTGTTTTATGTCTTTCTTTTAAGTTCCTATGTGAGAATAATGCTGAACTTGCTTTCTTTTCAAACGAAACTATATGTTCTGAACACGTCACTGGATAATGTTGGTGTGATTCGGGACGGGTTTATTACTATCTTGTTTAGATTGTTTAAAAGGCGGCATATCATCTTTTTTCACGGTTGGCATCCGGAGGCAGAAGATAGAATTAATAAACGGAAGTTTTCGCGTATTCTCTTTAGAGAAACCTTTCTGTCCGCCTCACATATTATAGTGCTTTCACAAAGATTCAAAGATAAATTGCTCAGTTGGGGTTATAAAGGAAGAATAAGTATTGAGACAACCGTTGTTGATGAAACACTATTAGAAGGGCTTAACGGCGAAATAGTCAAAGCTAAATCATTGCTGTGGAGAAAAATTCGGATTCTTTATCTGGGAAGTATAATAAAAGCTAAGGGTGTATACGAAATCGTTGAAGCTCTTGCTTTATTATCCGGAAAGGAGAGAGAAAAGATTGAGATAGTCATTGCCGGTGACGGCAGAGAGTTATCTATGTTAAAAAAGGTTGCCCGGGATAGAGGTTTAAACATTGCCTTTCCTGGTTACGTAATCGGTGAACAAAAGAAAGAGATTCTAATGAATAGTGACCTGTTTCTTTTTGCTTCTTATCATGAAGGAATGCCTTTAGCTGTTCTGGAGGCTATCTCCTTTGGAATGGCCATATTGACTACACCTGTTGGTGGAATACCCGATTTTTTTCAGGAAGGAGAAATGGGGTTTTACCTTAAAGATTGGCAGCCGGAAAATATTGTTGAACAGATCAGGCTATTATTAAATCATCCTGAAACTATTGCCAAAATCTCTTCTTTCAACTATCAGTTTGCTAAAAAGTATTTTTATTCATCAGTGGTAGCCAAAAGAATAGAAGAGATTATAAAGAGTGAATTGTTAGGTCAGAATCTTCAATCGACACCTTACGGGATGGAAAAATCGGTAGAAGCATGAATAATAGTGTCGTTACGATGTTTCATTCCACCAAAGATACTAATTGGTTAGAATCATTACTAAGATATCTGATTAGGCGCTTCATCATAGTAAGCATTGAGGAACTTGATAAATATCTTGAGCAAGAAAAAACTATCAAGAAGATGTGCCTTATAACCGTTGACGATGGAGATCTATCATTTTATCAGCATTTCTATCCTTTGCTCCTGAAATATAATCTGCCCGCAACTCTATTTATATCGCCAAAGATAATTAAGGGTAACCAGAATTACTGGTTCCAGCAAGTGAAGCGTATGGATCAAAACCGCTTAAAAAAGATACTAAGTGATAGATACGGAATAAAGAGAGAAAGATTAGACGGAATTCCGGCTATTGAGATATTGAAATCCCTGAAAATAGCTGAAATTAATGAAGTTATTACTCGATACTGCGAACTATATGATCTCGAATTGAGTCCTCAAAATGTCTCTGCCGATCAAATTGTGGAGATGGTCACCAGTAGTTTGGTCACTATTGGAGCACATACCCAAAATCATCCAATTCTGGCTAATGAAACAAGTGAAACAGCTGAAGATGAAGTTAGTTCATCAATATCAGAATTATCATCATTGATAGATAAGCCTGTAAAATATTTTGCTTATCCGAATGGTACACCCGGTTGGGATTTTGGGGAAAGAGAAAAGAGAATACTTCATGAAAATGGAATTAGGCTGGCTTTCAGTACCCGAGTTGCGCATTTGAAAGCCGATGATGATCCCCTGGAATTACCCCGTATAGGCTTGTCTTACGGGAGTCAGTTGTTTATAAAAACAAAGCTCAATACAGGGTACTATTGGGGCACAATAAAAGATTTCAGGAAAAAATTCTCCGGAAAAAGGAAAACTGATTACCGGATAAACCTATTAAAAAGGGGTTGAACTTTCCTGTTCATTTATCGAATTTGGTAGATCAATTCTGGTTCAATAAACATTAAGACTAAAGTTACTGTGTGTGATACATATAACCTTTAAGAAATGCTAAATCAGAGGACAGTTACCCGACCATGGTAAATAAATACAGAAAAAAACTGAAATTAAGTCAGTTCAAGATAAATGCCTTAAGCGGAAGCTTTGTCCATGCGATGAAGATAATTATTGTAATGTTTAGCATACCGCTTTATATCAAATTACTGGGCTTTGAGATGTATTCTCTCTGGAAACTCATGACGGTGGTTATTTCTTTTGCTCAATTTGGTGAATTCGGACTGGGAAGAGCCGTTATTACCTATGTAAGTTCAGCAAAGGGGAGAGAGGACAAGAACGAAATTAAGTCTATCATATCAAATGCTACTTACTTCCAAGTTCTTATATCTATCATTGTTATGGCTTTGATCATCTTACTCAAAAAACCGTTAATAGGCATTCTGAATGTACCCGAAGAGTATTCTGTCCTGGCTAATAATATCCTTCCCTGGGTGGGTCTGGCTACTCTCACTTATATGTTTTTTGATCTTTATTCCTCCTTTGTTACCGGCTTGGGTCGGCTTGATATATCCAACATGAGTGATCTGCTCAAAGCCATTCTCAGGTTAGCGATTACTGTGCTATTTATCAAACTTGGGTATTCCCTGTATTCTTTCATTATTGGGACTTTTGTTTCCAAGATAATAGTCTTCATAATTCTCTATATAGTTGTCAGAAAACAATTCGGGATTTGTATTTTCGCCTTAAAAAAATTCTCCCTTCCAGTAGTAAAGCAGCTGCTGAATTTCGGTTTTTCTATGATTGGAACACAGGTCTTGAATATGCTATGTTTTCCCCTGGTAAAGATCATTCTTTCTAATTCTATCGGTCTCCATGCCGTGGGGATCTTTGAACTTACGACCAAAGTCAGCTATGCGCTCCAATCTTTGATCAGGAGAGCTTTTTACGCCCTCTTGCCTCATCTTTCCAAACTCACAGCTCAACTAGACAATAAGAGGCTTTTATACGAACATAATATTAAGATAAACAAGCTCTTGTTTCGCTACTGTATCCCAATTTTTATAGTTTTTGGTTTAGCTGCACCCTTGTGGTTAAGACTATGGCTGGGAGTTGAATACAGGCCCGTTATACTTTACGGATACTGGCTTTTACAACCTGGGATACTAATGGGTCTTTTTGCGACTCCGGCACTATATTCTTTAATGGCAACAGAGGATCACCGGTATAATCTATACGAAGCCCTGATCAGAAATCCGTTAACATTAGTTTTGTTTGGATTCTTTTATCTAAAAGATCTGCCCCTGATCTATTCATTTCTTATCATAACAATTGGTGTGGTGATATCTAATGCTTTTCTATTGAGAGCCTTTTCCAAGAAGTTCAAACCAGTTAGAGTTTGAATATGAGGGATTTCCCGGTTGACAAATGAGATGTTTTCCCGGATGTGTTGTCGGCGGAACTGAAAAGTGCACCATGTCGGAACTAAAAAGTGCTCCACTT
>CAYXFD010000020.1:30044-58381 GCA_964464175.1 uncultured Candidatus Cloacimonadota bacterium | reverse complement strand
ATCAGATTAACTTCCATTTATCACACAGTCTCCACGCCCCGTCTGGGACGGACTTTGTTAAGAAAGAAGTCCTGAAGGGAACCCCTCTGAGAACGGAGAGAATAAGGTTGTAAAATAAATCCCGTAGATGAAGCAGCTACGGAGAAAAGAGGAGAACCGAAGGATGGAATAGCAAGGAGAAAGTTGCATATTAAATACATATTTATTTATGTACTTTCTTTTGAACGGGCAAAAGAAAGATACCAAAGAAAACCCGCCGGCGTAAAAGTAACGGTGCAAAACCTTCTCGAATTCACTGCTTTCGATAAACTCCTCACTTCGTTCGTCGAACAGTATCTTCGCAGCAAATTCTCGTACGGTTTTTTTCCTCACCGTTATTTTAATGCCGGGAAAAATCAAAGAAGTGAAGCATGAAGTAAAGATTAAAAACCAGAGGAAGGAATAGCATGAAAAGATTATGATCTATTCCCACACACCATTCAAGCAAGCAAAGACATTCAGATGCCCCAGCAGAAGAGTAACAAGAGGAAAAGATAAAATCCTGCGGATGAAGAGCAGAAATACCGATATTATGTTTTCTTCTTTCTTACCCTATAGCAGCGTAGTGTCACAAACTTCTGAGAATTGTTTTTATCTCTGAAAGCGAGACCTCTTTCGGGTTTTGTGCCATATTCCTGCTTTCCATTATCTCAGCGGCAGCCTCTTCGATAAAACTTTCCGGAAGTGAAAGTTTTTCTTCGCTCAACCACTGAGCTAACCAGTCGAAGAATTCTTCCCGGGAAAACCCGATTCCCGTAAACAGCATCCGGAGTTCCTTTTCTAACGAAGGGGAAAATAACTCCATAACCGCTTTCATTACTACCCCGTTTGCCATGCCGTGGGACAGTCCGTAGTGGGTAGTCAGAGGATATCCGATAGAATGCTGGAGAGTCGTTCCCCCCTGGGCGATAACAATCCCTCCGTAGAGGGAAGCTCTCAGCAGTTTCTTTCTCAGTTCATAGTTTTCAGGTTCTTTTCCGAGAGCGGGAAGAGATTGCACTATATCCTTAACTCCTCTAAAGATAAGAGGAAAGAGAAGGTCACAGCGGCTGCGGGAATATATCCCTTCCAGCAGATGACTCAAAGCGTCCAGGGCTGTATCGACAGTAACCTTCTCCGGCAGGCTGAAGGTATATTTCGGATCAGAGAAAGAGAGCAGCGGAAAGATAAGCGGATTCCCGAACCCTGCTTTTTTCCGGAGCTTAGTATCGGTCAGAACACTGTAGGGGGTTACTTCCGTACCGGTTCCGGCAGTCGTAGGAATAGCAATAAGGGGAAAAGCTTTCCGGATC
The DNA here is from genome assembly GCA_964464175.1 of uncultured Candidatus Cloacimonadota bacterium. Classification (GTDB taxonomy): domain Bacteria; phylum Cloacimonadota; class Cloacimonadia; order Cloacimonadales; family JAJBBL01; genus CAYXFD01. Next base: position 57,050 of record CAYXFD010000020.1, on the reverse strand, counting down.
TTTTCCGGTTGGTAGATCTCTCTTCCCTGCAAATCATTGGCAGCGATAACGGAGATCGCTTTGGCAGCATCTATCGGACTGCCCCCCCCGATCCCGATGAGCAGATCGCACTCCTTTTCCTTAAAGAGGACAGCACCCCGGTAGATATCTTCTAATTCCGGATTTTCGCTTATTCCGTCATAGACAAAATACGGGATCTTTTGTTTTTCAAGTACAGGCAAAAGGTCGGGCAGGGCACCGGATAACCGGGCTGATCTTTTACCGGTAACGATAAACGCCCTTTTACCCAAACGGGTAAAGTCCTCTGAAGTCGCAGTGAGACAATCTTTACCCCAATATACTTTGGTCGGCATGAAATATCTGGTCAAAACTACCTCCTTCTATATGGCAACTTATTTCAACTGAGGATAGATAATGAGAAGCAGGTCATTCCCCACCTGCTCTATCCGGTCAATCTTGAGTTTAACCGCCTGAGAGAGGGTGTCAACCGCTAAATCCTTAAAAACCGTCTGCCCGCCGCCGACAGCTATCGGAGAGATAAAATAGTATATCTTATCGACCAGTTTGGCTCTCAGGAAAGAGCTGCTGAGTCTTGTTCCGGCTTCGATCATGATAACCGGTATCTCCTTAGCCAGCAGATCTGTCATGAGAGCCTTCAGAGAAAGGTACTCGGAGTTCAGAGCCGGCAGTGAAAGAACAGTCACCCCTTTTTCTCGAAGCTCCTTTTCTTTTCCGGCGGATGTGAAATCTTCCCGTTTGTAGATAATTGTCGGTATTCCGGCAGCGGTCCGGACAATTTTACTCTCCAGGGGTATCCTCAGTCGGCTGTCCAGAATTATTCTCAACACCGGCTGCGGCTCCTTTCCTAACCTTACATTTAAGAGAGGGTCATCGCTTAAGACTGTCTCAATCCCGGTTACTACCGCTCCAGCTTCCTTTCGCAGCCGATGGCTGAACTCACGGGAAGCGGGACAGCTTATCCACTTGGAATCTCCTGTACCGGTAGCAATTTTTCCATCGAGGGTAACGGCATTTTTCATCATCACGAAGGGACGGTTTTCCCGGCGGTAGGTCAGATAATACTCTAACTGCTTCTCGATCTTCTCTTTCCAGAACCCCTTCTCGACAATAATCCCGGCTGCTTCTAAGGCAGCAAATCCCTTTCCGTTTACCTGGGGATTGGGATCAGTTATCCCGGCATAGACCTTTTTTATCCCGGCTTTGATTATTGCTGAGGTGCAGGGTGGTGTCCTGCCATAATGGCAGCAAGGTTCGAGAGTAACATATAATTCAGCTCCCCCGGCAGATTCCGCAGCATCCAGCAGAGCTTCGATCTCTGCGTGGTTTTTCCCGCTTTCCTGAGTAAAGCCTCTGCCGATGATCTTTCCGTTTTTAACAATCACAGCTCCGACAAAGGGATTTATTCCGGATTTACCGCGACCCTGCCCGGCAAGGTTGAATGCTTCCCAAAAAAATCTTTCCTGAAACACCAACTCTTACTTCTTCGTTATCCGCTCGATGTTCTTTTTGGCAAGCTCATTGGTGGAATCGAATTCCAGACATTTTTCCAGAAGTCGTAAGGCTTCTTCCTTATCTCCTTCTGCTTCGAAGATCACAGCCAGATTATTAAGAACGTTCGTATCATCACTCTTTTTCCCGAGTAACTCGGAATAGAGTCTTTTTGCCGTCTCAAAACTCCGGAGCATCTGATAAACGAGAGCGAGGTTATACTTATATTCATAGAAATCGGGATCGATCTCCACTGCCGTCAGATAATACTTCAGAGCCTTAGGATAATCCTTCTTCAGAAGAAAGTACAATCCGTTAAGATAGTTCAGGTCGGCTGAATCTATCAGAATTTCCTGATATTTCTGCAAGTATTTCTCAGCTTTTTCCATTTCCTGATGGGAGATAAAACCTGAGATGAGGATTATCGCTTCTCTCTCTCCGTAATAAAAGCTCGGACTGCCAATGACGACCTCTTTAACGAGCCATTTCCCCTCAGCAATACCCATGATCAGGGTCAGGTCAAACCTGTTATTCACCTCATAATAGACAAGTGCCTCTTCTCTGTTTTCCGACATTGCCGAAAAGAGCAGATGACAGGTTGTTATTGACTTTAAGAGACGGTTTTCTGCCCTTCTGGTCAGGTAATTCATCTTAAAAAGATCATCATTGTATTTTTTACTATCATAGAGATACCCAATAGACTCTTCCCATTCTCCGGCTGCCATTTTCAGAATATACTGTTCGGAAGCGTATTCGTAGTTTTCGGGTTCTTTTCCTTCCGGCATCGAGAGCTTCAACTTTCTGGTGATATAGCCGGGAGGAAGGATTGCCAGATCTTCTATCTTCTTTAGATAATCAACTAACTCTCTTTTCCCCTCTTCGCTTCCGGTCATCTCGACAGGTATTCTTCCCCCGAACGCTTCTGCCGGACTCTCAGACCAGAGATCAAAAAGGTTTTTGGTCAGTCCTCTCAATTCCTGCATCGAATCTACCTTGGATTTCAGGAGAGAACCGGCAAAGTCTGTCCCCTTTTCGCTGTGAATGATATAGGCACACTCCTGGGGACACTTGCGGTCAGTCCGCTTCTCGTTGCAGCATTTCCAGCAGATATCTTTTCCTGTGCGGGGGCAGTAGCGCTGGGCACGATAATTATTACAAAGCTTACACTTTCTATGGGCTTCGGCGATCTTAATGCTCAATATATTACTCCTTCAGAATATAATTATGTGATCCGCTCTTCAAAGAACAATTTCTTCTTTAACTACCGTTCAGCATTTCGGGTAAACGGCGTTTGAACTCCGACTCTTTATGCAGTTCCGTGACTCTTTGCACATCTTCCTCTAAAAAGCCCTCTTTGATGATCTCTTCCGGCGTTTTCTCCTTATCAAACATGAGATAGAGAATCTCGTCCAGAGTCAGATAACTCATTCCTATCTCTTCTTCATCGGTTTGACCCTTCCAGAGATCGGCAGAGGGACTTTTGTTGATTATCTCCTCTTTGATCAGAAGATATTTAGCCAGGCTTCTCACTTCTGTTTTGTAAAGATGTCCTATCGGCTCGAAGGCACAGGCATTGTCTCCATATTGGGTAGTATAGCCTGTCAGCAGTTCTGTTCTGTTCCCGGTTCCGACAACGAGGGCATCATAGAAAGCAGAAAGGTCATAAAGGATACACATCCGGATCCTTGCCATGAAATTCCCCTTACGAAGCAGGGAAGCATCGGGAGAATTATCTGAAAAATAGGTATCGACGTAAGGGGTAATACTTATATCCCGGTGATGGATCTTCAGCTTCTTCGCCAGATTACGGGCATCCACTACATTTTTCGGGTCACTTGTCCGGTAGGGCAAAATGGCAGCATAGACATTCTTGTTTCCCAATGCCTCGGTGCAGAGCGCAGCTATGACTGCCGAATCTATTCCTCCGGATAAACCGAGTACTACCTTCTTCTTTCCGGAACGAGCAAGATAATCTCTGATGAACGCTGTTATTCTCTCTTTCTCTGTCAGTAAATCTAATCGTCTCATAGTAATCCTTCTTTACTTTATAGCTAAAAATCTCTCTCATAGGGATAACAGATTATCCTCACAATCCTGGAATCGATCATATTCTTACTCGGTCTTGGCTCAAGTAAGACAGCTGTTCCGGGAATATCATTTTCTCCGGCTACAGATATTACTAAAGAACCGGAAGGAACGATCTGCTTATCGACTGTTAGAACGGCATTTTCCAGGCAGTGTTTGACACTCCGGGGAAGATCAGCAAGGGTAGCAGACATAACCTCTGCCGGAAAAAGAGTCCGGTAACTCCGGGAAGAGGAATGATAAAAACTCTCTATTAGATGTTTCCCTTTGAGAACGGTGATCTCCTTCTCCGCCAAACTCTTCCGAAGCTCCGCAAATTCTTCTGTCGTGTAATCATCTGCCTCCGGATTCAAGACCCAAACCGTTTTGAGTTCCGGGAAAACAAACATTTCGGCAATATCCGGGGTGGAAGCTCCGATTATCAGATAAGCCGGTTTTTCTCTCTCTATTTCCTTAACTATCTCCCTCTTTAATTGCGGAAAAAGAGGTTTTACCGGATCGAGCAGATAAACCATCTCAGAATCGTCGGGTCAGGTAAAAAAAGTGAACAGCTCTGAATACTATAATCGTACTTCTAAGCCGAGTCGTAAGCCTACTCCCGACATATTGATCTCATCCCAGGTTATACCTTCGATCCCTTTTTCGATGTCTTTCTTCATCTTGCCGCCGTTATAGAAAAACTCTCCGTAAACCCCGGCATTGGGACTCAAAAGATACTTTGTTCCGAGCTGCAAACCCCAGTTAAAACCGCTAAAGAAGTTATTATCATCGATTTGCACTATTGGGGGATCTTCTGTATCATCTGCAGCAATAAAGACATTCTCCCAGAGCAGTCCCCAGCCCACACTGCCGCCGGCATAAGGGATTACCGGCAGATCTACCGGAACACCGATACGAACTGATGCCATCAGGGGGAGATAATAGGTCGTCAGGTCAGAACCTACCTGTTTAGTGATCACTTCTGTCCCTCCGGGAGTTTCGGCGACGGATATCGTTCTTGTCTCCCGCTCGTTCCTGTAAAAGAAATCGGCTCCTAATCCCATATCGATCAAGTTGTCGATATTAAAGCCATAAGAGAATCCGGGAAAGATACCGGTCTTTGTTGCTGAGGGGGCAAGAAATCCAAACCGGACATTCATTCCTGTGCTGGCAAACAAGCAAGGTAAGAGAAACATCAGGGCAATAAGGGTAATTATTATCTTTTTCATCTAATCCTCCGTACTCATTAATTAGCCAAAAAATCAACTAAGAAAAGAGATACTGTAGTTAGGTTTAAAAAAACTTCACAGCCAATCTGAACCGGAAAAGAAGCCGGAAACAGTTGCCAATCTATTCTTCCGGAATCAGTTTCAGGATGCAGATATTGAACTGAGTAAAGAGAACCGGAGCTCTCTTTATTCGAAGCTTGAACTGTTTTATTTATTCACCTGAAAGGTCTTGTCTCCCCTCTGGAAGAAACCTACTATCTGCTTTGCCGCTGCTATTCCGGCATTGATATTCGCCTCTGCTGTCTGAGCTCCCATTTTCTTGGGAGTGAAAAAGAACCGTTCGGCATATTTGGCGGCAATCTCATCTTTACAGTTAGGGGCTATATCCGAAGCATACTTGAAGTCCGGTCGGGCTTCAAACATCTTCAGAAGTGAAGGTTCATCAACTACTTCGGCACGGGCAGTGTTGATTATGGCTGCTCCTTTCTTCATCTTCGACATCAGTTCAAAGTTTATTGAGCCTATTGTCTCTTTGACTTTGGGGAGATGAAGAGAAATATAATCGCAAGTCGAGTAGAGTTCTTCTCCTGATTTTACCTGCTTGATACCCTCTTTCACCATTAATTCCGGGGAAACATAGGGATCGAAGGCATAGATCTCCATCCCGAAACCCTTACCGATTAGAGCAACATATTTACCGACATTACCATAAGCGTGGATACCGAGCTTCTTACCCCTCAGTTCGGTACCGCTCTTCCCCGAAAAACCTTTACGGGCTAAAGAGAGCATCATTCCGAATGCCAATTCAGCTACCGCATTGGAATTCTGCCCGGGAGTGTTCATCACTACAATGCTTTTCTTGCTTGCTGCTTCCAGATCGACATTATCATAACCGGCTCCGGCACGGACAATGATCTCCAGTTGAGAAGATCTTTCGATTACTTCCGGAGTCATCTTATCACTCCTGATAATGACTGCATTTACGTCGGAAAGGGCATTGAGCAATTCCTCCTTTTCCTGGTAACTCTCCAGCAGGATAAGAGAATACCCGGCACTACTGACAATCTTGCTGATCTCATCAATGGCAGCCGGTGCGAACGGTTTTTCCGTAGCTACTAAAACTTTCTTTGACATAATTCCTCCAACAGTCTGATTTTCATTCATTATCTTAATCTCGGTTGTTTCGGTCAAGTAATATGTTTAGCCATATCGGGTTATCTCGTGTGAGACTGTTTTTTTCTATACCCGTCCGCTACTCCAAAAGGATTTTATTCCTGAACTGCATTATCGCTTCATCTTTCTCAGAACAGCCTCCTCGTGCTATGAAAATAGGTTAGAGAGATCAACACCCGGGGGGTGAGGCTAGAAATCATTCCCTGCAGCAGACAGCAGAATCGTTTGCTGTCAAGTTTGCTCAGTTAAGCCTGCAGATGATAGAATCTGAAACAAAATGTTTACATCACTCAGCAGCAACCCCCTCTCATCTTTGTTCTTAGATATTCCTGAAGAACCTTAAACAGCTCTTCTTGACAAAAATCAATACTCTGTTTTTCAAGTTGCATAAATAATAACTAAAATGGAGGTCTTCTGAATGCCCTATATTTCGAATACCGATAAAGAACGGCAGAAGATGCTGCAGGAAATTGGAGTTTCTTCCTTCCAGGAGTTGATTGCCAATATCCCCGGTCATTTTCGCCAAACTGCTGCTGTTAATCTGGAGAAACCCTATTCCGAATGGGAGATCAGCCAGAAAATAGCCCGCCTGGCAGCTAAAAACATCTCTACCTGCCGGGTAAACTCGTTTCTGGGCGGTGGTATTTATGATCACTATATCCCGGCTGCTGTTGACCACATCATTCTCCGTCCTGAATTCCACACCTCTTATACACCTTATCAGGCGGAAGTGAGTCAGGGAACTTTGCAGCACATCTACGAATTTCAAACCCTGATCTGTGAACTGACCGGGATGGAGATCGCCAATGCCAGCATGTATGACGGAGCTTCAGCGGTGGCTGAAGCCATACTAATGGCAGTCCGCAGCAATAAACGTAAAAAGGTGATTATTGCCGGTACGATCAACCCCTCCTCTCTGGAGGTGATCAAAGCCTTTGTTACCGGTATTGGACTTGAGTTGGTTGTCATCCCCCCCAAAGATGGTTTAACAGATTATGAGAAGTTAGAAGAGTCCTTAGATGATCAGACAAGTTCTGTTGTCTTGCAGACTCCTAACTTTTTCGGAAACATAGAAGATGCCTTCAAAGTCGAAAAAGCAGTTCGCAAAATACCGAAACTGCTCTATATCGTTGCTGTTGATCCTATATCCTTGGCGGTTATGAACGCACCGTCTGAATATGATGCCGATATCGTTGTCGGCGAGGGTCAGGCTCTCGGTAACAGCCAGTTCTACGGCGGTCCCTTGTTAGGTTTCTTTGCCACAAAAATGAGTCTGGCAAGACTAATGCCGGGCAGAATTTCTGGAGGTACGACCGATTCCGAAGGAAACAGGGCTTACGCTCTAACCCTGCAGGCTCGGGAACAGCATATCCGCCGGGAAAAAGCAACCTCCAATATCTGCAGTAACCAATCATTATGTGCTCTCGCTGCCACAGTCTATCTCTGTCTGATGGGAAAATCCGGACTGCAGGAAGTGGCAGAACAATCAGCTGCTAAAGCTCATTATCTGGCAGCAGAGATCTCCAAAATACCTGGTTTCTCCCTGCAATACCAAGCTCCTTTCTTCAAGGAATTTGTGGTAAAAACGCCGATAAATCCTTCCATAATCAGCGAAAAACTCCTCCCTCTGGATATCTTTCCCGGTATAGACATGAAACCTTTCGGGCTTGAAATGTCGCTGATGATCGCTGTTACCGAAAAGAAAAACAGAGCCATGCTGGATGAACTGGTCAGAGCTTTGCGGGATATAACCAAATCTGAAAAAGGGGAGGTCTGAAATGGCTAAGACTATCTTTGAAAAGCATTCTCCCGGCAGGAAGGGATATACTCTCCCACAGAATGATGTCGAACATAAAATAGACGATTGTATTCCCGAAAAGTACAGACGTCAGGAATCTCTCCGGATGCCGGAAGTAAGTGAGCTCGATGTTATGCGTCACTTCATCGAGCTGAGCAATATGAATCATTGTATCGAGAAGGGCTTCTATCCTTTAGGCTCCTGTACCATGAAATATAACCCCAAGCTGCACGAAACTCTGGTTCGGAACTGCGGTTTCCTGAATATCCATCCCCAGCAATCTCAGGCTACCGTTCAGGGTGCCCTGGAGATCATGTATGAGCTACAGCAGGATCTGGCAGAGATTTCCGGGTTTGCGGCAGTAACACTGCAGCCTGTTGCCGGTGCTCAGGGTGAATTGACAGGACTGAAAATGATCCAGGCTTACCATGAAAAGAAAGGAAACACCCATAAAAACAAGATCATAATGCCGGATTCCGCTCATGGAACAAATCCGGCAAGTGCTTCCCTTGTCGGCTATGATACGGTACAAATAAAATCCGGTGAGAACGGAAAGGTTGACCTGGCAGCTTTAAGAGAACTTGTTGATGATCAGGTTGCCGGTTTTATGCTGACCAATCCCAATACTCTCGGTCTCTTTGAAACACAGTTCAAGGAGATAGCCGAGATCATTCATCAGGTCGATGGTCTGATGTATCTGGACGGGGCTAATCTGAACGCCCTGCTTGGGATAGTCAAACCGGGACAGATTGGATTTGATGTGATGCATTTTAATCTGCACAAGACCTTTACCACTCCTCATGGCGGCGGCGGACCAGGTTCGGGACCGGTCGGGGTTGTTGAAAAACTGCTCCCCTATCTCCCTTATCCTATGGCTAATAAGAAGGATGAGCTTTACTACCTTGATGAGAGCAATCGAGAGACCTCTATCGGAAAAATTCATAGCTTCTACGGGAATTTTGGCGTTTATCTCAGAGCCTACATCTATATCAAGATGCTTGGAGAGATAGGGTTAAAGAGAGTATCGGAGAATGCGATCATCAATGCCAATTATCTTCTGGCTAAACTGAAGAAACATTTCTTTGTCCCTTATCCCTCCTACTGTATGCATGAATTCGTTGCCAGTGGGAAATGGCAGAAAGATAATTTCGGAATAAGAACGATGGATATTGCCAAAAGGTTACTCGATAAAGGTTTCCACGCACCGACCGTGTATTTCCCGCTCATTGTTCCTGAAGCGCTGATGGTCGAACCGACCGAAACCGAAAGTATGGAAACTCTGGATAATTTTATCAAAGCAATGATCGAGATCGCCGAAGAATGTGAAAAAGACCCCGAAACAGTAAAAAATGCTCCGCTAAAGACCCCGGTCAGAAGGGTGGACGATGTCAAGGCTGCCAGAGAACTTGATGTGAAATTCCAATGGTAGGAAAATTCTTTTCCCTTCCGGACAAGAACTGTTTCGACGATTAGATATTGAAAAAACCGGTACCTGTTGTTCCGGCTGCTAAGAATTTATGAGCAGACCAGAGATGGTCTGGGTGCAGCTAAGTCTGTTGCAGCATCAATGCTGCTTCCGGGCAGAGCTGTAAGGGCACGGTAAAATGTGCCCTTTTTTTTTACCCTTTACTTGGCTACCCTGAACAACGATTTTGTAACCCTGTTGACTCTTTCCCTTTCCAGAAAAAGATCTCATTCTCAACTCTGATGATAGCAAAAAAGGCAGCCCAGAGGCTGCCTTTTTTAATAGTCTAATTATCGATATAAGTATTAACTTCTTATCTCTATAAGTCGGAGAAGGGATTATCTTCCGGTACGTCCTGGGAAGAATTGGCATACTTTCTCCAATCCGTCCGGGGTTTACGGCTATCCCGACTATCCCGGCTATCTCCCGATGGAAAATATTCGTTGTTAGCCTGCGGTTCCATATCGAGCGGTTCAAGTGAAATCCTTTTCTTTAACTTATCTATCTGCTGAACCCGCAGATTAACCTTTTGACCTGCATCTCCCTCATTGAATTTTGTGCTGGAACGAGCAATTTTTGATTTGGGGAGTAATCCGGTCAAGCCTTCCTGTATTCTGACAAACACGCCAAAACTGGTGATGCTTTCCACTATTCCTTCCACTTCATCACCTTCCTTGACCAGGTCATCTATCGTTTCCCAGGGGTCGTCTTTGAGTGCTTTCAGGGAAAGAGATATCTTCCGTTCATCTCTGTTGATCCTGATGATTTGAGCTTCTACCAAATCACCAACGCTGACTACTTCCGAAGGGTTATTAACGCGGCTGCCGTGCAGCATTTCGGAGATCGGGATCAAACCCTCAACTCCCGGCTTTATCTCGCAGAAACTTCCGAAAGATTCGTTCCGTAAAATGCGGCACTTAACGATATCCCCCTCATTTATCTCTTCCAAAGCCTTGATCATCGGATCGGGCTGTAATTCTTTCATACTGAGAGCAATCTTTTCACCGTCAATTCCGATAACTTTGACCTGGATCTTATCACCGATCTTCACTACATCGCGGGGATTATTCACTTTCACCCAGGATAACTGAGAAATATGTAAAAGCCCGTCTATCCCGCCAAGATCGACAAAAGCACCGAAATCTGCTATCCTGATGACAACACCTTCAAGAACTGCCCCGACCTCTAATTTTTCCATGGTCTCTTTTTTCATTTCTTGCACTTCTTTTTCCAGAAGAGCTTTGCGGGAAAGTATGATGTTCCTCATATCCTGAGAAATCTCGGTTATCTCAAAATCAAAATAATGACCGATCATCGTCTGCGGGTCGGAGATATATCTTATGTCAGCCTGAGAAAACGGACAAAATGCTCTTGTTCCCAGAATTTCAACGGAAAAACCACCTTTTACAGTGCTGACAATCTTACCATTTACCGGTATCTTCTGCTCATAAGCCTCCCGCAAGAAACCCTTATCTACGTACTTACGGTTAAGGCTTTTGGAGATTACGATCTCGGATTCGGTCTTCTTGACAATAAACCCCTTGATCTCATCTCCGATCTCTACCTTGAGTTTCCCGGTCTTGGTTTGATAGTCTTCCCTCTCGGCAATCGCTTCATTCTTGCCCCCTAAAGAGACAAAGATGTAGTTCTCGTTGATCGCGATCACTTTGCCGGTAACAACATCCCCTTCTCCGACTTTGTCGGTATCTACGAATGTCGTCTCGAGCATCGTTTCAAAATCTTCTTTTGTTGATTCGTCGGCTGAATCTTTTTCGGTCTCTTCGACCTTTTTTTCTTCTTCGGTAACCTCTTCAGTTACCTGTTGTTGCTTCTCATCTTTTTCTTCAAATGCTGCTGGCATTACTACCTCTTTCCTTTATAATAGTTTGGAAAACCACTATTTTTATCGAAGTTCCCTTGTCCAGTTTTATTTTGGTTTTGAGGGAAAAATATCATATTCGCTTTAATTATGCCGGATTATTCACTCATTCCATGGCAATAACCCCCTTATCTGAGAGCAGTCTCCGCTTATGCTTGACAATAACACCAATTGGAAAACATCGATCTTTAAGAATATAACTTTTTGTGAGGTTGCTATGAACATATATCTCATCGTTATTATCACCCTGCTGATCATTCAATGGGTGCTCTCAGCGCTTACCGAATTACTGAACCTGAAACACTTCTCTCTTACTGTTCCTGCCGAATTCAGAGAGATATACGATGAACAAAGATACGAACTCTCTCAACGTTATTCTCGTGATAAAACTCTCCTCAACCTTATCCTCTCAACACTTATGCTGCTGCTTACCCTGGCATTCATCCTTAGGGGAGGATTCAGTCTCGTTACGGAAATTGCCCGCTCTCTCTCCGGTTATATGATAGTTCAGGGATTGATCTTTGCTGGCATCCTGACACTTCTAACAACTTTGATAAGCATCCCCTTCAAGCTCTATGATACCTTTGTGATCGAAAGAAAGTATGGTTTTAACCGGACAACGGTCAAGACCTTTGTCCTGGATCAGATAAAAGGTCTTCTGATCACAGCGATATTGGGTATCCCGATTTTCTCGCTGATCCTGTTCTTTTTTTCCAGACTCTCCTTAGCCTGGTTATGGACCTGGCTTGCTTTGTCGGCTATCCAGCTGTTTATTGCCTTTCTTGCCCCGCTCGTTATCCTCCCCCTTTTCAATAAATTTACCCCTCTGGAAGAGGGTGAACTGCGACAGGAGATCGAAGATTATACTGAAAAACAGAACTATACGGTTCAGGGAGTTTACAAGATTGATGGTTCCCGCCGTTCCTCTAAAGGAAATGCCTATTTCACGGGATTCGGCAGAACAAAAAGGATCGCTCTGTTCGACACTCTTCTCGATAAGTTCCAGGTTGACGAATTGCTTTCCATCTTAGCCCATGAAGTAGGTCACTGTAAGCTGGGGCATATCAAGAAGAAAATTCTCCACTCCCTGGCTTCCTCGCTCCTGATGTTTTTCCTGTTATCATTCTTCATCGGGCAGCCGGGACTCTATCAAGCCTTTCAGGTAGAGGGAACCCCTCTCTATGCCGGTTTCGTTTTTTTCTTTTTTATCTACTCTCCTTTGAGTATGTTATTGGGGTTGATAGACAAAGCTATCTCCCGGAAACACGAGTATCAGGCAGATGAGTTTTCAGCAAAAACTGCTCAAAATCCCCAGGCAATGATCAGAGCCCTGAAAAAACTCTCTGTCGATAGCCTCAGTAACCTGACCCCGCACCCTCTCAAGGTCTTTCTGGAATATACCCATCCTCCGGTGCTAAAAAGGATAGAAGCTCTTGAAAAAAGCAAGTATTAGTGGAAAGAATGTAATGAATTATAATCATTCTCCTGTGTGTCAAAACCCTCTATCATGGGCGTTTCTTTTGCTTATAGCTCCTGACCTGCAACGAGCAAAGCGATAATGCAGGCCAGGAACAAACCCCTTTGGGGTGGCGGGCAGGAAAGAAAATCTCCAGGAAATCCTGGTGATTGGGCGTATTTATTTCTTGACTGGTTTTTACTTCCCTAATTTTATCTGTTGTTACGTAGTATTGTAAATAGACTATATTAGGCGTTCAGCTTATCGTTTAGGCTGCTGCCTGAGAGAGTAAAAAAATTAAACTAAAAGAGGTTCAAGCGTGAAACGTTTTATCTTGTTATTGCTCATTATCAGCCTGACGGCTCTTCTTGCCGCCGAAGAATATGTTATCGAAAACTCCCCCTTTAATATTGAACTTGTCCGGTCAGATCCCGGCCAAACAGTGATATCTTACTCTTTCGGCAGTTTTTTCAGACAAGCTGTCGAAATTGACGGTGAGATATACTATCGGATAAACCTGCCCAAGGAACCGGCAGTTATAGAAAAAGGAGCTCCGGAATTACCCTATATCTCCCGCAGCATTCTCATTCCGGATGAAGCTCTTACGGATATAAGAGTAATCTCCAGCGAATATACCGATCTGCTCATGGAGGTTTCTCCCTCAAAAGGGGTAATCTACCGGAATCAAATGCCGGACGAGATTCCCTATACCTTTTCGGATATCTATGAGAAAGAGGGTTTCTATCCCGGCTTATTAGCTGAATTGGGAGAGCCGTACATCCTCAGAGATTTCCGCGGACAGGTTGTCAGAGTAAATCCGTTTCAATATAATCCTGTTACAGGTATCCTGAGAGTACATCATAGCATTACCGTGGAGATCAATACTATCGGGACCGATACAAGGAATGTCTTTATCCGTTCCGGGGATGGATATGCCCGGGAACTCGAAAATATCTACCACAACAGATTTATCAATTTTTCTGCAACTCGTTACACCCCTCTGGAAGAACAGGGGAGAATGATCGTTATTGCCTATGATTCTTTCGTCAATGCCACAATGCCCTATGTTAACTGGAAAAACCAGAAGGGTATCCCCACAACGATCTATCCTGTCTCAACTATCGGATCTACGGCAACTGCGATCAAGAACTTCATCCAGAGCGAATACGATCAGAATGACGGACTCGTTTTCCTCCAGATAGTAGGTGATGCCGCCCAGGTACCAACCTTCACCGTCGGTGGCGGGGGTTCAGACCCCTCCTATTCTCTACTGGCAGGAAATGATGCTTACGGCGATATCTTTGTCGGTAGATTTTCTGCCGAGACAATAGCCCAGGTAGAGACTCAGGTAGCGAGAACAATTCATTATGAAAAGGATATTGATACCACCGATACCTGGCTTTCCAATGCTATGGGACTTGCCTCTAATGAAGGGCCTGGTCATGGCGGTTTATATGATAATCAGCATTTAGACCTGATTCGCACTCATCTCTTAGCATATACTTATACCCATGTTGATCAATTTTACCAGCCTTCCGCTACTTCCACCATGGTAACCAATGCCATCAATGCCGGTCGTGGTTTTGCCAATTATACCGGCCACGGTTCCAATACCTCCTGGTCAACTTCCGGGTTTTCCAGTTCGCATGTGAATAATCTAACCAACGACTATAAACTCCCCTTCATTGTCTCAGTCGCTTGCGTAAACGGAAATTTCACCGGTACTACCTGCTTTGCTGAAGCCTGGCTGCGGGCTACTAATAATTCTACCGGTGCTCCCACAGGTGCAATAGCCATGTACGCTTCCTCAGTAAATCAGGCATGGCATCCCCCAATGTCCGGTCAGCTCGAGGTAACAAATCTATTGGTGAATGAGCAGAAAAACACGATTGGCGGACTCTTCTTCAACGGTTCTTTTCAAATGATAGACGATTATGGTACTTCTGGTGCTGATGAGTTCAAGAACTGGCATATCTTCGGAGATGCCTCTCTGCAGGCTCGCTCAGCTGCCCCTCAGAATATGACTGTTAGTTATAACTCCAGTATTCCCTTAGGTGTGAACACTTTAAATGTTTCAACCGGAGTGGAAGGAGCTCTGGTTTCTTTGACCAACTCCAGTTATGACATACTCGCTTACGGTTACACAAATAGTGCGGGAAATGTTAGCTTAATTATGGATAACCCGCCTGTTCAACCGACAACACTTAATCTTACTGTAACCGGATATAACAAAGTTACCTATACAGGATCTGTTGAAGTTCTTCCGGCTGACGGTCCCTTTATCGTTCTTAATGACTATTCGCTCAGCGGCAGCGGTGATTATACACCTCATAATAACGAATTGGTCGGAATAACCGTTACCCTGGAAAACATCGGTCTTGATCCGGCAGCTAATGTTCAGGCACTGTTAACTACCTCTTCCGCCGGTGTTACGATTACTGATAGCAGTGAGACTTTTGGAAATATTGCTGCTGCGGCAACAGTTACCAGACCCAATGCCTTCCAGATCCAGATTTCCGATGATATTCAGGACCAAACAACCCTCAGCTTCTCTCTGGCTATTACCTCCGGTACAGAGAACTGGTCTGCTGACTTCAGCTTCGCTGTAAATGCTCCGAAACTGGAGGTCACTAACCTTATTGTTCAAGACCCCGCTCCGGGTGGTAATAATAACGGAATGCTCGATCCGGGCGAAACAGTTACCATGATCTTCAATATCGAAAATACCGGACAGGCTGCTTCGAGTGCCGGAACTGCTCTGTTAGAGGATGATCATCCGCTCGTTTCCATTACTGACCCCGTTAACAACATTCCTTCCATCTTACCCGGCAGCAGCAATAATTCCTCATATCAGGTAACCCTCGGTTCCGCTATTGACCCGGGTACTATTGTTAACTTCACCAAGACGGTTTCTTACGGTGAATATACCACTGTTCACAACCAATCTCTCCCCGTCGGGCTGATTACTATCGAAATAGGAGCCGGTACGAATACGAACAGCACGTCTCAGGCTGCTCCGATCAATATCTATTACCGCAGTTTGCGGGGTCAGGCGGTCTATACCGCAGCCGAGATAAATGCTGCCGGTTATCAGGGTGAAGGCTTGATCACTGATTTGGGTTTTTACGTCACTCAGACCCCTGACCATAGTCTTCCTGACTTCATTATCAGAATGAAACATACTACCGCTTCCAATGCTTCGTCACACGATTCCGGACCTTTCCAAACTGTCTATACCACCAGCTCATATACACCTGCTGCCGGAGACTGGGATATGTTGGAATTAACGGAACCCTTCGAATGGAACGGGGTTGATAATATTCTCATAGATACTGCCTTTGATCGGGTGCCGGCCTGGACTTATTCCGGTCAGCAGAGAGTTTTTGATGCGGCAAGCGGTTTCAGGTATGTCAGATCAGACGGCTCGAATCAAACCAATGCAACAACCTCAACAACCATGAGTTATAAACCTCAGATCAGGCTTGTTTTGGTCGGGGTTACCGAGATCCCGGAACTGCATCCTCCTTCCAATCTTTCGGCAACAGCGGGTAACGAAAGCGTTAATCTTGTTTGGGAGGTACCGCAAGGAGCAAGAGAGAGAGACCGGGAACTTCTCGGCTACAATGTTTACCGGGACGGAGTGCCGGTAAATCCTGCTGCCGTTGAGACAACAGAATACACTGATAGCGGTTTGAGTAACGGCATAACGTATGAATATCAGGTCACCGCTTTATACAGCCAAGGTGAATCTGAACCATCAAATACCGTCTCAGCCACTCCCGAAGGAATATATCTGGAGCCCCCGGCCGGACTTGATGCCGTTGTTGTAGATAATGAGAACGTACTGCTCAATTGGCAGCCTCCCGGAACAGTATCCTGGCTGCATTGGGATAATGGCGTTAATTCCAGTGGAATCGGGACCGGTTCAGCAGCTCAGTTCAAAGTGGCTGCCCGGTTTTCGGCAACTCAGTTAGCAGGCTATGGGGTTGCAGAAAAATATCTGACCAAAGTCCGCTTCTTCCCCCGGGAAGTCAATTGCGTTTATACGATCAACGTCTGGACAGGAGGTTCCTCAACTGACCCGGGTACTCTCGTGGTTGCTCAGGAAGTTGCAGATCCTCAGATCAATTCCTGGAACCTGATCGATTTAGCTACCCCTGTCTTTCTGGACAATGATCAGGAACTGTGGATTGGTTACCATATAGATACTCAAACCGGACAACCGCCCGGAGTTGATAACGGACCAGCTGAAAACGGCTTCGGTAATATGATCTATTGGAATAATCAATGGACAACTCTTCTGGCTATGGGTCCAACCTTAAACTACAACTGGAATATCCAGGGTTTTGTAGTCGATGAAGTGAGCAGAGATTCAATCGCTCAGCCGCTGCCGGTTTCCTTCATGGCACCCGGTGAAGAGAGCCTCTCCTTCGAAACCGATCTTCCCCTCATCCTCAGTTCTGATCCCGGATTTACCGGTAATCGGGCAAGCAGAGAGAGACATACTTTACTCGGATACCGGATCTATCGAAACGGAGAAATGATTGGTAATACCACCGCTGAAATCACATCTTATCTGGATGAAGGATTAGCACCGGGAACCTATGAATACTATGCAACAGCTATCTACGATGCCGGTGAATCAGAACCCTCCAATACGGTTACTGCTGCTCCGGAAGCTCAAACCTTCTTCTGGGAGGAAGATTTTGACCCTCCTCAGACCGGCTGGTCACTGGAAGGGAGCAACTGGGCACTTCAATCCGATTACCTCCGCTTTTATTACAGCCCTACGGTAACTGATTATGACCTTTCAGCCATAAGCCCTGAGATAGCACTCCCTGCCAATGTCGGGAATCTGAACGTTTCCCAGCTCTTTGATAACTACTCGGCTACTAATGAGTTTTTAGAGATTATTGTTATCCACAGTGAAGGGGAGACCTTACTCTGGAGTTATGATTGCAGTAACGGTAGTTTTACTCTCGCTGATTTTCCCTTTTCTCTCGTTCCTTTTGCCGGAGATACTATACAGCTGAGTTTCCGCAGTCACGGAGAAAATTCCTGGAATATCAATTGGTGGAATATTCATAGCCTTACTATCACTTCTCTTATAGATAATCCCGTTTACAGTGTTGCTGTTTCTCCCGGTTCAGATTCGGGCAGCGGTTATAACGGCACTGTTGTTGAGTATCTGATGACTGTCACCAACACCGGCAATACTGCTGATAACTACAGTCTCTCGGTCAGCGGCAATAACTGGAGTGTAAGCTTCCAGGCAGCAGCAAGAGATTATGATGACGTTCCGATCAGGATTATTGATCTGGGAGATGGAAGAGTAGCGATGCAGGATACTCCCTCCTCTCTCCGCTCTGAGATAACCGAGACAGGATTAATCCAGGCAGGAAGCAGCAAGCAAATACAGGTCAAAGTTGCCATCCCTGCCGCTGCAAATGGTACGGATACCGCTGTTGTCGGTATCTCATCACAGAATGACCAGGAGACAAATGCCTCAATGACCCTGGCAACCACCTCACTGGGTCAAAATCCGGATATTCCGCTTCAGCCCCGGCTTATTGCCGAATGGGAACCCATGCAGGGTGTTCTGATCCGCTATCCTTTGGGTATTCCCTATTCTCTGGTTCGTGAATTTTCTAATGATACGACTGTTTATACCATCGTCAGCAGCTCAACCGTTATGAACGAAGCAACGACAAATTACCAGAACAATAATGTTAATCTGGCTAACTGCGAATTCATAATTGCCAGTACCAATTCTTACTGGACAAGGGATTACGGTCCCTGGAGTATAGTTGCGGAGAGCGGTATCGGGGTAGTCGATTTTACTTATAACCGCCCCAGACCTTATGATAATGCAATTCCTCAGGTCACTGCTGACTACTTTGAGATTCCCCGTTACTCGATGCCGCTTACTCATACAGGCGGGAATATGATGGGTAACGGTCTGGGCACCGGAGCTTCTACTGATCTTGTAGTTCAGGAGAATTCCAGTCTGGTAACTTCTGAGATAGACCAGATAATGAATAATTATCTGGGAATAGAGACTTATCATAAGGTGCCTGACCCGACAGGTGAATATATCGAGCATATTGACACCTGGGCTAAATATCTCGCACCGGACAAAATAATGATCCGGTCAGTTAACACCGGACATTCACAGTACAGTCAAATAGAAGCTGCTGCCGACTATTTTGCCGGACAGCTAAGTCCTTACGGCACCCCTTATCAGGTATTCCGCGTTTATACCCCGAACAATGAGCCTTATACCAACTCTTTGATCCTCAATAACAAGGTGTATGTCCCGGTCACCGGATCTGGTAATGATGCGGCTGCTATTGCTGCTTACCAGAACGCCCTGCCCGGGTATGAGGTAGCAGAATTTCTCTATACCGGAACAGGCGGCTGGCAGAGTACCGATGCCCTCCATTGCAGGGTTATGGGTCTTGCTGATCAGGGTATGCTTCATCTCAGTCACATCCCCTCACAACAACATTACAGTGGACTTGACACCCCGATAGAGGTTGTAATAAAAGCTTACAGTGGATTTCCTCTGACGGAAGCTGAACTATTCGTTTACTGGTCAACTACTCCCGAATCTCCCTTCAATACAGCTCCTCTGACTCACCAGTCACAGGATATCTATGTCGGCTATATCCCGCCCCAAGCATACGGAGATACAGTCTATTATTATCTCTCTGCCTCAGATGGATCTGGCAGAACAGAAACTCTTCCTTCCGCCGGAAGCTATGACCCCTTCAGCATAGAAATCAATGAGATTGGTTCCGTAAGCAGTCCGGAGATAGAGGCTGTCTTTATCGAAAACGGATATATCAACATCTCCTGGGAGCAGATCCCGGAAGCAAGCGGTTATATTGTCGAAGCAAGCAGCGATATTGAGGGAGAATTCCTTCCCGTGACCACCGGATCATTTATCGGAGAAGATAACCTGATAATCTGGAAGAACCTGGTTTCTGATTCTTACCGGTTCTTCAGAGTTAAAGCGTTTGTTACGCCCCCTGCCCGGGAGAGAACTGAGAGCGGCTCCGGAAGAATTTCCAGGGAATAGATTCGTTCGGTAATAACCACAAATTATACCTTTTCAGCCCGGCTTCTGCCGGGCTTTTTTTCTTATTAGAACTCCTCACAGATTTATCATATCAACTCCATATATTATAGCGGGATTTTATACATTTTTGATATGACTTTCCCTTTTCTTCAGAAGCAGCAAATCCGTAACCACTTATCAGACAGGAAATTAGAACATTATTCAGTTTTGGCAGGCTTCTTGCAGATATTGCTGTTAACTCTACGGTAGGAGTTGGTCAATATTCAGGAATAATACCATTCTCTTTACCGATTAAACGATCGGAGGGATTATTATGAAGAGAATTATTTTGACTCTCATGTTAGTAGTTATGCTCGTTAGTCTGATAAACATATTATCAGCCCTGCTCGAAGAAGAGAAATCATCTTCCGGCAGACAGATCAACACCGATATTGATATTAACGTCACAACCGATAAAAACATCTATCTTAACACGCAACCTATCAGAATTACCATCACTGCGGTGAATCCTTCTGAGGAAACGGTTACTCTGGAATTCAGCAGCAATGTCTTTACCAATTATTTGCTCGATGCTGATTTTAACTACCTGATAGATATGAATATCAATATACTCCCCGTTCTTTCCACCGTGAGCATTGAACCCGGCTGTGAAGTCAGCTGGCTGATGATTCATCATCCGGACTATTATCCGCTGCTTCCGGGAAGCCACACCATAACCGGAATACTGGAAGGATACGGAGAGGATAGTATTCACATCGAGATCAGCGGAAACCTTGCTATCAATGAAGAAAACATGCCCGGGAGACCGGCGGCAGAGATTATTCTCAGTAACTATCCTAACCCCTTTAATCCGGACACAACAATCGAATTCGAGCTTACTGAACCGGAAAGAGTAAAGATCTCGATCTTCAATGCTCGGGGAGAACTGATGAGAATCCTGACAGACGATCACTATCCGGGAGGAAAACACACCCTGTTATGGAACGGCTCAGATAGTCATGGCAATACTCTCCCCTCCGGGATCTATTTCTCTTATTTGACTTACAAGGGCGGGTCTGCAGCCAATAAAATGATCTTATTGAAATAGACCGCAGAGAGTTCCTTACCCGCAAAGGCGATAGAGAGCAGAAGAAATTCTGCTCTTTGTCGTTTATTTTCAGTCGTAACCGGAGAATTTGAAAAAGAATTATGCTCCCGACTTATATAGCTTTATCTTATAAATAGATAGATTTAAGAATTATCTTCAACCATTGAACAACTCCGAACGCTATAACATTGATTTGATAATGTAAGGAGATATCTATGGAAAAGTGTAAAGCAATCTACATTCTGGTCTTCCTGATTCTGGCTGTTATGATCTCGTTTGCGAATCTCGATGCTGTTGAACGTTCAGTGATAATAAGCATTGATACCGATAAGCAGATCTATGAACCATACGAACCGGTTGCCGTAACAACAACCGCCTTCAATCCAACGGCAGAAAGCTTCACCATGGCCTTTGAATGCTATCCATATATCAATTATCTCATTAACGATGAGTTCGATTATTTCAGAGATAATTGGAATAACATGTGTCTTCACGTCTATATTCAAATCACCTTAGAACCTTGGCAAGAGATAAGCTGGATCTATGTTCATCAGCCCGGTTTTTTCTTTCTTGCCCCCGGTACACACAAAATCACCGGAATTATCGGTCGTTCCATAATCTACGGTTCAGATGAAACAATGATCTCTGTAACAACGACGTCAAACTCCGACAACGATCTACTCCCGCCTGAAGATTCCGGTATTCAGATTAGAAACTACCCGAACCCGTTCAATCCGGATACTCATATTTCTTTTCAGCTTCCCAAAGAAGGCAGGGTATCTTTGACGGTGTTTGATGCCCGGGGAAAATTGGTCAGAACTCTTGCCGACAAGTCTTTTCCGAAAGGAAGTCACACCGTTCTATGGAACGGAAGCGACGAGCAGGGCAGGGAGATTTCGTCAGGAGTTTATTATTACCGCTTGATCCATCAGAATGAGGAAATTACCGGTAAGATGCTTCTGTTAAAGTAAGAATGGAAAATCTTTTTTCAGGTATACGGGCAAGTATCAGTACTCACTTTTATAATTGATAAGGAGTTTATGATGTACAGAATTATGTTAAAAATTGCTTATCTTTTAGCTATCCTTTTCCTGACTGTTTACCTGTCAGCTTCCGAATACCTCAGACAATCAATCAATGTTGAAGTTGAAACAGACAAGCAAAGTTATTATGTCGATGAAGATATCATTATTACGATCACAGCGATCAATGATACTGATGAACCGGTTACACTGATATTCCCGAATACTCCAGCGCAAGTCAACTATGAAATTGACGATCTTTTCAGTTTTTTTGGAGACTGGATTACGATTGTTCTGCCGGCATTAATAGTGGTTACTATTGATCCCTGCAGTACGGAAAGCTGGACTTATGTTCATACTTCCGATCATTTTTTTCTACCCCCCGGACACTACACGATTACCGGCTCAGTCTATATCTACGGTTCTGATGAAACAATGATCTCTGTAACAACGACGTCAAACTCCGACAACGATCTACTCCCGCCTGAAGATTCCGGTATTCAGATTAGAAACTACCCGAACCCGTTCAATCCGGATACTCATATTTCTTTTCAGCTTCCCAAAGAAGGCAGGGTATCTTTGACGGTGTTTGATGCCCGGGGAAAATTGGTCAGAACTCTTGCCGACAAGTCTTTTCCGAAAGGAAGTCACACCGTTCTATGGAACGGAAGCGACGAGCAGGGCAGGGAGATTTCGTCAGGAGTTTATTATTACCGCCTGATCCATCAGAATGAGGAAATTACCGGTAAGATGCTTCTTTTGAAATGATAAACTCAGCGGTTATTTCCGGAAGTGATTTGAGCGAGTAAACCGAATTGCAGTCCATAATCGCTGACGTAGAAACTATCCCTGGCGTAAAGATCCAAAATCTCGGATACAATCAATAAGCCGGTTGTTATGACATTTGCCCTTAACGGTTCAAAGGGCATCAGTTCGGCTATTTCCGTGTAAGTCAGCTTCCCGAATAACTGCCGATAGTAGCCGATATCTTCTTTCGCCAGCCTGCTTTTGTGAACTGCCTCACTATCATAGAAGATCAGCTTCTGCTTGACTGCACTGATATTGGTGACAGTACCACCTATCCCCACCAGTTCGGGAGATTCGAGTAAATCCAAGGGAAGTTGGGAGAGTTGTTCCCGGATCAGATCCCTGATCCTGCTTTGCCCGGAACTACTCTGTTTTTCCAGTCTTCTGACCCCGAGCCTGAGACTCTTTTTGTAAAGCATCTCCTCCCCGCGGTAATAGATGAACTCCGTGCTTCCCCCTCCGATATCGAAGAGAATAAGCTCCTCAAACTCACTAAACAGCCTGCGGTTAGCCAATCCGGTCAGCTCCGCCTCTTCATTCTCACTCAGGATACGGTATTCGATCCCCTCTTCTCTCTGCAGCCAGTCACTCAGCTCGCTGATATTCCTGCTGTCCCGGGAACAGCTTGTACCGGTAACTATAATTCTATCAACTACATACCGGGAAAGACCGATCTGGTTTTTGAGGATTTTCTTCGTTCTCGCTATCCCGGCTTGAGTCAGTATCCCATCCCGCATGTTCTTCCCCAGGGCTGAGATACTGGAAGCCCGGTGCAGAACTCTGTTTTCCTTACCCTTTTCCCGGTCTACTTCAGCCCAGAGGAGAAGGACATTATTCGTCCCGACATCAATAATTGCATAACGTTTTGTTTCGGGAGAAGAGGGAAACAACCTGCTCAGGATACTCCCGGCAAGCTTCCGGCTCTCTTTCCGTTTCGGGCAGGAAAAACCGTCCGGATCGTTCAGATCTACAGACGGTTTCCCGAATTCCTCACTTAGCAACTCCTGATCAGCAGATCGGATAAAACACCCGAGGGGTGTATCCCAGACAATTCCCTTTATTTTGAGGGAACGAAGCTGTTCTCTCTCTTCTTTCCTCAACCCTTCCGGTTGACCGGAAGCTGAAAGACCGGCCTTTGCCTTACGAAGAAGGCAATACTGCGGATCCATTCCCTTGAAGAGCACCTCCGACCTCTTCTCCGTCGCTACATAGCAGCGGATACCGACCTTGATCAGCTCTTCGATAACTGCTTTGATCTTAGCCGGATTGCCGGAATAACTGTAAAACTGGAGTGTTATCATCGAATACTTGTACCGCTAATGCTCTTCGTTGCCCCGGAGATCAGATACTATGTATTAATTTGACGTTCGTAGCGGAAAGACCTTTATCACTTGTCGTTAACTCAAATTCGAAGATGATATCCCGGTTAGGGAGCAGATTAAGATCAAGATTATCGACGATATTCGATTTATGAAAGAAGGCTGTCTTGTAAGGTGATTCCTGTTTCCGCGAATCGGTAATCCATAAACCGTCTCCAAGTGAACGGATAAACCTCATAAAACCAAACCCCTTGTCCTGGTGAAAGGAATAGCAGACACCTCTGACTTTACTCCCTTCAATCCCCCACTTCTTGCTGTCATTCTCTGCATTGTCCTCTATAGGGAGTAATTCCGGTATCAGATATCCGGAAACATAACTGTCAGCCTCTTTTTTCAGAATATTAGCAACGTTCTTGAACCCGATCACTTCTACCCGGCACCCTTTATTCTGCAATGCCCTGACAACCTGCACAAAATCTCCGTCCCCGGTCACCATGATCACATAATCCAGTTTCTCGGATTGCAGCAGAGTATCCACTGCCATATCGAGATCGGCATTCGACTTGCTGTAGCGGTGACCGTCCTCATCAACAAACCAGCGTACCTGTTTAACTATAACTTTATAGCCGAAATCCCTGAGCAGGGACTGAAAATTGTTAGACTTGCGGTAATATTCCTGATCTTTTCTGGCTCTCTCTTCGTCGTACGGTACGTAGGCATTTAATCTCATGGCTGTACCGTTACTCCGGCAGGCAAATTCTCTTAAAACATCGTAGTGCATTCCGTAACCGCCGTTCATGGCTACATTAGACACATCAACATATACTCCGACTTTCTTTAATTGTGCACTATCCATTCTATTCTCCTTTTGAATCTTTTCTCTTTTAACCGTCCTAATTACTTGCTGCGTACTTAGTTCGAATAAATGATAGTTTTTTTCTTTCGTTTTTTTTCTCTCTTTTCGAGACTCTGATTTTACTTTATAATCCCGTTTCTAATCCGAAATGGATCATTCCGTCTAACGGGTGCAACCATTTCCCTTCACTGTAACTGATCCCGTAATCTACTCCTACTATCCCGAGCCTGGTATTAAGCCGCAGTCCGAATCCGGTTCCAACCAGATCATTTTTGGTTTCCGTCCTCTCCTGCACCGGGATATGTACTATACCGTAATCGATGAAGAAGAAGACTCTGGATTGTCTGGTCAGAAGATAGCGTAACTCCAGATTAGTCCAGGCTGTCCGGTAACCGCTGAATTGCTTCTCCCGGAAACCGCGCAGGTCATTAGTCCCTCCGAGCGAATAGAGCTCATATTCCTCCAGTTCCCGGTTCTGGATCTGCTTCCCGTTCAGGGAATGCATGATGATCAATTTCGGTGAAAGACCGATATAATTATTCCATTTAAATTCTGTTGCCTGTTTATTCTGCCAGTTATCCTCCTTCCTTTTGAAAATATAATAGTGTTTTATCTCCAATCGCATACCTTTTGTCGGATTGAGAGAATAATCTTCCGAATTGTAATACCAGAAACCGCCTGCTTTCTTTTGTGACGTTTTCTCGATTAGCTTCGGTCTTCGGGAGCCGGGAAAGAAATCATCACTTCCCAGATATACTCCATACTTGTTCCTTAAAGTATAATAATAGATCTCGCTGTCAAAAGTCGTTTTGATATAGGTCGAGTCAACAGTTTCTCTGAAAATCTTGAAATCTCCGGCTAAGGGAAGACGGAAGGGACCTGATTCATGATAGCGGAACTCTATCGTCTGCCGGTCTGCATGCAGTCTCCGCCAGGAAAAGGCAAGCTCCCGGTCGGTTCCGTAGAGATTGAGAAACTTGAAATTTACATAACCGGTCAGCCTCCTCCCTGAATCTTTCTGTGAGGTATCATACCCAAGCAGACCGGATATTTTGGTCATTCTGTCCTCGACCACTCTCAGAAGCAGGGTTCGGTGATTTACCGGAATAAGAGAGAAATCTCTGATATACTCCTTGCGGCGGACGTTCTCTTCCGCCTGCTGCAATCTATGAAGCGAAAAGACTTCCATCTGATCTAATCCCGAGATACGGAGGAGTGTACTCTCCCGGGTTGTGTCATTACCTTCGAAGATAAACTGCTCAAATCGGGAATAGTTCCCCTCCGAGATGGAAATATAAGCTGCTACACCCTCACTCTCCACGGTGAGACTATCAAGTTCGGCACTGGTAAAGAGATAGCCACGGGAAGCATAAAGATCGACGATCTGAAAGAGGAGAGTATTAATAACCGAAAAGGGATAATCTCCTGCCGGAGATATTCCGGTGAGCTGCTGAATTCTTTCCGTCGAAAAATAACTGTTCCCGGAGAGATGAATCTTCCTTATCCGGTATGATTCTCCCTCCTCGATCCGGAAATGGACATTTACCTGCTGAGAACCGACCGGTATAGCCTCCGGATAACTTATTCTGACGTTATAATAACCCCGTCTCTGATAAAGATCGGCAATTCTCTGACAGTCTTCCTGAGCAGTCAACTGATCATAATACTGTCCCGGTTTGGTGAGAATAACATCCCTCAGTTCTCTGATAGAGATAGACTCATTTCCGGCAAAGATAACCTCTCCGGTTCTCAGAGCTGTTTCTCCTGCACAGAGTAAGGCAGAAGCCGATAGTAATAAGAAAATCAGGACTATCTTCGTCATTTCGTTCCGGTAATATATTCGTCTATCAGGATCAGCAACTCCTCTGAGAGCTGTTCTTCAGAGACTTTTTTGATTATCTCACCCTTACGGAAAAGGAGCCCCTCCTTCTTGCCGCCCGCTATTCCGAAATCTGCTTCTCGTGCTTCTCCGGGACCATTGACAATACAGCCCATGACCGCAACCGTCATCTCCCGGTCCTGATATTTTTTCAGTTTTTCTTCTACCTGCCTGGTTAAGGAGATCAAATCTATTTCTGTTCTGCCGCAGGTCGGACATGATACTATGCTCAACCCCTTCTTCAGCCCGAGACCTTTCAGTTTCTCATTTCCGGTTCTCAGAGCTGACTCTCCTGCACAGAGTAAGGCAGAAGCCGATAGTAATAATAAAATCAGGACTATCTTCGTCATTTCGTTCCGGTAATATATTCGTCTATCAGGAT
>CAYXFD010000020.1:28592-29944 GCA_964464175.1 uncultured Candidatus Cloacimonadota bacterium | reverse complement strand
CTGTTCTGCCGCAGGTCGGACATGATACTATGCTCAACCCCTTCTTCAGCCCGAGCGATTTCAGAATTTCATTTCCCACCAGCACCTCTTTTACCGGATCAGCAGTGAGTGAAACTCTGATCGTGTCTCCGATCCCTTCGGATAACAGGATCCCCAAAGCTGCTGCGGATTTAGCCGTTCCGGTCAGTTCCGTTCCTGCTTCCGTCACTCCTAAGTGCAGCGGGTAAGATATCTTTTCACTCAACAGCCGGTAAGCCTCGATCGTCATCAAAACAGAGGCAGCTTTGACCGATACCTTGATCTCAAAGAACCCCAGTCTCTCCAGAATGGCAACATGCTCCAGAGCCGATTCCACCAGCCCCTGAGCCGTCACTCCATAACGTTCCAGCTGCTCCTTTGCCAGTGAGCCGCTGTTTACCCCAATCCGGATCGGTATTCCCATCCCTTTGGCTTTTTCTGCTACCAGCCGGACATTCTGTTCACTTCCGATGTTTCCCGGATTGAGCCTGAGCCCGTCAATCCCATTGTCCATCGCAGCCAGGGCTAGTTTATGATCGAAATGGATGTCAGCAATAAGCGGAACCGGACAGCTCTTTTTTATCTCTTTCAGAGCCATTACCGAATCCCTGTCGGGAACAGCAACTCTGATGATCTCACAACCGGCAGAGATCAGCTCTCTGATCTGCCTGACCGTGGCAGGAATGTCTTGGGTCGGTGTATTGGTCATAGACTGCACCGGTATGGGATTATCACCCCCGATCATCAGGTTACCGAGCCTTATACTCTTTGTTTTCTTTCTTACAATCATGTTATTCCTGTTCTCTCTGAACATCTTTCAATGCTTATTGCACTTGTTTCAATCTCTGATCTCAAATTCTAAACGTCACCCCGGACAATTTGTTATCCTGATTTTTCTCAATCATAAATCTGCGCTGACTTCTTAACCATTTATCAAACTCTCTTCAAGGGGAGGGATACCCTCGTTACATCGCACCCAGACCATCCTGGTCTGCTTTCTCCTTACTTGCTCCACCTCCGCAGGCTTTTCTGTAGAACAAGTTGGTAACTTGTTTCCGCAAATTACCAATTTGCGGTACATCTACTTGCTCCGCTACCAATGGTCTTGCTTTTCCTTCCTTTGGTTTTTTCTTTCCTTCGAAGCTATTCATCCGCAGGTTTTCTAATCTCTAATCCCTACTCTCTTTTTATCCCTGCTATTCCTCCCTCCGGCTTTTCTGTAGAACAAGTTGGTAACTTGTTTCCGCAATTTGCCAAATTGCGGTACATCTACTTGCTTCGCTACCAATGGTCTTGCTTTTCCTTCCTTTGGTTTTTTCTTTCCTTCGAAGCTA
>CAYXFD010000020.1:0-28492 GCA_964464175.1 uncultured Candidatus Cloacimonadota bacterium | reverse complement strand
TTCATCCGCAGGTTTTCTATCTCTAATCCCTTCTCTCTTTTTTTCCCTGCTATTCCTTCCTCCGGGTTTTCTGTAGAACAAGTTGCTAACTTGTTCCCTTGCTTCGCTACCAATGGACTTGCTTCTCCCCGCCGCTGGAGCATCTGAATATCTTTGCCTGCTTGGGTGGCGGGCGGGAATAGATAAACTTTCTTCGAAGCTATTCATCCGCAGGCTTTTACTCTTTTTCTTTCCGGCATCGCAAAAAACAGCGTTAATAAAACCGTACGAGAGACTGCTTCGAAGAAACTGTTCGACGAACGAAGTGAGGAGTTTTTCCAGAGAAGCAGTCTAGAGAAGGTTTTTAGCTGTTTTGTTGCAGCCGGCAGCCTTTCTTTGGTATCTTTCTTTGTGCTGTTACAAAGAAAGTACATAAAAATATGAATTTAATCTGCATTTTTTTTACTCCCTGCTTCACTACCCATGGACTTGCTGCTCCTTCCGTTGGCTTTTCTCCTTCCTCCGAAGCTTAACTACCCATGGACTTGCTATTCTTCCTCCGGCTTTTCTGTAGATCAAGTTGGTAACTTGTTTCCGCAAATTACCAATTTGCGGTACATCTACTTGCTCCGCTACCAATGGACTTGCTTCTCCCCGCCGCTGGAGCATCTGAATATCTTTGCCTGCTTGGGTGGCGGGTGGGAATAGATAAACTTTCTTCGAAGCTATCCATCCGCAGGCTTTTCCTCTAATCTCTAATCTCTAATCTCTAACAGCTATTCCCTTACTTCCTTCTTCCTCATCCGCAACGCCCCTGAAAAACAACGAAGCGTACACAAAGAACATCCGACACACTTCTCCTCGTCAATCACCGGAACCTTATCCTCATCCAGCTCAATCGCCAGATACGGACATCGCGTACAGTTCCCGCAATGCTGACAGAGATCGGCATTCACTTCCGGCACCTTATCGCTTTCCGGTAAATCCATAAAATCTACCACCGGATCGGGTAAAGCTCTCCCTATCAACTCGGCTACCGAAGATATCCCCCTCTCTTTGAGCAGGTAACTCAAACCGTTCTCCAGTTCATCAATTATTCCGTATCCGTATTTCTCCACGATCGTACAGAACTGCACCGTCTCCGCACCTAAAGCCAGAAAATCGGCAGCTCCCTTATAATCCATAGGACCACCGTTGCCGGAGATGGAGACCCCTCTTCCGGAAGCCTTCGCTATTGTCAGATAACTGATCGGCAGCACCCCTTCACCGGACATACCGATGATGATACCCTTTTCCCATTTATCGGAAAAACCGCTCCTCAGCCCTAATACCGGAAAGGTATTCGCCAGGGTCACTCCACCCTTCTTCCCGGGATATTTATCAAGGACTTCCTTTATGGCATCAATGATCGGCTGAATTGCCGTTACCGCACCGGTCAGCTTGAACAGTTTCGGTACCTTAGCCTCTCCCCTTTCCATTATCCAGTCTATGATCTTCGCCGTAAGTTCCGCATTCTGAGAGACAATATCACCATGTGTGCCGTCCCCGCCCTGCGGACAGGAAAGACTATACTCGATCGCCATCGCCCCCGTCTTTTCCAGTTTACGGGTATTGCTCTGCCAGACCTTTTTATCTGCTTCATCATTTCCGGTAACCGGTCCTCCGGTTGAACCGATAGTCAGTCTGTCGGGATATTCCCTGACCAGCCGGCTGATCTCTTCACAGACCCTGTCTAAGGGGTGTTCGGAGACATTATCACAATTCCCGTAAGTCTTATCGTTAAAGACTACCATATATTCTCCCGGGATATGGATAGGGAGATCATCGAAGGCGGTCTTCATTATTCCCCCTGCCCAGCCCGCTTCATACGCCAGTTTCATCTGCTCGTAACCGTCCGTAGGAGGAGCGGCGGAAAGCAGGAACGGTGATTTAATGGGAATTCCGAAAAATGTTGAGTTCAGCGGAACGGGTAGATATTTCTCGCTGAGCAGTGAATGAAAGCTCTTCAACGGCTTTTCTATCAGAGGCTGCTTACTTCCCGACAATTCCGCATGAAGATGCAGAGCACTGTTTTTCCCGGCAGCTACAGCTTCCACGACAGTCGAAGGACCGTGAACCATATCGCCGGTCTCTACTATCTTCTTCTTATTCCGGAACTTTTCCGGTACTATAACGGAAGGTCTGTTTCCTATAGCAAGAAACACAAGGTCAAAGGGTCGTTCCGCTTCACTGCTTCCCGGTTCATCGGTTATCTTCGAGGGATGAAATTCTTCCCCTTCCGGAAGCATAACCGGACGGGTCTTTATCCCTTTGATCACCCCTTCTTCATTAATGATTTCGCTAATCCTGGTTCTCGGAGTTATATGAACCCCGCCGCAGAGCAGATCTTCTCTCTCCTTAGGGGTCAGGGGCATCTCAGCAAAACTTTCCAGAACTATCATCTCACAATGGGCAGCACCGAGCGCCTTCGCCGTCAGGGCTATATCCGCAGCTATCGCTCCCCCTACCAGGGCAATCCTCTTCCCCTGAACCTCAATCGAGAGCGGGTCACGCAGAAAGCCTGTTCCGTAAACGGCAAACTCCTCACCGGGAATATTCAGTCTGACAGGTTCGGTCAGACCGGCAGCTACCACAACTCCGTCAAAACCTTCCTGCAGTAAAGTTTCCGGTTCTTCCACCGGTTTGGAAAAATGGAATCTCAGTCCGTAAGTCTCTTTCAGAAACTCAATATCACTGAACAGGACATTTTTGGTCAGCCTCCATTCCGGTATCAGATTACAGGCTCCGCCGAAATTCTCATTCTCATCGATGATATCGGTCTCATACCCCTTCTGAGCCAGAGTAACTGCTGCCCCTATCCCTCCCGGTCCGGCTCCGATAACGGCAATTCTCTTGCCGTTCGCTTTCTCTCTGGGAAATTCCGGTAATCTTCCGAGTTCTTTCGCTTTTTGGATAATATAAGCCTGAACTGCCGGGATATCGATAGGTCGGTCAAATCCCTCTCTGGCACAAGCCGCCACACAATGATAGTCGGGACAGGTGGAACCACAGATCCCACCGAACGGATTCTTGCCGTAGATCATCTGCGCTGCTCTTTCAAAGTCCTGAGGATATCCGGCAGCAACAGCCATGATAAAATCTGCCGGTGAGCAATCGGAGGGACAGGCTGTTTTACACGGCTTTTCCTCGCAATAGATACACCTCTCGATTTCCGCTTTGAACTGTGCTTCGGTCATAAACAGGCTGTCAGCAATCTTCTTTTCTTCGCTTTTTTTCTCTTTCATCATTCTATTCCTTTCATTTTTCGTTCTCTTTTCCGTTGCCGGATCTGCCCAAACCCTGATTCTTCCTGATCTTTTCGGCTGTCATCAGTACATTCTCCGGAGTTGCGGGGAAGGGGAGGAATACCTCCTCCTCGCTGAGCGACTGCAGGGCATTTCTGATGGCAAAATATGCCCCCTCACCGTAGATATACGGCGGTTCTCCGATTGCCTTGCTTCCGAAGACCGAGGCGAATTTATTCTCCGATTCGATCAGCTCCACATCCATAGTTTCCGGAATATCACGCAGACAGGGGATCTTATAGGTAGAGACGGTCGAAGCCAGATAATGTCCCTTCTCATCCCAGGGCATATCCTCGATCGTACACCAGCCATAAGACTGGATATAGGCTCCGATCGCCTGCCCTCTGTCGATATCGGGATGCAATGATCTGCCGTTCTGATGAACTATGCAGACCTTGAGCAGCTTATGTTCTCCGCTCAGCAGGTCGATCTCCACACTCGTCAGGGCAGAGCCGAAGACGTAGTAATAAAAGGGACTCCCTCTGTCTTTGGTCTTGTCATAATGAATCCCGGGCGTTTTGTAATAGCCGTAAGAACCGAGGGCTATCCTTTCGTCATACGCTTTCCTGATCAGCTCCGGGAAGGTCAGGGAAAACAGGGGTGAATTCTTATCAAAGACCTTATCATCCTGAAAGACAATATCCTCCGGTGCAGGCTGGGCACTGTTCTTCTCTGCCAGTATCTCGCAGGCAAGGGGAAGGAGACGGTCTCTCAGCTTCTCAGAGGCTATCCGGGCTGCATTACCGTTGATATCGCTCCCGGTGGAAGCTGCTGTGGGTGAAGCATTCCCCACCCTCTGGGTATTGCTGCTTTCCACCCTGATATTATCAATAGAGATCCCTAAAACCCGGGCAACCACCCTCGCAATTTTGGTATTCACCTCCTGCCCCATCTCTACACCGCCGGTAGTCACGGAAACGGTACCGTCGATATAGATCCAGATAAGGGCAGACCCCTGATTGAGTACCGGATTAGTGAAGGAGATGCCGAATTTCACCGGTACGACAGCCAACCCTCTCTTCCTGTAGGTGTTGTTCCGGTTGAATTCCTCTATCTCTTTCTTCAAAGTATCATAATTGCTTCTTTTCCGCAGCCGCTCCAGGATCATTTCCGTATCGGCTTCCTGTACTTCCTGACCATAAGGGGTGATCTGCCCCGATTTATAAGAGTTGATCTTCCGTATCTCCAGAGAATCTTTTTTCAGAGTATAGGCTATCCTTTCAATAACGCTCTCGATGACGAACATACCCTGCGGCGCTCCGAACCCCCTGAAAGCGGTATTCGGTGGTAAATTGGTCTTGCAGGCTCTCCCTCTCACTCTGATATTCGGGATATAATAGGCATTATCGGCGTGGAACATTCCTCTCATCAGAATAGCGATCGACAGATCGGTAAAGGCTCCTCCGTTAGCGACCAGTTCCACATCATAAGCTTCTATCCGCCCCGATTCGTCAAAACCTACCCGGTATTTCCCCAGGAAGGGATGACGCTTCCCGGTATAACGGAAGTCTTCCGAGCGGGTAAGCTTCAGCTCTACCGGTTTCCCGGTCACTCTGGCACCTAAAGCTGCCAGACAGGCAAGGATCGTTGCCCGGCTCTCTTTACCCCCAAAAGCTCCCCCTAACCTCGGGACATCGACAATCACATTATGAGCTTTTATCCCTAAAGTGTCGGCAACTGCTTCCTGTACCTCCATCGTGCTTTGCGTTGCTGAAAACACCGTCAGTTTATCCCCCTCACCGGGCAGGACCAGACACCGCTGCGTCTCAAAATAGAAATGTTCCTGGGTAGTGCTTTCGGTTTCTCCTTCCAGATAGAAGTGGGAGTCCTTCAACCCCTTCTCTACATCTCCGTTCTCGAATTTCTTCTCCCCGATATACCAGGATTTCGCTTCTTCGGCTTCCCGGATAGTAAGCAGCGGTTTTAGCTCTTTATATTTGAGAATGATCCGCTTCACCCCCTCCTCTGCTATATTGGGATAAGGGGACAGGACAACCGCCAGCGGCTGACCAGCATACATTATCTCCTCTTCCGGCAGGAGAGGTTCATCTCCCATGAAATGACCGAGTTGATTCTTCCCCGGAATGTCTTTTGCGGTCAGAACCGCTGTTACATCTCTCATCTCTAATGCCCCGGATACATCAAGTTTCGTTATCAGGGCATGAGCAACCGGACTGAACAGGATCTTCGCATAGAGTAATCCTGCCGGTTTCGGCTCCTCACCGATAAAGCGTGAGTTTCCCGTTATGTGAAGCTTACCGCTAATATGCCAGGGTTCCTTTCCCATCTCTACCTCTTTTTCTTTTACCTGTGATCTTCATTATCATTTTCTTCTATCTTTCATCTTTCATCTTTCATCTTTCATCTTTTGTCTTTTGTCTTTTGTCTTTTGTCTTTTGTCTTTCATCTTTTGTCTTTCATCTTTTGTCTTTCATCTTTTGTCTTTCATCTTTTGTCTTTTATCTTTTAGTCTCTTCTTCTCTCAGTCCTGTTTTCTTTCGGTCTCATAGTCTTACTTTTCCCTCTTGCTCCACTTCCAATGGACTTGCTATCCTTCCTTTTGGTTTTCACCTAATCTCTCTTTTCCTCTTGCTCTGCTTCCGCTAGAGCATCATAATCTTTTTCTTTTCCTCTTGCTCTGCTCCCGCTGGGACATCAAATCTTCTTTCTTCTTGCTTCGCGACCCGTGGACTTGCTATCCTTCCCGCTGGAGCATCATAATCTTTTTTCTTTACCTCTTGCTAAACTCCCAATGGACTTGCTGCTCCTTCCTTTAGGTTTTTATCTCTGCTTCAATGCTATCCTTCCACAGGTTTTTCTTTCATGTACAACAAGTTGTTAACTTGTTTTTTTTACGCAAATTACCAATTTGCGCTACATTCCTGCTTAGCTTCCCCATGGACTTGCTATCCTTCCCGCTGGGGCATTACAAAGCTCTTTGCTTGCTTGGGTGGCGGGTGGGAATAGATCCTCTTTTCTTCGAAGCTACTTCATCCGTAGGATTTACCCTTTTCCCCGGCATCGCAAAAAACAGCGTTAATAAAACCGTACGAGAGACTGCTTCGGAGATACTGTTCGACGAGCGCAGCGAGGAGTTTATCGGGAGAAGCAGTCACGAGAAGGTTTTTAGCTGTTTTGTTGCAGCCGGCGGGTTTTCTTTGGTATCTTTCTTTTGCCCGGTCAAAAGAAAGTACATAAATAAATATGTATTTAATATGCATCATCTTTTCTTCCTGCTTCTCTCCCAACGGACTTGCTGTTCCTCCCTCTGGTTATTATCTTCCCATCGAAGCTTCTCTCCAATGGACTTGCTTCTGCTCCCTCTGGTTTTCATCTTTTCTTCAAAGCTATTCATCCGCAGGCTTTTTTCCTCCATAAACCTCCCCCAAATACCCCAGCAAATGATTCCCGATAACCATCCTACGATATTCATCCCTTCCCCGCACATCGCTGATCGGCTTAAACTCAGCCACTGCTTTTTCTGCTGCCTCTTCGAACCAGGCAGGGTCAAGTTCTCTTCCCTCCATAAACTTCATCGTCTCCTTAGCTAATGCCGGATATACAGCCACCCCGCCATAAGCAAGCCTTACATTCTTCAGTCTCCCCGCCGATATCTGAAGCGATACTGCCGAATTCACGGTCGAAATATCTACTGCTCTCCGTTTCGAGGCTTTCTTCATATTACGGTAGGTAAACGATCCTTCATCTTTAAGAAGCGGAATAAACATCCCTGAGATAAACTCTCCGGTTTTCAAAACTGTTTTCTTATAATCGAGATAGTAATCACTCATTTTGACTATCCGCACACCTGCGGCAGAGGTCAATTCCAGTTCACTTTCCAGAACCATTAAAACAGGAGGAGTATCGGCTACCGGGGAAGCATTTCCGATATTTCCGCCAATCGTAGCCATATTCCGTATCTGGGAGGAAGCCATCAATGAAACGGTCTTAACCAGTACCGGCAGATTATCTTTGATGACCGGGGATGCTGTTAATTCACTAAGAGTGGCGGCAGCTCCGATAAAGATCTTGTTATTCTCAAGTTCTATCCTTCTCAGCTCCGGTATTTCGGCAACATCGATCAACCAGGGACGGAAGATACGGCTGACGTTAGCCTGTACCAGCAGATCGGTAGCACCATTGACAAAACCATACTCCCTGCTCTCTTCGAACCTCGCTAACATCCCGGAAAGTTCCTCTACCGAACAGGGCTGCAGATAACCGACGGTTTCGAACATTTCCCTGTTCTCACTCGGCAGATCGATAACCGTTTCCGGAAGTCTTCCGATCTTTTCTTCAACTCCGGTCAGTTTGGCGGGGAGCAGCGACGTTCCCTCTTTCAGCTTCTCTTTCAGATAGAGTGTTGCCTGCATAATGGCATCATAACCGGTACAACGGCAGAGATTACCCTCTAAAGAGGCAAATATATCCTCCTTTTCCGGTTTGGGATTGTTGCTGAACAGGGCGATTATTGCCATCACGAAACCGGGTGTACAGTATCCGCATTGCGTTCCGTGATAATCTAACAGAGCTTCCTGAACCGGATGCAGTTTGTCCGGTGAGCCTACCCCTTCAATGGTGATCAGATGCTTGTTATGAATTCTTGCTGCCGGATAGATACAGGAGTTCACTGCCCGGTAACTTATCCCGGATTCTTTCTCTCTTCTGCCGATTATCACCGTACAGGCTCCGCAATCCCCTTCATTACAGGTAGATTTCGTGCCGTAGAGGTTCAGCTTCTCGTGCAGCATCTCCAGCAGGGTCATGCCCGGAGGTATTGTCAGCTCCCTCTTCTCACCGTTCAACAAAAAGACGATCTTCTTGTTATTGATCGCTTCTTTCTTCTGATTTTTCTGAATACTGTCCATTTTTCTCATCTCTATGTTTTTTATTCAGGATATAGTAAAGATTATCCTCTCTCTTGTAAAGCTTTTTTTCTTACTCTCAACACCGGGACTACGGTATGACGAACTCCTTTTCGCCACAACCCCTTGCTTTGCATCCTTTGGTTTTTCATCTTTCCTCCGAAGCTACCCATCCGCAGGCTTTCTAATCCCTAATCTCTGATCTCTAATAGCTAACATATCTTTCCTCCGAAGCTACCCGTCCGCAGGCTTTCTAATCCCTAATCTCTGATCTCTAATAGCTAACATATCTTTCTTCCCAAGCTTCCCATCCGCAGGCTTTCTAATCCCTAATCTCTGATCCCTAATCTTTTTTTTCCTTGCTACCCATCCGCAGGCTTTCTAATCCCTAATCTCTGGTCTCTAATCTCTCTGCTATCCTTCCCTCTGGCTTTTTTTCTCCGAAATCTCATTTTTTAAATCCCCGTTAATCTACGTGAACCCTCTATATATAAAGGCATAACAAAATGGAGTTTTTACTCTAAAAAAACCTTAGAAAACACCGTTGGAAGTCGATTCCAAGCCATCCTATTCTTCGAAAAAAATCTATCCTTTGCTTTTCAATAGCTGAAAATGTAGGTAACTTGCTTCCTTGCTACCCTCCTACCGGTTCTTCTTTTCCTGTACGACAAGTTGTTAACTTGTTCACTTGCTACCTCTACCTTTGGTTTCTCTAATCTCTAATCTCTGATCTCTAATAGCTAATATCTCTTTTTTCCTTGCTACCCATCCGCAGGTTTTTTTTTCTGTACAACAAGTTGGTAACTTGTTTCCGCAATTTACCAAATTGCGGTACATCTCCTTGCTTTTCTTCCGCAGGCTTTTCTAATCCCTAAT
Source organism: uncultured Candidatus Cloacimonadota bacterium (assembly GCA_964464175.1). Lineage (GTDB taxonomy): Bacteria > Cloacimonadota > Cloacimonadia > Cloacimonadales > JAJBBL01 > CAYXFD01. The sequence goes on along the minus strand of CAYXFD010000020.1, from coordinate 19,428 downwards.
CTCTTTTTTCCTTGCTACCCCTCCGCAGGCTTTCTAATCCCTAATCTCTGGTCTCTAATCTCTCTGCTATCCTTCCCTCTGGCTTTTTTTCTCCGAAATCTCATTTTTTAAATCCCCGTTAATCTACGTGAACCCTCTATATATAAAGGCATAACAAAATGGAGTTTTTACTCTAAAAAAACCTTAGAAAACACCGTTGGAAGTCGATTCCAAGCCATCCTATTCTTCGAAAAAAATCTATCCTTTGCTTTTCAATAGCTGAAAATGTAGGTAACTTGCTTCCTTGCTACCCTCCTACCGGTTCTTCTTTTCCTGTACGACAAGTTGTTAACTTGTTCACTTGCTACCTCTACCTTTGGTTTCTCTAATCTCTAATCTCTGATCTCTAATAGCTAATATCTCTTTTCTCCGAAGCTACCCATCCGCAGGCTTTCTAATCTCTAATCTCTGATCTCTAATAGCTAATAGCTCTTTTCTCCGAAGCTACCCATCCGCAGGCTTTCTAATCCCTAATCTCTGCTCTCTAAACTCTCTGCTATTCTCCCTCTGGTTTTCTTTTTTTCTTTGATCGTACTCAGAGCTTCCAGCTCTGGTTTTCAAGGGCTAGATGCCATTGATACAATCAAATCAAGGACAGGCTTCCCTTTTTTTAATCAACGTTCCTGAATGGCATTGAGCGAAGCGAAATGTCATTCAGGAACAAATCAACTTTGGGCGGGTGGGCGGGGAAAAAACAAACATAAGAGGCTTAAGCTTAACAACCGTTTGAAGTTTTCCCGCATTCTCCCGATAATAATCAAAAACAAATAGTATCCTTATCCATTTCTTCACTCAACACAGCTATCTTGTATCTCAGAAGGAGTAATTCATCATTACGGTTTACCGGTTGAGAGTTTAGGAACAGCATTCTCATTTGCCTTATCGCAAAACCGCCTTAAACTATAAAGAAAAAACCATTAAGGAGAATAACAATGGCTAACATGACATTTAAAGCAAACATGAAATGGACAGGCAACAAAACCTACTGCGAAGGAACTTCAAGAGGATTCAAAGTAGCGGTTGACGAACCTCAGGAACTCGGCGGCGATAACAAAGCAATGAACCCGGTAGAATTACTGCTCAATGCCCTCGGTGGCTGCATGGCTATCTGTGCGGCAGCCTTTGCCGGGAAATTCAACGTTGATCTCAAAGGCTTCCATGTCGATTTGGAAGGTGACCTTGACCCTGACGGCTTTTTGGGAAGAAATCCCGACGTCAGACCCGGCTACCAGGCGATAAGATACAAGATGCACTTTGACTCCCCCTCACCCCGGGAAAACATCGATAAGCTAAAGGCTTATATCAAGGAAAAGTGCCCCGTTTCGGACACACTCTGCGGAGTTGAGGTAAAAGAGTTCTGATCTTACGAGTACAGAATCTCTGACAGCTTTTCATCGGAGCAGCAGGCGGGGAAATCACTTCCTCGCTTGCCTCTCCAAAACTCGACGAAGTAAAATCTCTTTTTGCCGCTTGCTTTCCTCCCTCCGGTTTTTTATTTTTTGTACAACAAGTTGGTAACTTGTACCCTTGCTACCTCTACCTTTGGTTTCTCTAATCTCTGATCTCTAATAGCTAATATCTCATTTCTCCGAAGCTACCCATCCGCAGGCTTTATATCTGCGGAATCTGCGTGAATCCTTTTCTCTTTACCCCTTGCCCTTCTTTTCTACCAATCGTTTTACCGGATCGCATTCGAAGCATTTTCTGTTGTGAACGGAGATCAGCCCGCTACACCTCGAACAGCGGTATTCTTCATATTGTTCTTTGGCAAATTGTTCAACACCAACCTCTATGGGTCGTTCCAGGTATTCCTTCTCGCTCCTCCCGTAATTTACTCAGTGACTGTTTAAACCTACTTTATATTTTCGCTCACAAAAACAAAGAATTCGTTGAATGATGCACATTTCTTCTTTGCTTCAGTCAAATTCAAGTGCTCTGCTATGGATTTGTTATGCACAGTATTCAAATATTTCTTTTCTTTATTTGAGAACTGTCGAACCAAATCACAAATCATTTCTTTTGGAGATTTGAGCTGTTCTGGATCTCCCTTAATTTTTTTAAACTTTTTCAGGTTCAATGCCTTCTTTATCGCACTAGTATCAGCTAACCACCAAGCCTCCATTTCCTCTATAGGCACACAGATTAGATACGGTTGGATTGGTGATGGTGAAATTGCATCTTCAATGCTACTCCGGAGCTGTTCAAGATTATTATTATCTAAATCATGGAGTAAAATAAGGTATTGACAACCTTTTTGTTTTAGGTCTTTTGTCCATCGTCTGCATTTCCTTTTTATACGTCCGCAACCTTTTCCGACAAATTTCTTCATACCAACTCTATTATTGCCCGTGATCCTTTTTATGAGAACAATTGCTGCATCGACATCGCTATCATCCTCTGCTATTAGCCCTATTCGAGGATGTGTAATCTTAGACATCTGAGAATCCTCCAGCACGCCAATATTCACCAAGACTCCCTGAGTCCTTTAGATATTGCTTTAAAGCTTTATAGTCCTCTTTACTTAAAGCTTCGCTAATCATGCCAGCTTTCGTCCCCTTATTAGGGATTCTGTCAACCAGAATGACATTCTCAGGTTTGAGATGATCAAGGACAAAGTCTGAATGAGTACTGATAATGATCTGTTTCCGTCGAGACTCATCTTTAATCAACTCAAGAATACTGTTTAGTAAACCATGATGTATGCAGACTTCGGGTTCTTCAACCAGTAACAGCTGACTATCGTCTGTGAGGACATAAAAGAGCAAGGCTAGCGTTTTGAAGGTCCCTTCAGACAATTGATGAGGTGAAAGTTTGTTGCCATCAATGAGAAAAGTAGGTACTACAACTATATTTGTTCGTTCTTTCTTTTCCATCTTGCCACCTGCTCGCACGTCAACAATGCTATTTGGTAGATGAATTGTATCAAACTCAAGGTTATCTACCAAACCAATACCATTTGATCCTATGATATTCATGAACCTAGAGAATGCGGTACTTCTGCTTATATATGAACGGTACAGGTCATGCATGAATTGTTCGTGATCGATACAGTCTTTTTGCCGCCTTGTAGGACGATTGTCTCGAAACTCAAGAGAAATGGGACACCTAGAAGGATCTGAAAACTGGCTAGCGCTGTAGTAATTAATATGTGCAAGATACTCAGTTATGTTTTGAAAGATCTTAACCACTTTTCGAGGTAGAATATTCTCCATTAGCCGATGTTCGAACCACCCATCTCGAGCTATCTCTTCATACGTCAACCTCTTACTGCTGTCTGCTGAAACTATAACCCGATACTCATCTCTAAAGGACAACATTTCAATGGGAAGTTCGATCCACCCTTTCTCTCCTGTAATGTTTTCAAGATTCCATTTTAGCTGTGTTTCATTAACCTGGTCAATGTTTTGATTGTTAGTCAAATAGAATACTTTACCTTCAAATGCAATGGATGAGCCATCACATTCAAACTCAGCATATACATCAGTTTGATTGACATATTCTTCATCTTCATTCTTAAATCTACGAATAGAAGCGCTTGTTGCTTTTTTTAGTAATAGGATTGCACTGAGCAGATTGCTCTTTCCAGATCCGTTGATTCCAATTAGTGCTGATAAACCACTGTTTGGAATCAATGTAGTTGAATTACAACTCCGATAGTTCGAAATTTTTAGCTTCTTCAGTATCATATAATCTCCCTTAAGACACATTTTGTCTATTTTCAATTAAAAGATAACCCTGAAATAGCCAATGGGTTACTTATGAATAACTGCCCTATTTAGCCATCATAATAACGCTTCGCTTAAGATATAAACACAGCGCACAGAATAAACCAAAATAGTAATCTGAGCTTGATATATTATTCAAACAAAATATTTAACAACAGCTTGTTCTTATCTTCGCCGCTAATTTCCCAATAAACTTTGCCACCAATGCGATTAACCTCAATATATACCCTGTCTAAAACACTTGTTGGAAAAACTCGTGACACAGCAGAAACCTCATCAATGTTAACTATATATGATGGAGAGCAAAAGAATTTTTTCCCCGGACTTTGTTCTAAACAATCGTGAATTTCATTGTACTTTTCAAAGGATTTATCAGCATAAAACTGAATACTAGTACAATTGTTTAGAATTTCCCTTAACAACTCGTAGTCTAAATCGCGTATGTTTCTCATAATCTTCTCCTTTTAGTAGATTTAACTGTGAATGAATGATTGAATTTCAACTGTCAGTCCTATTCTTCTAAGCTTTCTATAGCTTCAAGAGAAACGGTTCTTGTTGAATGCTTTTTCCCCTTAATAACTACATTTCTATTCCACAAAGGTCTAACTATATCATCCATTTGACTTCTTGGAACAATTACCTTGTACAGACCATCTTTATGTTTTACAGATATTTGTGGTTCCTCTGTGCTTTTATCTGCAATAATTAGTAAGCCTTCGAAAGAAATAGGATCACCTTTTTTTAAACCCTTCAAAATATTAGAAGAGTCGCAAGAACTCCTAAATGAATCATATATATCATATTTTCTCTTTTTAATTGAGATCATTTTTACATCATTATCTGTTTTGAATGAAAAACTCACAGTCCTAATATTTTTTCCGTCCGGTAAAACATTTCTATAGAGAGCACGAAAGTTATCGAAAAATTCTTCAGAATCCATGATAGTCTTTACTTCTTCATCTTTTTCAGCTTCATATAATTCAATACATTTGAATACTTCACTCAGAATATCAACTTTTGTAAAATCTTCAAACAACTCAATTTGCCCACCAGGCACAGCTAACTTAAATGTAACAGCGAAGCTAGCAGCAAGCGGTACTGATATATAGGGTGTGAATCTCTTGAAGAGGTCTCTTTGAATTCTATTATCAAACTGTTTATACATTTTTCTTTGAGCAGTTCTTAGAATAATCTTTGTAATCGACTCAGCTCTTGGTATATAGTCTTTTATCGGTGCGAAACCGTATCCAATGCCTTTACCTGTGAAAATCATCTGAAACTCATCATTAGAAAGAGTATTTCCATTAGCACTCAAGTGTTTTTTTAAATGAATGGATTCGTATAACTCTCTTAATTCATTCTCAACCCATTCAGGTGGACTTCCGATAAGCCCCTTAAACACGAGTTTTTCAGCATGAATGTAATCTTCTATCTCGAAAGCTATACTTGCAGCACTTCTAAAAAGAATTGATCTTGAGGGTTCATAATCAAGCTCAAGAATCGATGCAGCTTCTTCTTCCTTCTTTAATGCTTGCCTTTTATATTCAATAGCTTTGAGTTTGTTCTTATTCAGAATTTCGACATTAGCCTTATCAAGTAAAAACAAAGCTTCATTATGAAGTTTTTCGGCCATGATTGCCATAATATACCTCCGCTACAGGAGCTGAGAAAGCAATTATAATTACGTAAAACGGCATATTTTTGTACTTATCTGTTGCCTGTTTTGTTTTCAAGCTTAATCTCTTTGATATGTCAGAATTTCTTTTTATACTTAAGATACCTGAAACTTCGAGTTTTGCTATTTTTCCCTGAAATAAAGTACTGTCATCTTCTGTTAAATAATAGTCAAAACCCGTACCAATTTGTGATCTTTTAACACATCTGTATGAAGTAAAAAATTCAACTATTGCAAAAGCAATTGCTTCGGCACCCCATTCAGTTATCTCTCTATCATCTGCATAAGTATTTAAAACTTTATTATCTAGTTTGTCCCAACTAATCATCATCAACTTGTTAAAGTGTCCATTAACTGTAAGAATCACTCCTGACTTTTTTTTTGCCTTTTTAAAGCAAACAGCTGCTGCGATTCCTTTGGTTTCAACAAACTCCTTGCTAAGTTTTGGAGCAATTGTTGGATCGGTGATTTTTACTTGCACTGGTTTCATATTCTCACCTCAAATCCGCTTTGATGTCGTTCTTTTAAATAACACATCATTGATATCTCCTATAGTTTTACTATTTACGCTTGAGTTATTCAGTCAATGCCTTTCTAGTTTTTCAGCCATGTTTAGCATAATACTACAAGCACTATAATTTCTTCCTGCTCTTATAGAGTGAATATAGCTGGCTGTTTGTTTTCTCCATACTACTTGGATTCATTTATACTTTTGATATTCTGTTTACTATGTCTTTGATTTTTGATTGATTGATCTCAATTAGCTTTTTGCAGTTCTCTACATAGGTCTTTTCGGTTTCGATTTGGTCAACTATACTCTTCTGATAAGAAATAGAAGGTAGAGAAATACTTATTGAAGATATAGAAGCTTTAGATACTTCTTTGTAAGTCCCCCCTGTTCCCAATTCTTCAAGCTCATTTTTAATACCCTTAATCAGATAAGCTAGAAAAAAAGGACTAAGTTGTGTCTTATCTTTTATGATCAGATTCTTAAACCCTTGATTTGTGGAAATAGGTACTAAGTTTATCCCTACTCTCCCTATTGTAGCTCTTGATGATACTATTACTGAATATGTAGGAATGATCCGAGCTGAGGATTTTTCTAATCCCTCTTCTGTTATGTTACGAGTTGTCTTTGTGACTAAACTAACATAGTCATCAGCCGGTAAATCAACAAGAGTTGCCCATGGTATTTTGCCATTCCAATATGAAAGTTTGGCAGAAGAAGGAGTACCTCCCGAAACAATATCGACAATATCTCCTAATCTTACTGTTTCCCATTCAGGGTCAATATCTATCCTTGGTTTCCAGTTTTCGACGACTTGTTTTGCTCCATCAATGATTTTTTGGTAGCTTTCGATCTCAACGATGATTTCCTTCTGGACTGAAAGAGGGGGAAGTGGGATTGATAATTGATAAGCATCATTTCTGTTAAGTCCAGGTATTCCTGCACCGCCACTGAGTTGTTGGAGATTGATCTCTTTAAGCAGGTAATAAAGGAACTTCAAGATTACTTTGTTTTCATTTACTTTAACAAAGTAAGTTGTGTCAATAGGAAAGCAGTCTTCTTCTTCCCACACTACCTCTCCTGATGAACCTTTTCGCCCAATAACAATCGTTGGACCTTTTACTAAGAACTCATTGTGAAAACCTGTTCTTCCATTAGAACCTAAAACAGGTATATTACCTGGTTGTCGAATTCTTTCTGGTAAACTTTTTCCGTACTCAAAAGAACATATTTCTCCTAACTTCACTCTTGGCCATTTGCCCTGTCTGATCTCGGAGATGACATATCTTCCGGCACTGAGGTTGTAGTCCTGGTTTGTGATATCCTGTTTCTTGGCGGTGTGGGCTATTTCTCTTGTGCCGTTGGCTTTAAGCTGCCTGTCTTCGGAAGGGAGTTTGAGATGGGTCTTGTAGTAAGTGAGGGCATCATAGGCTTCCGGAAGGTCGTTCTGTTCGATAGGTTTTCTCTGAGCACCTAAGTTGTAACCATCGGCTTCGATCTTAACAAAGAGGATTTCATCACTCTTTTTGGCAATTTCACGGTCAAAGAAGAGGATGGAGGTTTTGACACCGGAATAGGGATTGAAGACTCCGGAAGGGAGGGAAACTACAGCCCAGAGAAATGAGTCGTCCACCATCTTTTTACGGAGTGATTGAAACGCTTTCTGACCTTGGAAGATAATCCCTTCGGGAACGATGACACCTGCTTTACCGTCAATGGTCAAATGCTCCATGATATAATCTACGAAAAGCACTTCGGAACGGGTAGAGGGAATGGGAAACCTTTCGTGAGGCTTAATGCCCCCTTTCGGCGACATGAAAGGAGGATTAGCAAGTATGCAGCTGAAGTCGTCTTCCCATCTGTCGGTAGAGCTCAGAGTATCGTATTCGTAAATATGCGGGTCATTGATGTTATGGAGGAACATATTGACCAGACTGATGCGTCTCATATCGGGTGAAATGTCGTAGCCGACGACATTGTCAGCCAATTTTTGCTGTTCGTCAATATTGAGCAGATCCCCTTCATAATCTTTGGTATTTTCCTTTTTGATATGTTTTATTGCTGAGATGAGAAATCCGGCAGTTCCGCAGGCAGGGTCAAGGATAGTATCATGCTTTTGCGGATTAACGACACTGACAATGAAGTCTATGATGTGCCGCGGGGTACGAAACTGACCAGCATCTCCCTGAGAACTCATAATAGAGAGGAGATATTCATAGGCATCACCTAAGTTTTCGGAATGATCATACTCGAAACCGTTTATCTCTTCGAGAAACATATTCAGGGTATTGGAGTCACGAAAGGGAAGAAAGGCATTTTTGAAGATGTTACGGAACAGTTCGGGTAGTTTGGGGTTGCGTCCCATTCTTTCCAGCCCTTCCGTATAGAGATTCATTCTTTCCTGTCCGCTGAGCCGGGGGTCTATGATATTATCCCAGGAAAACCGTTCATAATCATCTGTGAAATATGAAGGCTTACCGCCGATTTCTACTGATAACTTATCGGTATCGTTCATGAATTTGTATATCATAGCAAGGGTAATTTGGTCAATCTGCGACTTGGGGTCGGGAACTTTTCCGACAAGTATCTGACGGGCAGTATCAATTTTTCTTTTGGTTGTTGAATCTAACATCTATCCTCAGTTCATAAAATTATTGAGCGGTACGTAATCTTTAACATAATTGGGTATGGTTTCCCGAAGTTCCTGTAAATGTTTGATATCCTGAATAGAGATGACCGAGCCGGTAGCCAGTTTTGCGTACTCCTTAGCATTGATGATGCTGCGAAACTGCTCATCGGTGACGTAAGCCTTGAAGAACCTTTTGGCTGTCGGCAAATGTTGACTCTGCGGTTTATGGATAGCAACGAATTGTGAGAATTCTTCGTCCAGAACTTCATGTTTACCTTTGATCTTATTGATGTGTCCGAAAATATACTCCAGCATCTGTCGGAAAGGAAGCCGCCAGTCTATATCAAGATCCCGGCGAAGTTTTTCGAGATCGAAATAGTCTTCCGGTTTATTAAAGATATTTTCAACGATATATTCTTCCGCAGCTTCGAAATCTTCATCGTCAATCTTTTCAGAGACGAAGGGGTCTTTCTTCAGAGTATCGGCAAACTTTTCAAACATCTTACGATCAATCTTCATGCCGTTCTTGCCAATGAGCGTTTCTTTCATGTCCTTAACAGCATCTCTGTCCTTATAAGTAAATTCATCGGGAATAAGAGGGGGAGGTTCCGGCGGTTCGGGAGGAGGACCAGGCTCAGGGGTTCGAGGCAGTTCCAAAATTTCGTCATAGTTGAACTTTTCTTCAAAGTATTCGTAATTGGCAAAGAAATCGAACAGCTTGAACGATTCTTTCTCTTTGATTATGTTATGTTCTTTGCTGCCCTGACGATAGGAGTATTTAAAAGTGTGCTTGCGGGTACCCCGTCCTTTGATCTGAATGAACTCGGAGGGAGAAAAGATGGGGCGTAACAGGGCAAGATTGAGAATGTCCGTGCAGTCATATCCGGTGGTCATCATCCCTACTGTGACACAGATTCTTGTGCGGGAGCTTTTATATCCTTCGACAAAGCGGGTATAGCCGTTGAAATTGTTGTTTTGAAAGTTTTTGGAATGCTGCTGCGAATGCTCGATACGGGAAGTAACCTGAGCTGCAAAATCCGATTCGTATCTTCCTGGAAAATATTTTTCTGCTAATTCGTTAAGGATTCTGGTTATCTTGGCAGCATGGTCCTGACTGACGCAAAAGAAAATGGATTTGCCGATTTCGTTGCTGATTGGGTCTCGCAAGGCATGTTGCATGAAGGTTTCGCAAAAGACACGATTCGTCGGATCAGAGAAAAACTTTTTTTCAAAATGCTGCTGGGTATAGATCTTCTCATGAAGTATTCCGTCTTCGTCCGGAACTAAGACGGAGTATCCTTCGTTGGAAAGAAGCTGGGTGGTAACATTAGTCCTGGCATCTATGACATAGGGGTTCAATAGATAACCGTCCTTGACACCGTCGGTAAGGGTGTAGCGGAATGTCGGCTCCGAATCTTCACAACCGAAAGTCTTGTAGGTGTCTAACAACAGCCTGCGCTCGTAAGCACGGGGGTCTAATTCACGAATGGATTCGACATCGAGGTTTTTCAGATAATCTTTGGGGGTAGCAGTCAGACCAAGCTTGTAACCGTTGAAATACTCGAAGATTGCTCTTGCATTTCCGTTTATGCTGCGGTGTGCTTCATCAGAGATGATCAGATCAAAATCGGTCGGAGAGAAAATTTGCCGGTATTTATCAGTCAGGCTCTGAACGGTGGAAATGACTATGAAGGCTTTGTGCCAGTCTTCTCGGTTTTCTTTATAGATAACAATAGGATAATCATCTTTAAGATAGTCCCGGAAATGATTTCTAGCCTGATTCTCCAGTTCTATGCGGTCAACGAGGAAAAGGGCTCTGATAGCGTTGCCGGTTCTGAGAAAAAGACGAATCACAGCGGCGGCGACTAAGGTCTTTCCGGTGCCGGTAGCCATTTCGAATAAAAAGCGGTCTTTCCCTCCCGAAACGGCTTCCTGAATGCTGCGAATTGCCAGCAGTTGATACTCCCGCAGTAAGCGATAATTATTGTTCTTCAGATAGTCATCACGTTTTGCAGGGTCAAGCCAATCGGGATTTGTCGCATAATCTGGATCCTGACTCTGGAGAATATACTCGGTGGTGACAGGTTCTTTCACGAGTAAAGCTGGATTGGGATTGGTCTTTTTCTGTTTGAGCAACCTGACAGAATCAGGAGCAGGAAAACGGGTTATCAGACTTGGGTTGCCGCGTTTCAAATCCCAGAAATAGTGTAAATTACCGTTGGAGAGAATAACAAAGCGAACATTCATGTTGCCGGCGTATCTTCTTGCCTGTTCTTTGCCGTCCAAAGGGTCTTTATCTTCGCGTTTGGCTTCGAGGACAAGGAGCGGGAAGCCGGAACCGTCAAGAAGAAGATAGTCAATGAATCCCTGCCGGCAATTCTCGAAATCATTACCGAGATTATCAAGGTCGGACTCTCTGATCTTGACGTTCTTTTCCAGCCCGATGTTGGCTTTACCTTCAGCATTATCGAAAAACCGCCAGCCTGCTTCTTCAAGCAGCTTGTTGATCTTGATACGTGCGTGTGCTTCTTTGGAATTCATATCTTTTATTTACTTAAGCTATAGTCCTGCAATTCTTATAGCATCGATGCTCAAACCGAGGTCATAAGCTTTTTGGCTGTCAACAAGTTCTCCAGCTCTGTTCACCGAATAGTTATAGGAGAAAGAGATGATGCTCTTGTAGTTGAGGTTGATGCCGAATCCGTAAGTATTTCCTTCCCTGTGTCCGTCTTTGTCTATGTGCCGTCCGGCGCGTATAAATAGTGCATCTAAGAAACCACCCTCGATACCGAATCCGGCAATTGATGAACTGGAATTGGGATCTGTCATATAGGAAGCGAGTGCTCTATAGGTCATAAGATTTTTGTAATGAAATATATCCTGATTGATAAAACCGATATCGTAATTAACCGCCGGAAAAGAAAAGGAGGAGGCTATCCCGAAATTATTATGTGAGTATACGGGTTCACTCTCGGCAGACTCATAATACCCGATCTTACTGTCGGTCAGATTGAAACGGGAATAGCCGGCAACTCCCTCAAACAGGACATGGTCAGAGATTTCTTTTTCATAGCGAGCGAGAATACCAAGATTAAGAAAGTTGGCTTTAGGTATATGATATTCGTCAAAACCATACTTAGAGCGCACTTCTGATCTTATTCTGATATAGTTTATCCCAACTGCAAGATCTAAACTACCTGATACTCCTTCCGAATCAGAAAAAGTACGGTAAACTTCGAAGGGATTAAGGGCAGTGCCATAAACTTCGGCATTTTCATAATATGACCACATTCGGCTCTTTCTCATACCAATGAAGTCATCCTTAACTTCAAAATCTATGCCTGACCTTTTGCTACCGTTATAAGCAGGGAGTGTTATACTCATACCTCTGTATCCGAGACTGATCAGACCACCGGAATAACGCGAACACGCGAAAACATCCTGAAGCCATGGATCTCTTTTATAACCGTAAGAGATGCCTTCATGCAGAGAGGCAATTGCCGGGTTAGCATAGAAGATTAAGGGGTTATTGTGCCAGATATTTGTTACACCAACTGTTTCACCCATAGCTATATTGATACTTGAAGGCTCAATAGCCAAAAATATTGTTCCATAGTCCGAAAAACAATATATCTGCCCGGTAACCAACACTAATATGAGCAAAAGAATCCATTTCATCATAACGCCCTTACGTTCCGTATATATTTGCTTAGCATTATTCTACTATCAGCATTCTACCGGTCGCGAAACGGTTGAAAACTCACTTGCCCTCATTTCATATACCTCCTGGAAAAATGTCCAGCCTGATCCCTGAAACAGTTATTTTAATAATGATTCTGATGTTTGGCACTTTGTTATTCATAAAAACTTCCCGGGTAATTGTTTCAACAGAAGTCTTTATTATAGTTAGAATGATTATGTCAATAAATATTTTGATTTTTTTATATGACCCTGTTTGATGTTGATTTTTGGTTGCCCGGCAGATGGGGGGAAAGTGATTAGTGATTAGGGATGAGAGATTAGGAAAATCCTGCGGGAGGGAAGCAAGGGGAATGTAACGCAAATTGGTAATTTGCGAAACAAGTTGCCAACTTGTTCTACAAGAATGAAAATCTTCGGATGATGTAGCTCCGAAGAAAAGAGAAAAACCAGAGGAAGGTATAGCAAGGAGAAAAGATGAAAGGCGTGAAAACGTGAAGAGTGAGAAGTGAGAGACAAACCTACGGGTGGGAAGCACGAAGAAAAGTGAAAAACCTACGGGAGGGAAGCAAGGAGATGTAACGCAAATTGGTAATTTGCGAAACAATTTAGCAAATTGTTCTACAAGAAAGAAAGCCTGCAGGTGGAATAGCTTGAGGGAAAGAGATATTAGCTATTAGAGATTAGAGAAAAACCTGCGGGAGGAATAGCATGGAGAAAAGAGCAGACCAAGATGGTCTGAATACGTTTAAAAGCAAACACGTTACCAACTTGTTTTACAGCAAGAAACCGGAAGAGAAAAGAGAAGCACCATAAGGTTCCGTATTAGAGATGTACGGGATAGGTATAGGAGAGGTACGGGTAAGACCGTAGTCAGCTCGAGCTAACTACGGTCTCTCTCGTATGTATCCCGTATGTCTCTAATTTGTCTCCCGTATGGAGACTAAGGTTAGGATAGGGAGAAGAGAGGAAAAGCAGCCGGTGAGTTTAGTGAAGTCTGATGCGGTGGGTCAGGGTGCTTCGGTGGAGGCGATCACTCTGTAGAAACGGATCTCCTGGGTCACCTCAGAGAAAGTTGTTTCCTGGGAAGGGAGGCTGGCAACAAATTCCCAGTCATTAAAAGGGAGATAAGGATCAGAGGATGCATATATCTTGTAGGAATTAGCTGCGGGAACGCTCTCCCAGCTTATTCCGATCAGGTCACCGTCGATGACTGCCGAGATGATCTCCGGAGTCAGCAAATCTTCCGGCAGAGTGGTGATCTTCAGATCCAGCAATTTCCAGTAGTTGATATTATTAGTGCTGGAGCCGAAGCTGCGGAACTTAAGACGTGCCGTTACTCCCTGAAAGGGTGAGATTGGAATGGTCAGTTCTGCAAGAGAAAAACTGCCGTCACTGCAATCATAACTCCATAAAACGATCTCCTCCTCGCCGATCAGAAGAGATATCTCCAGAACCTCATCGCCGGCACTGAAGTTGCTGAAATCATGAAGAAGTGTCATGTTCCCCACATTTGCGGGGAGTTCTATTTCCGGAGAAATCGCCTGCATATCAAAGTTATTGACTACGGGGTGATAGTATAACCAGAGATAGTCAAGCTCAAAAAACCAGTTTCCGGTTAGTGACCACCCCTCCATAGGGGGATCAAAATCTTCCTGCCAGAGTAACACAACACTTGTGGGGGTAGCAGCGGCACTGTTCGAGGGCTCGGATTCTCCCTCCGAATAAAGGGCAGTGACATAGTAGTTGTAGGTCTGTTCGTTGACAACATCTTCATCGGTAAAAACGGTATCGGAAACCGTAAAGGGGTTAATCTGCTGGGCACTCCGGTAAACATTATAGCCTAAGAGGTTCCTTTCAGTTCCAAACCTTTCTTCAGCCGGCGGGTGCCAGTTCAAAGAGACTAAACCGTTACCGGGTTCAGCAATTAGATTTTGCGGTACGGGAAGCACATAGGGGAGCTGAATTACCTCGATATGATAGATCAGCCAGTACCAGAGGTTGGTGGTGTCGGAGCCGAAACTCCGTAATTTGATCCGGATAGTCTCGCCGGCATAGGAATCAATAGGAAAGACATGATCAGCAGCCGGCAGATTTCCCGCATTGCATTGATAGCTCCATAACACGGTTTCTTCCGAGCCGTGCATGATAATTATCTGCAAAACCTCGTCAACGGCATTATTTGCCATAAGACCATGTCTGATCTTCAACTCGTCAACCCTCATAGGGAGAGGTATCTCTTCCGTTACTGCCGTCATATCGTAATTGAGCTCTGCCGGATGGCTATTAAGTTTTAGATGCCCCTGATTTCCCGGTTCGAAAGACCAATTTCCCTGCAGCGTCCAGCCCGTTCCGGGAGGATTAAAGTCTTCCTGCCAGATATAAACGATGTCGGTCGGTTCGACCGTAATTTTTAGCGTTCTGATCGATTCTCCGGCATCATAGAGTGCAGTAACATAGTATTCATAGAGGGTAAAATTCTCAACATCATCGTCCTGATAATCGGTTGTAGTCACTAATTCTGAGTTGATCATCAAGTTATCCCGGTAGATATTAAAGCCCAGAAGTTCTGCCCGCTTAGAGTAATTCTGTCCGGAAACGGTTACTGTTGAGCTATCTGAGGCTCTTGCCGAAGGCTCCGGCTCGTCCCACTCCAGAAGAGCATAACCATCCCCGGCTATAGCAGTGAAACTCAAAGGGGGATTGACATTAGGACCGCCCGGATAGAGGTTGATGACTGCCTCCTGATTGGCATTGAAATTACTCCCTCCGGGATTAAGAGAATTGATATGATAATATCCGTTATAGTTGCCGCTCCAGCCACAGTTGAAATGAAAGTAATCCTCCTCGTCATATCCGTCGCAGTTAAAAGCGTGACCACCGCCGCTATAGTAAAGGGGCAGTCCGATGTCCAACTGATCTTTCAGGATGTTCATCCAGGCAGCTGTAGTGTAATCCGAACGGACAATATGCTCGCCGTCGGGATGGTAGTAAAAATGCTGAACCAGGGCATCGCGGACATCGGAAGATTGAGCACCGGAACCGGCGGAACCGTAATACATCTCGACTGAAACACCGAGATGATATAGTAAGAGAGCCGTTGAAGCTGTGGAAGTATTGTTGGGCATATTACTCCATTCGTAGATCGTCTCTTCGAAATTTGCCGAAAGCACTCCGTAGAGATCATGATAATAGGAATGAGAACCGGAACCCCGATAGGGATAAGACCAGTATCTGGTAACCTGAGCCATTGCTACGGCGACACAGCCTGCCCAGGCACGCCCTCCGGGACCACCGTGTCCGGAGGGGCAGTAGAGATTCCAGGGAGAATTTTGATGCCAGTTTGTCGCTAACAGCGGTTCCACTGCCCGGTCTTCTCTTACCGGGGTAAATTCATTATTCAATAATCTGTTCCATTCTTTGAGCGTATCTTCATTTGATAATTGCTTTGCGCTTATCTCGCGGATGGATCTCTCATAAGCAGTGATCAATGAGGCAAAACTGCCGGGCAGATCCTCCGGATTGGCATTACCATGGATACTATACCCCAGAACTGGTATCGAGGCATCGTCAGCAGCCATGATAACAAATCCTCCGGGTTCAAAACTGAACGTGTAAAAGATAACCAGATCCCCGCTTGTATGGGAATATCCCTCTTTCAATAACGGGGAGATATTGCTTCCCTGTAAACCGTTGCGGTAACTCAACCAGTTTTGAGCAGCCTGAGCCGCTCTGTCAAAATCGACAAATTCAGCCTGCAAAACGCATAGAATAGATAGCAGTATCGTAATCAGCAAGAATTTCTTCATAAACAAACCTCAGTAATAGTTTTCTGATATCTTTTCCGGAACCGTTTAATCCTGCGGCAACCGGAGACAAAACGTTTAAGCAGTCATAACCGGCAGTTTGCTCTTATGCTAATGTAGATGTGATGCCAGAATGCCGATAAATGCCCAGATACCGACCAGGGCAAAGTAGATATCCTTGCGGCGGAAGAGAACTGCGATCACGATCAGGATACATACCGCAAGAAGAGTCAATAACCAGAAGGGTTCGCTCAGACCGAAACGGTTCCAGCCGCTGTGGACGAGGAAGGCGGTGATGTTGGCTGCCGTGGCGATCGTAATCCAGCCGAAATAGATAGAGAAAGGGATATGGACAAAGAGTTTTTCCGGAGTGGTGTAGTTCCTTACATGGTCGGGAGAGCAGCGGAAACCGCTTCCTCTGATATCGAGGGCGAGATAGATCTTCATCAGGGTCAGCAAGAGAAAGATCATGATGATGACCGAGAGTAAAACCAGTTCATAATGCCAGGCAAAGATCCAGCCGATGTTAAAAAGACAGGTCATAAAGAAACAGATCCCGATCTTTTCGTGGAGTGAGGCACTCTTTTTCTCTCTGCGGAAGAGGTCTCTTCCCTGATAGAAGGTGAAACAGAGGAGCAGGAGATAGATCAGACCCCAGATGGAGAAGGTGAATCCTGCCGGAACGAAGAGATTGGGATATTGAGCTGACAGTTCGCCGGTTGTTTTCCCGGCTATAGGAAGAGTGTTAGCGAGGGTGTTGATTATTATGACGGCTATGAAGCCGAGGATGTTTGCTGTTTGCAAGAGGGTTATTTTTGTTGGCATGGTACCTCCCGGTGTTTAGATGAAATCTTTCTTTGATCAGGTAAACTGTAGTTATTGTCTGTATGAAGTCAAATGATTTTTTTGATAAGGATAGAAGAGGGATTAGGGATTAGAGACCAGAGATTAGGGATTAGAAAGCCTGCGGATGAGGAGCAGGGAAAAAAGAGATTAGGGATGAGGGATTAGGGATTAGAAAAGCCTGAGGATGAGGAGCAAGTCCATTGGCAGCTAAGCTTCGAAGAAAAGAGTATATTATAGTCATCTTTGATCTACTTTCTTGTGTTTATATTGGTAACGGACCTCCTGCGTGATTCTTTTCTTTTTTATTTGATCATTTGTTGCAAAACACTAAGGAAGTTATAATTTCTTGTGCATGCTCAAGGCAATAGTCTTGTGTGCTTAGTGTTTGAAGTCAGTTTCTTTTACGGGGTTTCCTTATTTGTAAAGGATGTTTCAACCTCCAGTAAGTATCGACCTTAATGCAACAAGATTTCATTATGCTCCCGGTTGAATGAAATTGAGACTTGATGATAATACAGTAGGTTTTCTCCTATTTACTTCATTATCCTTTATATCTACCTCTATTCCAAGTTCTCGCAACTGGTTAATATGCCGTTTTATCTTGTGTTTTTTATTCAAATGCAACAAGTATTCATAGCCTAAGTCTATATAACTTTCTTTATCTCTCAGAATGAAATAGGCGGCAATCAGGATCTTATGCCCTACTGCTGTTATTGCTCTTTTTTTGCCTCTTCTTCCGACAAGACGTTCATACTTACCTCGCAGATAGGTTCCTTTCGTTCGGGATGCTGCCCATGCACATTGATTCAATAAAGGACTCAAGTGTTTATCTCCGTGGGTCGTTCTGGAATTTTTTTTTTACCGGCACTTTCATTACTACCGGGACACATGCCAGCCCAAGATGCTAAATGCTTCTCATCAGGAAAAATATCCATGTCAGTACCGATTTCTGATATTATTCCTATAGAAGCAGCTTTTCCTACTCCGGGAATTGTTTGTAAAAGTTCTGAATCTGCTTCCAGTTCATTGTCTTTCAAACATTGATGTATTTCTTCATCTAATTCCTCTATCAACCGTTCTTTGTCGACAATAGATTGCTTTATGAATCTCAACATAACCTTATGGTGTTTGGTTAAGCAGCCATGCAAAGATGCCGCCAGTCTTTCCTTGCTTGATTTAACCCCAGCGTGAATGAGCTTGAGCAGCTCCTCAATGTTCTCTTCACCGTCTATCATTGCATTAATTATGCGGGTTGCAGTCGCTCCGCTCATATCACTAATTACACTTGATAACTTTATATTAGCGTCCTCTAATATCCGATGTAACCTGTTCTTTTCAGAAGCAATTTGAGCTACTATCTTTTTCCTATAGCGAGTTAAGTCTCGTAGTTCCCTGATTGGTTTAGGTGGAATAAAGCTCCCCTTGAGAAGACCACTCAAAAGAAGCTTAGCTATCCATGCACTATCCTTTTTGTCCGTTTTATGACCGGGTACGTTCTTGATGTGTCGAGCATTGACTAAGAGTATCACAAAGCAATCTTCGAATATATTATACACGGGTTTCCAATATACGCCGGTACTTTCCATCGCAACGTGGGTTATTCTGTTTTCTTGTAACCATTTTTTCAGTGATTCCAGAGATTCTGTAAAACAATCGTATGTTCTGGTCTCTTGCTTAATTCCTGTACCTTTTATCGTGGCTACAAGTTGTTCTTTGTGAACATCAATTCCACAACCTCGTTTAACTACTTGCTCAAAATCTACTTTATCCTTTCCCATTGTCTTATACCTCCCTACTATGGTTAATATCGCTGACAATGCAAAATATAATCATGTCCTTGTGTGTCGATATTTTTATCGTCATGGGCGTTTCTTTTGGCGGTCCAAAAGAAAGAATGTAATGAATTATAATCATGTCCTTGTGTGTCGATATTTTTTTTATCGTCATGGGCGTTTCTTTTGACCGGGCAAAAGAAAGATAGCAAAGAAAACCCGCCGGCGTAAAAGCTAACGGTGCAAAACCTTTTCGAATTCACTGCTCTCGATAAACTCCTCACTTCGTTCGTCAAACAGTATCTTCGCAGCAAATTCTCATACGGTTTTGTTTCTCACCGTTACTTTTAATGCCGGAATTATCTATTCCCACCCGCCACCCAAGCAGGCAAAGAGATTCAGATGCCCCAGCGGATGAAAAGCAAGAAGAAAAGATAAAAACCAAAGGAAGCAAAGCAAGGAACAAGTTAACAACTTGTTCTACAGAAAAGAAAAGCCTGCGGAGGAGGAGCAAGTCCATTGGAAGTTAAGCTTCGAAGAAAAAGAAAAAAACCTGCGGATGACAAGCAAGAAGAAAAGATTGAAAACCAAAGAAAGCAAAGCAAGAAACAAGTTAACAACTTGTTCTACAGAAAGAAAAGCCTGCGGAGGAGGAGCAAGTCCATTGGAAGTTAAGCTGATCTTTTACAGTGCAATTTTTTAACCTATTGCCTAACAATGATATACCGA
>CAYXFD010000019.1:0-58464 GCA_964464175.1 uncultured Candidatus Cloacimonadota bacterium | reverse complement strand
AATATGCAACCTTTTTTCCGCTCGTTGTAGTTCTACTGCATTATTTGGGATAAATCAGAGCAGGTAATAGATGTGTGAAAATTATGAGAGGAAAAAAATCTGGCATGTTGTTGTCAAATGGATTCAGTATTTCTTTTTTCATACTTGGAAATTGCGAAAAATCTTCCCCTAAAGGGTTCCTTCCACTATACCCTCTGAGAAAAATCACGCTGAAAAACCTGACGTTTGATAAGCTTCAATCAGCTTATTCCTATCTATTCTCATGAAATCCTCAGCACCTGATAAAGTAACACTCCTTTCCAAACTGCTGGCAGCCTCCCATATATCAACAGAAAACCGGAAGCTGCTGCTTCGTTTCACTCTGATCTGTCTTTTTATCGGCTCTCTTGTTCTGTTTTCCTCTTTCCTCGTCTGGTTTCTGGAAAAGGGCGGTCAGGGAGATAACACGATAAAATCATTCTGGGACGGTATCTGGTGGGCTATTGTTACAATTGCCACTGTCGGTTACGGTGATAAATTTCCGATTACTCATGCCGGAAGAATAGTCGGACTGATCCTGATTATCGTCGGTTTTTCCAGTCTGTCGATTTTCACCGGTTTGATCGCTTCCCTGTTCGTGGAAGATAAATTAAAAGGAGCAAAAGGTTTGAAACAAATAAGAACCACACGTCATATTGTTCTCTGCGGATGGAATAAAACAGCAGAGACTATGCTAAGAGCAATGGTAGAAAAGAATATTCTCGAGACTGAAATAGTGATAATTGCTAATAAGACTCCAGAGTTTTTCGAGAATATAGAATCTCTCTTTCCAACTCTTCGCATCCGGTTTGTCCGAGGCGAACCGACCTCAGAAGAGATTTTGCGCCGAGCTTCAATCGCGACTGCTGCTCAGATAATCATCGTTGCTGACCAGTCACTTTCCCGGGAAAATGCCGATGACAGAACGATATTCATTACCAATGCCGTTCATTATCTCGCCGGTAAAACGAATATCACGGTTCAGCTGATAAACGGAGAAAACCGTAATCTGCTTCACCGTCTCGGGATAGATAATATTATTGTTTCAGATGATCTTAACGGCTATATCTTAGCCAATAATGTCATTGAACAGGCAAGTCTCTCTTTATTCAATCAATTAGCGAAAGATCCGGCAAATTTCATCCGAACAGAAAGAATCGAAGAGCGTTTTATCGGTAAAAAATTCGAAGAACTCTTCGACTACTACTATCTGGAAGAAAAGCATTTGGTAATTGGTCTGATGTCAAAAAAACCCGACATAAATCTTGAATCTATCTTCACTGATAATACTTCGGCGATTGACCAGTTTATCAAAAACACCCTCCAAACATCTCGCTGCATCAGACAGGAAGACAAGGATAATATCCGCTGGAATCCGGCGGGCGACAGTATCATTCAGGAGAATGACCATGCAATTTTCTGGTTTAGGAAGGGCTTATGATCAACCTTGAACTGTTAAGAAAAATCCGTCTGTTCCAGGGGCTCGAAACGGAACAGTTAAAAGCTATCAGCCCCCTGCTAAAAAAGGAATTTGTTCCCAAGGGACATTACCTTGTTCAGGAAAACACTTTCGGAGAGATACTCTATATTCTCTGTGATGGTACGGTTAAAGTCACGAAAGAATTGATCAAAGGTATCGATGATGTGGGGATAAAAGAAAAAGTTCTGGCTACTCTCACTTCGGATATCCTTCCTACTTTTGGCGAAAGCGGTTTATTAGTGCATGTTGTTCGCACTGCTAATGTCATAGCTCATACCGATTGCACTGTCTGTACACTCAGCAAGTCAGATTTCAATGATTTTGCCGAAAAGAACTCCCCTGCCGGATATCTGATAATGAAAAATATCGCTTGTATCCTCTCAGAACGCTTATATGAAACAGATGATAATCTGGTAAAGCTGGCAACAGCTTTTTATATTGCTGTTCAGAGATAAACAGACTTTTCTAACTGACCGGAAGTAATGGGATAAAACAGAAGAATATCAGACCTCTGTTCATACCCGAAAAAGTTTTTTTTAACTTCCCCTCAGGCAGCAAGATAGAGCACTGCAGTCTCATTGGTAACTCTATTTAAGAACTTCGGTACCGGAGAAATCCCTATAGAGAGAAAAGCTCTCCAGAATCTCTTTATCCTCTTCTGATATTTCACCAAGAATCAATCTGGTAATCAATTCTCCTAAGCCTGGTCCTAACATAAATCCCTGCCCGCAGACTCCGGCGGTGTTAATAAAATTAGGATACTCTTTCACTCTGCCGACTATCGGAAAACCGTCGGGGGTCATCGGATACTGTCCCCGCCATGTTCTCCTTACTTTAAGATTCGCCAGTCTCGGATAGATCTCGAGCATCCTCTTCGTAATCTGGGGCAGAAAGATAGAAGTAGAATCGTTATCTATTCCCCAGAGAGGAGGATCGGGAGTTAAGCAAAACACAACCTGTCCTTCATAATTCTGATAGAAATAGAAATTTGCCGATCCTTTGGCAGGTCTGATATCTACAACCATTGGTCCGAAAAACCGCTTTACCGGTTCTGTGATCCCAGCTTCGTGATTATCGGGTTTAACCGGTATCTCGATACTCAAAAGAGCAGCTATTTCGGCAGCATAATTTCCGGCAGCATTGACGATAAAACTGCAGGAGTAATTGTCTTTATCGGTCTTCACAATGAATGACTTATCTCTTACGATCTCTATCCCTGTCACCTGTTCGTTGAAGTGATAAC
Source organism: uncultured Candidatus Cloacimonadota bacterium (assembly GCA_964464175.1). Classification (GTDB taxonomy): domain Bacteria; phylum Cloacimonadota; class Cloacimonadia; order Cloacimonadales; family JAJBBL01; genus CAYXFD01. Next base: position 55,723 of record CAYXFD010000019.1, on the reverse strand, counting down.
GTGCTCCGTCCTGCAAACTCTTGAAATAGAGGGCATTCAGCGCTAATAAAGGTGAAGCCGAACCATCTTCCGGTGAAAAAGTTGAGCCTCTTAAACCATCTCTCTTGATTCCGGGCACCAATTCTCCGTATTCTTCAGGAGAAATCCATTTGATATTCAAACCGAAAGCATGCTGAATCTTCATCGTTTCCTTCAGCTTCTGCTCATCCTTCTCCGTATAGGCAGGGAAACTGTATCCATTAGACATCCATTGTAGATCATCACCATAGGTCTGTTTCCAGGTTGAAAAAACTTCCAGGCTCCGGAGGCAAATTTTTATCTTCCCTTTGTCGGAATGTGTTGCCCGCAAGCCCCCTATTGCTTTTTTATTGTTACCCTGACCCACCGAAGGGAGTGCATCTATGACTAAGACCTTCAGCTTCTCTTCGGCAAGTGCCATAGCAGCAGGTACTCCAATAGAACCTGCTCCAATTATTACTACATCATAAGCTTTCTTTACCACATTCATCATCCTATCTATTCCTTCGTGCTAAGTTATCAGAACTACAGGTATATTCCCTTCCTATATTTCCGGACTCTCTTCTTCTGCTACTGCATAAAGTGATCTTTCTCTATTTTTTCCGGTCGCTATCAACAAAATTTTTCAAGGGGGCTTCAATAAAGACCGGTCTCTTTGTATTTGCCACTATCTCTGTGAAGGAAACGCCCTCTTCTCTGAATATCTGACGGATAAGAGTATCGCAGGTTTTACTTCCACAGGGACCCATACCGAGTCTGGTTAACGCCTTAATCTGATTGATATCAGTTATTCCCTTGCGGATCAATGCTCTGACATCTCCCACCTTCACTCGTTCACACAAACAGACCATTGCATCATCGGCTGTCTCAATGGGTATCACCGCCTCTGCTAATGGCTTGGTCAGCTCAATATCCTGGATCATAAAAGACACTATTCTTTTAGCTATCTTCTTCGGGGCTTTGATTTTGACCAGATTCGTTTTTGACTTCTTATGCTTCACCACATCAATCACCGGTAATTCAGCAAGAAGATTTCCGTCAATATCAACAGCCTTGACCGTATCACCCTGCTTCACCGGGTAATTGGAGACCTCATAGGGTATCGTAACTACCGGAAACTCTCCATCCTGACGGTAATCAACCAGAGTTATAGCTAATCCGGGACAGATTGTCAGGCATTGCATACATCCCGAACATCTGCCTTTAAACCCGGGTAGCCCCATGAGTGGATCATCAGCGAGTTCTATTGAAGAAAAGGGACAGACTGTGGCACAGGGATTACAGGGAATTTCCTGCAAACAATGAATAACGGGAAATACACCTTCTTCGGCTTCAGGAAAGGTCTGAGAAAATATTTGACCCGGTTCCTTTTTTAACTCTTCTGCCTTGGCATACCATTCCGGTGGAACATCCTTCACCTTTGCTCCTAAGACTTTGGCAACTTTCAGTCCGGCAATCTTACCATTAAACATAGCAGATGAAGCCTCTGCTATCTCATTCGCATCTCCGGCTGAAAATACTGTTATTCCGGAAGTTTCCGCCTCCTGCGTGAACTCATTGAGCGGCTCCAGTCCTACTGCGATCAGGATCGTATCACAGAGAAATGTCTTTTCCGTACCTTTTAGCGGCTGAAAATTCTTGTCAATCTCAGCAATGGTAACGGACTCGACTCTTTCCTTACCCTGAGCAGAAATAACTGTATGTGAAGTATAGATTGGAACACCGAGCCGTTTTAGTTTATCGCTGTGTACCTTATAACCACCGCAGGCCGGCATTACCTCTACCAGTCCGACAACAGTAATCCCGGCTTGCAGAGCGTGATATCCGGCAATCAATCCGACATTCCCCCCCCCCACGATAAACAATCTCTCTGAAGGTTTAACCAGATCTCTGTTTACCAAGGTCTGAAAAGCACCGGCTCCGTAAATGCCGGGTAGAATATTACCTGGAAAACGAAGAAACTTCTCTCTTGCCCCGGCAGTATTTAGTATGATTCTTGGTTCGATTATCTTATAGGAATCTCCCTGTAATATTCCGACCTTCTTATCCTTAAAAACAAACAGCGCTGTAGAGTTTAACCAGAGTGAGCAGTTAGAATACTTGCTCAATTCTTCTGCTAACTTCTCACCGATATCAATACCTCTGGTCCCCGCATAAGAGTCTTCGACCGACCCGAAGAATTTGTGGGTCTGTAGAACCAGTTTACCGCCAAGCCGGTTTTTATCATCAATAAGGATTATCCGAAAATCGAATTTTGCCAGTTCAATGGCAGCAGAAAGACCCGCAGGACCTCCTCCGATGATCAGAATGTCAGTTTTATATTCCCCGATATCATTCATTGTTACCGGATTATCTTGCAAAGGGAGTTCCGGTAAGCCTTCCATACTCTCTACGATCATATTTTCCGTTACTTCCACCATGCAGGATTTAACCGGGACACCATTCGCAATGACACCACATTTGGCACATTGACCATTGGCACAAAACATACCCTGAGGACTGTTATCCTGAGAATGATGACCAAAGACAGCAATTCCGTTAGCTATCAGCGCTGAGGCAATCACTTCACCCTTGAGGGCTTTTAGGGGTTTATTGTTCCAATAGAAGGTTATCTCGGCCTTTTTCCCTGTTTCCAGTACGTGATGTTCCCGAATACGGTTTTTATTTTTCATCTATCACTCCAAAGTCTTTCAGAATCATTATCTTAAGTTAACAATTATAGTCTGTCCCAGCAAGAAGCTTCTGATAGCTGTCTTGAGCTTTAAAAATAAAAATACTACCCATGTCAATAAAAACATAGTGCCTTAGGCATAGAGAAAATTGCTTTGGCTATTCAATATAAATGCCTTACAATTTAACCATGAGTTAAACAGGTACAAATGAAGAACAGAAAACACTGAGCTTACTTGAGATGAAAAATCAGAAAAAATTGATAAGCTTAAGCATCCCTTCCGGTTTACTGTAGAATAACCCGGTTGTCTCTTAGCCGTCTGGTCAGTCGAAAAGATGATTTAGTTTTTATCCTTACCCGGCAGAATCTCCTGGTAAATCTATGTAAATAGTCAACAATACTCTCCCAGATTAACTCATCAGAACGTCAAAACTCCGGCTATTTTCAGACTCAATAAAAGAATGTCTCAACTATTCCGTTATAAAACGGGGAATATTCCGGGGCAGACGGCAGAGTAGCTCATAATTGACAAGACTTGTCATCTCACAAAAAGAAGAGACCGTTATTTTCTGCTGCCCCTGATCTCCAATAACAACAACTTCATCCCCCTTCTGGACTCCGGGGATAGCCGAAACATCGACAATAAACATATTCATATTGACTAAACCGATGATTGGGGCTTTCTTTCTTCGGATCAGAACATGTCCGACATTACTCAAGCTCCTGCGGTATCCATGATAATAGCCGATAGGTATAGAGGCAATAATGGTTTTCTTAGTTGTCATGAAGGCGTGTCCGTAGCTGATAAATTTGCCGGCTTCGACAACCTTCGTGCTCATAACCTTTGCTTTCCATTGCAACACTTTTCTTAAGGGATCTCTGGTAAAAGTACCTTTGTCAGAAAGCAGATTATGCATTCTTGTCTCCTGAGCCGGCCAATAACCATATTGAGCTATCCCAATCCTGACCATATTCATTCTTGTCTGGGGATAAGTCAAGGCTGCTGCTGAACAGGCTGTATGCTCATAGCGGGCTTTAATACCTTTCCGGGCAAGCATATCCCGTAACCTGATGAATTCATCGAACTGATTGTTGACCCGGACATGATTGGCAATACTTTCAGCACCTGCATAATGGGTACAGAGTCCTTCTATTTGCAGACAATCTCTGTTCTTATCAATGAGCGGTATAACCTCTGCCAGTTCAAGTTCATCAAAACCTGTTCTATACATCCCGGTTTCCAGTTCCAGATGAATTTGAGCTGTCTTTTTCATCTTGCGGGAAGTTTTGATCGTTTGCTCCAGTCTGTCTAATTCGAAAACATAGTAGGAAATATCGTTTTCAATAGCCCATTCTAACTGGTCATTATCGATCATGCCCATAATGAATAGGCGGGAAGAAGGTTGCTTTACCGAAAGGGCAGTTTCGGCTTCCCAGGCATCAAAAACGGCAAAATGGTCGATCCCTGACTGCTCTGCTAAGGGGAGAAATTCTTCTATTCCGTGCCCGTAAGCGTTTCCTTTAATGACGGACACAAATTTTGTCTCTTTCCCTATTCTTTTTTTCAGGTAGTTCAGATTCTTCTTTAATGCTGCTGAACTGAGTTCTATATAAGAAGTAGTTTTCATTGTTCTCCCGTTAATCTTGTAAGCAACTCATCAAATATGCTAATCCCGGTAGCAATTAATTCGTCGGGAAAGTCATAATTGTCATTATGTAGTTGGGGATGATTTAATCCTGCCCCCAAACCGAAAAGAACACCCGGAGTTTGCTGGGCAAAATAGGAAAAATCTTCTGACCAGGAGAAAGGGTTATCTCTCTGAATTACCGGCAGATCCAGTTTGCCTGCTGTCTCTATGACTTCGTCAGCTAATCTCTCGTCATTTATCATGGCGGGATAGTATTCGACCCACTCTATCTCATGGCGTAAGCCATAAGCCTGGGCAATACCCTCTGAGACCCTTACTGCCTGCTCCTTCATTTTCTCGAGATCTTCAGCTTCATGGCAGCGCATCGTTGCCATTATATGAGCATAACCGGGAGTAGTACCAAAGGCAATTTCACCCAGACAGGCATGGATAATTGTCAATAAAGCTGCTCTGTGGACCGGTATACACTGCTGAGGTAAAGAATTCAGAGAATTCATGATAGCGGTCATCCCCATAATCGGGCTGTTACCGTTTTCAGGATGGCCGGCGTGGGATGTAGCTCCCCAAAGCCGGATAATCATCCCTGTGGTGGTGGATGTGAAAGTCCCCTTTCTGATGATCAGGCTATGTCTTTCATAACCCGGAAGATTGTGCAGAGCTAAAACATAATCGAATTTAACCTTCTTTAATCTCTCGTCTGCTAACATCTTCGCAGCACCTGTACCTGTCTCTTCCTCAGGTTGAAATATCACAGCTATCGAGCCGGCAAAAGAATCCCTTCTTTTCGCTACCTTTTCAGCAATCCCCATGACGATAGCCATGTGTCCATCATGTCCGCAGCTATGGGCAACTCCTTCCCTTCTGCTTTTATGCGAAAACTCGTTACTTTCGGTTATCGGAAGAGCGTCTAATTCCGCTCTGACTGCGATTCTCTTTCCCTGTTTATTCCCATGGTAGAAAGCCACAACACCCTTCCCCCCTACACCTGTCCATAACTTATCAGGTCGAGTGCTCTCCAATAAGCTGGCAATATGAGAGGCAGTTTGATCCTCTTCCCCGGGAAGTTCCGGGTTCATGTGCAGATATTGCCGTAACTCAATCAGCTTTTCATTCATATTTACTCCTTGATATCCGTCTGAGCCTTCTATTCCAGTCTGACAGCATATTTTATTAAACTGCCGGGAAGTGGACTTGACCAAAGAACCCTGTCAACAAATATATGTTGGAACATATATGAGCAGAGTCTTTCTTTTCTTCGTTTCTCTTATTTGTTATGATAGTTAGGGTGAGACCAGCTGAATCTATTTTTGACGAGTAGTTCTTCATCTCAGTTCCCGGATAAAAGAAATATTTGTCATTCAGATAAAGAGAATTAGATTAGTAAGTGTCAGTTGCCTTCTGTTATTTGTTATCTGAGGATATATTAATTATTGCTGATAGCTTGAAACTAAGTAGAGGATGTAAAGATGGATTTATCATTAGAGAGGTGTAACCTCTGTCCGAGAATGTGCCAGGTAAACCGTTTTGAAACAATTGGTTATTGCAATGCCGGGGCAAAGATAAAACTTAATCTTTTCCAGCTTCATCATGGTGAAGAGCCTAATATAAGCGGAAAGAGAGGGAGTGGAACAATATTTTTTGCTCATTGCAATCTGAAGTGTATTTATTGCCAAAATTTTACTATCAGCCATTTTGGCTGGGGCAGAGATGCGGAAGAATCAGAGGTCGCTGATATCATGCTCGAACTTCAGGAAAAGGGTGCCCATAATATCAATCTGGTAACGCCGACTCATTTTAGTCTGCAGCTCATTGAAGCTATAAAAAAAGCTAAAAAGAAAGGCCTGCAAATTCCGATTGTCTGGAATACGAATACCTATGAAAGGGTGGAAACACTGCAAGCTTTATCCGGTTTGATTGATATTTATCTTCCGGACTTTCGCTATTATGATAATGAAGTATCCAAAGCTTATTCTGATGTAGAAAACTATTTTGAAGTTGCCACTGAAGCTCTTAAGGAGATGTACCGGCAGGTAGGAGATATCAGAAACAAAGGAGGAATAGCCGTCAAAGGACTGATGATAAGAATACTGATCATGCCGGGCAACAAGAATAGAGTAGATAAAATCCTGGAATGGATCGCCCAAAATATCGGCAAAGATACTCATATAAGTCTGATGGGTCAGTATTACCCTACCTACAGATCTATTGCTTTCCCCGAGATTAACCGGACAGTTACTCAGGAAGAATATGATTTTGCTGTTAAACTTCTCAATGATCTCGGTTTTGAGAACGGCTACATTCAAGATCTCGGTGGTTCTGACGACTGGACACCAAAGTTCATCAAGCCTGAATAAACCTTAATTATGAAAATTATGAGAGTGAATAGTTGCTACTCAATAATGTAGATGATGACCGTCATTGGCTGCTTGCTGTTGTCCTTTTTTATCCTGAGGGAGCAATAGATTTCACATCACTTTTTCCCCTGGTAAGATGAGAAGCTTAGCTAAATAAAAAAAGTAAGAATAGAGGATCAACAGATGCTAAACGAGAATTTGAATTATGATGTTGCCATTATTGGCGGCGGTCCTGCCGGTTTAGGTGCCGCTATTTATGCTGCCAGGGGTGGGTTAAAAACAGTTGTATTTGAAAAAGGATTGATCGGCGGGCAGATCCTGCTTACTGCTGATGTAGATAATTATCCCGGTTTTGATGAGACGGTTTCCGGTTATGATTTGGTTGACAAGATGCGAAAACAGGCGGAAAAGTTTAACGCTGAATTCAGAGAAGAAGAGGTCACTGCTATCAGCCTGGAAGGATTATGTAAGATCGTTGAAACAGATAAGAACACTTATCGGGCAAAAACCATAATTTATTGTGCCGGAGCTCATCCCAGAAAGCTGGCAGTTCCAGGAGAAGAGAGATTGACCGGACGTGGTGTTTCTTATTGTGCCACCTGTGACGGCGCTCTTTACCGTAGTAAAACAGTTGCTGTCATTGGTGGGGGAGATTCAGCGGTGGAAGAGGCTGAGTTTCTAACCAGATTTGCAGATAAGGTCTATGTTGTTCATCGCCGAGATAAACTTAGAGCAGTCCATGCGGTACAGGAAAGAGCGTTTAATAATCCGAAGATCGGATTCCTCTGGAGTAGTGTAGTGCACGAGATCGTGGGAGAAGAGAAGATAGAGAAGCTGATCCTCTTCAATAAAAAGAAAAACACCTTTGCCGACTTAATGGTTGCCGGTGTTTTTATCTATGTGGGGATCATACCAAACAACAGTCTCATCGAATCAAGATTAGAGTTGGATTCTCAGGGTTTCATTCTAACTGATGATAACGGACAGACAAACATCCCGGGAATCTTTGCTGCCGGTGACATCGTACATAAAGTACTCCGGCAGGTCGTCACTGCTGTTAGTGATGGAGCCGTTGCCGCCTTTTCTGCCGAAAGATGGATTCAGGATAATCTAACCGGCTTCGAACAAGTAAAAAAAATCCGTTAATTCTTAGCGACTACCGATCAGAAAGAAAAAAATAGTTTTTCACCTGAACAGGTTTAGTTCCAAAAAATCATTTAGTGGTCAATTAAGATCATTTATGATTGACATAAATCAGCTACTCAACAGAAATATACCTCAATTTGTTCCGTTATAATACGACAAATTTGAGTAGCTGAAACTCACGTTTATCAGATGTACAGTAACAAGAGCAAGAACCAGAAAAAACAAAATTAAAAAATAGAGTAAAGAAATGATAATTATCAAGTACGTGATCGCTGTATGGATTATCTTCACACTTCTTTTAGCAGATAATCTCAGCTGCATGGAGAAGAAGCAAGATTTTATTACCATTCAAAGCAATAAACTCACTGAACTGGCAAATCGTTTAGAAGAGCGGGATGTTCCACAAGAATGGTTTTGGCAACAGGTCCAGCGGGAAAACTTCCAGTTTTACGAAAAGATGGATGAACTGTTTACCAACTTGATAGAGCACCGTTATAGTAGGGGAGAAATTGATTTAGACGATTACAAAAATCACTTCAACGTTCAGCGCCGGGCAGAAACAGGAAAACGCTTTATTAAAGAGCATCAGCATCTGCTGGATAGTGTTCAGGCAAGAAACGGAATAGATTATGAACTGATCGTTGCCATTCTCGGCATGGAAACTAACTTTGCCCAGCAAAGAAACAGGGGCAATTATTATGTCTTCGATGCTCTGGTTTCCCAGTATCTTCTAATCCCCCGCCGGGAAAGTTTTGCCGTTAATCAGCTGGCGAGTCTATACAATTTTATCGAGAAAACAGAACTTGATGTTGACTATTTTGTCGGTTCTTTTGCCGGAGCAAGCGGTTGGGCTCAGTTCATTCCGACCTCATTAGACAGTTTCTTTATCTCTGCTGACGGAAATAACCGAAACATCGATATCTTTTCTATCGAAGATACTCTGGTCAGTATTGAGAATTATCTCCTGAAACACGGATTGAAAAAGGCTACCATGTCTTCTGAATCTCACCTTCATCGGGCAATATTTGCCTATAACAGAAGCGAAGCCTATGTTCAGGCTGTTTTGCATCTCTATCGGGAAATGAAATAGTTGTTAAGCCCCTTACTTAACCCTCTCATCTATGAATGACTGTATAATTATGACCGGGGATACGCTAACCCGTCTCCCCGATGGATCTATTCAGCTAAATTGATAGTCAAATAGGTATTTATCTGCTCACGATTCAAGACGTAAAGTAGAATGATACTCTTCCCTTCTTCTTCGTAGAGCTTTTTAGCTTCATTGATCAGAGCTTCAAACTCAGCTACAGAACTAACCTTCTGATGGTTGATCTCCTGAACGACGTCACCGGTACGTAATTCAGAACGACCTGCCGGACTGTTACTCTCGATTGACGCAACTACAACTCCGTAAGCTGCCCTGATTTGCAGTCTCTCGGCAATTTCGCTCTGCAGACTGCTAACTTCTAATCCTAACCAGGGTGTTTCCTCAGGTTCCCTGACATCTTGTGCCAAGTTCTCGTTCGGTATCTCACTTAGCTCAACAAACAGTGTTCTTTCCTGTTCGTTTCTGATGACCGTGAGTGGTATTCTTTTGCCCACTTCGGCATTTGCTACAAGTATCCTGAAACGGGCAACATTATGAACTTCCTTGCCGTCAAGAGTAATGATTACATCTCCGTTTCTCAAACCCGCCCTGGTTGCTGGTGTATTATCTTCAACCCGGGCGACCAATACACCCCCAATTCTCTGTAAGCCAAGACTTTGCTGTAACTCCGGAGTAATCTCCTGGGGAAGTATTCCCAAATAAGCTCTGACAACTCTTCCAAACTCCAGAAAATCGGTTATTACTTTTTCTGCCAGATTGATCGGAATGGCAAAACCAATTCCGATGTTTCCCCCTGTGGTACTTGTTATCGCTGCATTAATCCCGATGACTTCACCCCTAATGTTAATGAGAGGACCGCCACTGTTCCCAGGATTTATCGCAGCATCTGTCTGAATATAGTCCTGATATAAAGGAGACCGTTCACCAAAATCAAGAGACGCCCGGCTTGTTGCCGAGATGACCCCTACAGTAACTGTTCTGTCCAAGCCCAATTGCCCAAAAGGATTTCCTATGGCAATCGCCCAATCCCCAATATCAAGATTATCGGAATCACCAAAGGGAAGGCTTACAACTTTCTCTGCAAGTGGAACGTTTATCTTGATAATCGCTACATCTGTCATGGGATCCAAACCTACTATCTCTGCCTGATATTTTGCCTTATCTGCTAAAGTAACTGTGATCGTTCGATTGTTTCCTTTGTCAATAACATGATTATTGGTTAGTATATAGACTTCCTGGCCTCTCTGTTGAAAAATAAACCCGCTTCCGATCGACACTGATTGGCGTGTCTCTGGCATCGGCCCGAAAAAAAATTTATACAGGTCTTCATCAAAGGGAAATCTGCCGCGGGGAATTCGGGTCTCAATTTCAGCCTCCACCTGGATATGGACTACACTTTCTCTGACATTACGGACTACTTCCACGAAAGGACTCTTACCTTCATCGGTCAGAGGTAATCTGGCTCCGAGATTAATCGCTGCAGTCATCATCAGTATCATACTTATCACTATTATCATCCTGTTAAACATCAATCTCCTCCGTTTAAGTTTCGTTTTTATCTTCATCCTTTACCTCTAAAACATTTCTTTGATCTTGTCACTGTTATATTAACTTTTTACCAAGATAAGTTGTTACAATTATTCATTGCGATAAGCTATAAGCCATAACAAAGAAAACCTTATCCAAGGGCAGCAATAAAACTTCAGGACTTTTAAATATCTCCATCTGCTAACTTGATTGAGATCATGAATAATCCCTGTTTACACAATACTATCCCAATCGATTCACTATCGAACATCTAATCTTGTCAAGACTCAGAGTCTTGTCGTCAAACATTCAAGACTACCCCGACTGCTTATCCTTTTCAATTGTTCTCTGGTGATACGAAGCTAAAATATTGACAATTCGGGTCAGGTTTAAAAAGATGAATTCCATTTTCTTTGAGGAGGATTCTTGATGAGTCACTGGTTCGTTATTGCACCGTTCGGTGCTTTAAGCGCTCTGTTGTTTGCTTTGTATTTTTATCGTTCTATGAAAAGTAAGCCTGAAGGCAATGAAAGGATGATCGAAATTGCCGGATATATCAGAGAAGGAGCGAAGGCATATTTAGCGCAGCAATACAAAGTAGTTACGATTTTCTTTCTTATCGCATTTGTTATCTTTGTGCTATTGTCCTTTTTCTTTAGTTTTCAGCACTTTTGGGCACCTTTTGCTTTTATCTCAGGAGGATTCTTCAGCGGTTTAGCCGGTTATATCGGGATGAAGACCGCTACTTATGCTTCCGGTAGAACTGCTGAAAGCTGCCGTACCAGTATAAATTCCGGTTTGCTTATTGCCTTCCGTTCTGGTGCCGTGATGGGGCTTAGTGTCGTCGGACTCGGTTTGATCAATATAGTTTTTTGGTTTTTACTTCTCAAACATTCTCTGAGTTTTCCTCCCACCCATCTTCTCCATATTGCCAATTATACTGAACTTACCTCCGTTCTGCTCTCCTTCGCAATCGGGGCTTCTTTTCAGGCATTATTCGCCAGGGTAGGAGGCGGTATCTTCACGAAGGCTGCCGATGTTGGAGCTGACTTGGTCGGCAAATTAGAGAGTGATATACCGGAAGATGACCCGAGAAATCCTGCTGTTATAGCTGACAATGTCGGCGATAATGTCGGCGATGTTGCCGGGATGGGGGCCGACCTCTACGAATCCTATAATGGTTCTATTCTGGCGACTGCCGTGTTAGGGGCAGCTGCCTATTATGCCAGACCGGAATTGCAGCTGAATGCTATTATTTTCCCATTATGCCTTGCCGGTTTAGGAATCATTAGTTCTATTGCCGGTATTTTTGTAGTGAAAACAAAAGAATCTTCCACTCAAAAAGAGCTGCTTAAAGCCCTTTCCCGGGGTGTTTGGTTGAGTTCGATAATTATCATTATAACTTCATTTTTTCTTGTCAGAGCTTTGTTACCTAACGCAACAAATCTCTGGTTAGCAATAATTATCGGCTTACTAACCGGTATCATCATCGGTAAATCCACAGAATTCTTTACTTCTCACGATTTCTTCCCAACCCGGGGAGTTGCCAGACAAGGGAGGACAGGAACTGCAACTCTAATCATAGATGGTGTTTCGGTCGGAATGATGTCAACCAGTATCCCGGTTATAACACTCGGTTTAGGAATAATCCTGAGTTTCGGTGTTGGCAGCCGCTGGAATCTTAATGATCTGGCAAACGGTCTTTACGGTATTGGAATCGCTGCTGTCGGAATGCTTTCTACTCTTGGAATCACCTTAGCTACTGACACCTATGGCCCAATCGCCGATAATGCCGGCGGTAATGCCCAGATGAGTAATTTAGGTTCTAAAGTCCGCGACCGGACTGATGCTCTTGATGCCTTAGGTAACACCACCGCAGCAACCGGAAAGGGCTTTGCTATCGGCTCAGCAGCCTTGACGGCTATGGTATTGCTCTCTGCTTATCTTGAGGAAGTAAAGATTGCTCTGAATAGAATTGGAGTTGAACAATTGGTTTTAGAAGGGGGAAAGGTTATCCAGACCTCCTCTGCTTCGATCCAGCAGTTCATCGGTTACTATAATATTACACTTGTTAATCCACAGGTATTAATAGGTCTGTTTATCGGTTCAATGACCGCTTTCGTTTTCTGTGCTCTGACCCTGAAATCAGTCGGAAGGGCGGCAGGCGAAATGGTAAAAGAGGTAAGAAGACAGTTCGGAGAAAAAGGCATTCTGGAAGGGACAGTAAAACCAGATTATGCCATTTGCGTGGCTATCTCAACGAAGGCAGCGCAAAGAGAGATGGTTTTGCCTGCCTGTATGGCCTTTATTATACCCTTAATTGTCGGTTTATTGTTAGGAGTACCCGGAGTTATGGGTCTCCTGACCGGAGCTTTGACCTCAGGTTTTACCTTAGCGATAATGTTGAATAATGCCGGAGCAGCTTGGGATAATGCCAAAAAATACATTGAAAGCAATAAATACGGGGGTAAGAGATCCGTGGCACATAAGTCGGCAATCGTAGGCGACACAGTCGGTGATCCTTTTAAAGATACATCAGGACCCTCTTTAAATATTCTGATAAAACTAATGAGTATGGTAAGTATTATCTTCGCCGGTATCATCGTCTCCTACTCACCACTAATCGTCTCACTTTATGATAGATCGGAGACTCAACAAGAAAAAGTTATCTCATATCCGGATTCTGATTGACAAAAACGTATAGGTAATTTTCTCTCATATAAAAACTTAGCTTAGATTTAAACAAAGAGAGGGTCTGAGAAGTTGGCAGCACTTTTCGCAGGTAAGATAAGTGCACTTTATTGACAGTAGGATGAAAAAGCGCTTAACTATAATTATCTCGTTACTTTGTTTCTCTCTTTTTCTGAAGAGCGAAACACCCAAGACCGGTCTGGCTTTAAGTGGGGGTGGGGCAAGAGGACTTGCACATATTGGAGTGCTAAAGGTCATTGATGAGTTAGATATTCAGATCGACTATATCAGCGGGACAAGTATGGGTGCAATAATCGGAGGATTTTATGCCGCCGGATACACTGCCCTCGAGATAGAAGATATTGTCCTTAACCAATTCGACTGGAATTTTATGCAATCCGAAACCATCCCCAGAAAAGATTATTATATCGGCGAAAAAAGATGGGCCAACAACTATAATTTCTCTCTCTTGCTTAGCGATAACTTCAATATTTCGTTTCCTCAAGGTTTTATTAGTGGTAATCAATTCTTGAATCTGTTCTTTGACTATTTTTATGAGTATAGCCATGTTGCTGATTTTTCCCAGCTCCCCATTCCCTTCGCCTGTATAGCAACAGACTTATTAACCGGTGAGACTGTTATCCTTGACTCCGGAAGTCTTCACGAAGCAGTTAGAGCTTCGATGTCTATTCCCTCTGTTTTTAAGCCCTTCGAGTTGAAGGGAAAATTGCTGATAGATGGCGGCATTAAAATGAATCTCCCCTCCTCGCTCCTCTGGGGTATGGGAGCAGATTATGTTATCGGAGTCCAGGTCAGCTCTGAATTGAGAGAAAAAGAGAGATTAACTAACCCTATTGTTATCCTCGACCAAACCATAAATATCAGTACCGCTGAAAGTAAAGCAAAGGCAATTGCCGACTGTTCTCTGGTTATTGAGCCAAAGCTGGAAAAACTCAGAGCCATAGATTATCAGAAAGCCGCTGAGATTATTGCTGCCGGAGAAAAAGAGGCCAGACGTGTTCTCTCACAATTCACCACTTTGGGGCAGAATGGGAATTCAAACAACGGCAGCAATACATCCGAAAACTTCTTAACCGGATCAAAACCACCAGATAGCGAAAAGCTTCAACCTCTGCCTGAGAATATTATTTTTAACGAGATCACCGTAGAAGGGAATCAACACATCAGCAGTGCCAAAGTAAGAGAATATACCCGGCTTGATACCAATACCGGATTGAAGAAAGAAGATATTATTAGGGGGGCAAAAGCTGCTTATAACTCCGATCTTTTCGAAAAAGTCTATCCTGTAATAAGTGAGTCCGCTGAAGGTTTCAAGCTTACTCTCAAAGTAAAAGAAAAACCACGTAACCGCCTGGGGATAAGTATCCGCTATAATGATAGGGACGACCTGATCTTGGGCGGAGTCCTGGAAATGCGGAATTTTCTCGGTAACAATTCTAATCTTATGCTCGGTATGAGTATTGGGGGACAGAGAGAATTTTTGGTTGATTATGTTAAGAATTTCGGCAGGGAATTCGGAGTGTACTTCAGACTTTTCCCCTATGTAAATGAGCATACCCTTTATTTTTACAATGATAAACAGGAAAAGATCGCCAGCAGCAATTCTTTGGAATATGGAGCAGTATTCGGTATTGGAGCATATACCTTCAACCGTTACATTATAGAATCCTTTATCTATAGCTATCAGAAGATGCTTTACCGTGATATTGCAGAATATTTTACTGATAAGGATTTCTTTTCGTCCGGCATAGGCCTGAAATTCTATCATGAAACTCTTGATGATCTGGTTTTTCCCATGAAGGGTAAACAGATGATAACGAAATATACCTATGCTTCTGAGGACATCTTCAGTGATTTCTCCTACCATCGGTTTTCCGGTAGAAGTCGTTACCTTTTACCTATATTAACCTATTACTCAATGGATTTTCAATTCGATTACGGTTCCTTTTTCGATACTGATCCGGTCGAATTTGACCCTTTTTATGTCGGGGGGTTCGACAGTTTTTTAGGAATGCATTCTTATGAAAAAAGTGCACCCATAGTAAAGATATTCACTTTTATCAACCGGTTTGAAATATTCGAGAATCTTTTTGTCGATCTGCAACTGAATATTGCCAACACGGGTAAGTATGATCTCTGGGATTTTAACTCGGCAACTCTCTCTGGGGGAGGCTTGAAAATCGGATATAAAAGCCTGTTAGGACCTTTAAGGGGTGGGATTGGATTGAACAGAGACGGAAATCTTTTGACCTACATTTCGATTGGATATGATTATGATTTTTTCGAATTCTCCCGCAGATAATCAGAGAATCTGTCCTGTCTTAAGCTAAAAATGAGAGGGAACCCGGATAGATAACATATTGATACCGGAAGCCTGAGATTTACTTTCTTGCCATTCTTTGAATAAAAGAATCGACAATCCTGAGTTGATGGTAAAAGCAATTTATACTGCAATTATTATCAACATTGATATCTGCCTTCTTCTGTTTAATCTCATCCGTTAACTGGAATCTGCTTCTCTTCCTGATACTCTCTTCAGTTACACTGTCCCGATTTTCTACTCGTTTAATCCGTACTTCCGGCTCAGCGATTACATTGATCGTTAGATTGAACAGTTTTTCAATACCCGCTTCAAACAGAAGCGGGATCTCAAAAACTAAGATCTTATTATTAGAAACCTCTATCCGCTGTTTGATTTCCTTGATTATCTCCGGATGTAGAATGTCATTCAAGATTTTCAGTTTCTTTTCTTCGGAAAAAACAACACTACCGAGCTTCTTACGGTCGATTTCTTCTCCCTGTAGGATATCCATTCCAAAAGCATTAACAATCCTTGTTTTTATCTCAGGAGAGAGAAGAAGCTTATGGCTGATCTCGTCAGCTGAGATACTTTCGTAACCTCTCTTCCGAAACCAGTTAAGGGCGGAAGTTTTACCACTTCCAATAGTCCCGGTGAGGGCAACGGTAAAAGGTTTATTGTTTGTCGTTTTCATAGATTTTTACTGAGGTTACTTGGTGTAATCAACGATTTTCTGGGCTAATTGTTCTACATTGATCCCTGTCTGGATAACTCCGTTGACAGCTACTGAAATTCTACCAGTTTCCTCAGAGACGACAATCACCAAAGCATCACTTTCTTCACTTATCCCGACAGCTGCCAGATGGCGGGTACCAAATTGCCGCCGGTATTCAATATTTTGTGATAAAGGTAACACCACTTTTACCGCAACTATCCTATCCTTACGAATTATAATCGCCCCATCGTGTAAGATGCTGTTTCGATCAAAAATAGAAGTGATAAGCTTACTGGAAAGAATGGCATCGATCTTCTCTCCGGTCTCGATGAATTTATTCAACTTTATGTTATTTTCAATTACAATGATCGCCCCTTTTTTCAGAAAAGCCATCGTATCGATCGCATTAGTCAAGGGGGCATATATCGATTTCTTGGGTATCCTTTGAAAAGGGGTAAGAATATTCGCATGACTGATCTTGGCTAAAATGTTCCTTATCTCAGGTTGGAACAGTATTATCACCACCAGAAGCCAGTAATCTCTCAGAATCCGGATAACCGATAAGAGCATTTCCAGCTTGAGTAATGAGGCAACAAAGAAAAAGATAACAAGTAAACTCAGTCCGATAAGTATCTGATATCCGCCGACCTTCTTAACCAAGATAATAAGGCGATAAAGCACCACCCAAACAATGAGAATGTCTATCAGATCAGTTACATTCGGCAACAAGAATTCCATATTAGATTAGCTCCCGTCCTTTGTTGACAATACTCAGGGTTGTATTGTTTTCAGAGTTTGTAAAAACTCTCGCTGTTCCTGGACATCGTGTACCCTTACCAGACTTAATTTATGTTGAAAAGCAAAAGCTGAAACTGCTAAAGAACCACTCAAACGTTCTTTGGGTCGGGAGGAATAGATGTTATTGATAAACCCTTTCCGTGATGCCCCGATCATTACCGGTACTCCTAAAGCATGAAACTCAGTAAGCCTTCTGAGAATCTCCAGATTATGCTCATAAGTTTTCCCAAATCCAATACCGGGATCAACGATAATTCTCTTTTTTTCGATACCTGCCGACTGACAAAAATCAATCCGTTCACTCAGGAAATCCAGGATATCGTCCACGACATCACCATACCGGGGATTCTTCTGCATTGTTGCCGGGGTTCCCTGAATATGCATCAACACGACAGGAACATCGGGAAAATCTTGCAGGATATTAACCATATCCCTATCAAAACGGAGAGCGCTGATATCATTGATTATATCTGCCCCCGCCTTCAGCGCTTGAAGAGCAACCTTTGCTTTGTAGGTATCTACCGAAAGGATGATTTCCTTTTTTTTCGCCTTGATTCCGGAAACTATTTCGATAATTCTCTCTGCTTCCGTTTCCTCATCCACCGGTGAGGCCCCGGGTCTGGTTGATTCACCACCTATATCAATGATCACTGCTCCGGCTTCATGCATCTGCAATGCCTGGGCAATCGCTGTCTCCCGGTCGGTAAAATCTCCTCCATCGGAAAAAGAATCCGGGGTAATATTCAATATACCCATGATCTCAGTCTGGCTCAACTCAAGAGTATAGTCTCGACATTTCAATTCATGCTTAAACCGAGACAAATAAGTCGTTAACAGAGAGTCTAAATCTTTCCTGATCTGGGGAAGACCAAAGGTTGTGTAGTGGGAAAGCTTTCGTATTACTTTGCGGATTTTGTCAACCGTTCCGAGCAGAATAACATCGGTCTGTTCCCTGATACCTTCGACCACTCCTCTGGCTATTGCTGCATCAGCACCCACTGAGAGCATTTCCTGTTTGATAATATTGGCTCCTCCTAAGGGGACTGCTGTTAATCTGATTGGAAGGGAGAAACCCTTTGGTACCATATTTTCTACGCCCTGAGAAGAAACTTCAGCTTTGTTTAAAACCTTACTCATTTCCGCAAAGGAATGTGGTCCGATAATTCTGTTCATAATTTTCTTCCTCTGATATAAACCCACAGACAAAAAAAGAGGTAACAATCGGGTGAAACCTATGTTTTTTTCCCTCTCTTCACACCATTCATACCCCCCTATTCCTGTTTACAAGATCAGGGGTTACTTGTTGAAAAATGGCCTCGTAGTTTTCTCCTTAGCTGTTCTCAAGAATAATCATACTTCTCAAGCAATTCTTTGCTTATTACTGTAATTGATAAATAAAAGTTATTCTTCCTTTCTGAACGACATTTTGGGGTATCGGATTGAATTGCCACTGTGCTAACGAATTTATGCTTAACTCCTCTAAAAGAGGTTCATCTCTTCTGGTTACTATCAGATCTGATACCGAACCGTCCGGATGGACATTGAACTCTACTGTTACCGTCGCGTTTCTTTGCAAACCGATAGGATACTCGGGTACAACCTCTTTCAGTATCGTCCTTTGTAGTATCTCTCCTTCCAGATAATATGCTGTGGGAGAATCACTCTTCTCTCCGATTACCGAACTCATATGTTCCAGATAATCAGTCCCCGCTGATACTAAAGGCTGCTCCTGAATTCTCCCCACCTCCAGATCCTGGGCATCCTGAGCAACAGGACTCCTTACCCCGGTAACTATATTTCCTATCTGATCGTCTAATTTTATAGGAGTGGTAGCAATATCCTGGTGTTTAGGTGTGTCTATTCTCTCCAGTGGGTCATCAAATTCTGTCATTACTTTCGGAAGCTCAACTCTTTGCGGAGCCAGATTAGTACTCTGTCCCTCACTGAAATCCCTTATACCGGGTTCCCCGACGCTTCTGACCGGTCTGTATTCCGTGACCCGGGTAACCGGAACTCTCTCCATCCTGAACTCCATAATCTCGATCTGCCTGATTAATTGTTCCGGAACTATTTCGTAATATATCAAGTAGCCAATGAAGATCAAGAGGATATGAAAGGCGAGAGAGATCATTACCGCTCTTTTCAGATCAATCATTGAAACTCCTCAGATCTGACTATTTCAGTCGCAATAAAGAAACGGTTCGTTCCTGATAATTTGGCAATATCAAGCAGTTTTACGATCTGTTTCAGCGGTATTTCCTGATCAGCCCTGATAACTACAACCTGTTCGGGATCATCTATAAGTCTCTGATTGAGGACAGCAGGGAGACTCTCCCAGGTTACTGAGAGATCATCAACAAAAATATCTTCTTCACGGGTAATAGTCACACTGATATTGCGATTGTATTCATTCTGCATAGTACTGGATGCTGGAAGATTGACCTTAATCCCGGAATGAGTGATAAAGTTGGAAGAGATCAGCAAAAAGATGAGCAGCAGAAAGATCACATCGGCAAATGAGATCAAGGTTACCGACGACAATCTTTTTTTAGTCAGCTTTAGTTCCATCTTTATTTCTCCTGAAACCTAAAATGAAATAATTGGTATAATCTTCAATCTCTCTGGCCAGACCCTCTATCTTACTAACGAGATAGTTATAGAACAAGATAGCTATGATACCGACTGTCAGACCTCCCACCGTTGTTAAGAGGGCTTCCCAGATACCCTGAGCCAGGAGACTGATATCTACACCGCCACCGGTCTGTTCGATATTCATGAAAACTTTTACCATACCGGTTACTGTTCCTAAAAAACCGATCAAGGGAGCTATTGCTGCAATTGTAGCCAGTCCACCGAGATTCTTCTCTAACTTATGCATCTCACTTCTGGCAGAAGATTCAATGACTTTCTCCGCATCTTCCAGGCTTATGGAATAAGCGTCTATTCCTCTGGCCAGAACGTTAGAGAGAGGGTTTTCAGGTAGTTCTTCACAAAGCCTTATAGCCTTTTCTGTTTGTTCATTCTCCAGACACTCTTTTATCTCACTGAAAAAACTGTCGCCTGGAATAGCAGCTTTTTTGAGTTTCAAAATTCTTTCGATTATTATAGCTATCGCTATTATCGAAATAACTAAAAGAACGAGCATCAGCCACCCGCCTTTCGCTGCAATAGATATCAAGGTCATATTCCCTCCGGACATGAAATTCTATTCATATTCATCTTGTATTTAGTCTTCTTGAATTTGTTAACAAACTTACTCCTTTCAGAGACAGCAAAGGGTACCTGTTTCATACAGCTTAATCAGAACGGCATGATCCACAAATCCTAAAAGAGGAGCTTTCCTCATCTCGGGTATAAGAATAGCTCTTCTTTCTCTGGTCAGTTAGTTCTTTTAATCAAAGAAGGTTCTCTTTGTCTCCTCAATTAACTGGTTTAGCAGCTGTTTCCGGGATGTTATGTCTCTGTTTATTGAAGGTTCTGCTGTTTTAGTTGAAGCTGTATCCAAATATTGATTTGCTCTGGTAAACAAATCATTAGCTCTATTCTTCGCTCTGTCTCGCTCACTGACCAGTCTATCTGCTTCGCTGCCGTAAGCACCTCTCGCCTCTTCTTCTAATCTGATAAACTTCTCATATTCTTCGTAGCCTCTGACTTGATAGATCTGAGAAAGGATCATATAGGATTCATACATATCCTGATCAAGGGTAATCGCTTTATTCGCATCGTTTTCTGCTTCAGACAGCCTGTTCAGCGCTAATTTAGCATCAGCAAGTCTGATATAAACGGTCGGATTATCTTTCTCTATCTCTAAGAGTTTATTCAGGGTATTCAACGCTTCCTGATTACGCTCTAAGGTTCTGTACGCTCCGGACAAATTAAGATAGGCAGTAGTGTTCTGAGGATCTCTTTCTATCTGATTTTGGTATTTGATAATTGCCTGATCAAGCTGATCCGTTCGTAAATAGGCTGTAGTTAATCTCTTATTGATAAGATCGTCTTCAGGATTAAACTCAGAAATGAATTCCAGATGAGGGATCGCTTCTCTGTAGTGATTGTTATCGAAGTGTAAGATCCCGAGGCGGTAATGGGCTCTCTCGAATTCCGGATTGATCTCCAATGACTTTTCGAGAGCTTCAATAGCCTCATAAAGATAATTCAGGTCTGAATAGATGTTTCCAATTCTAAACCAGATCATCTCATCGTCATTAATTCCAGCTAACTGCCTCAGAGTAGCAATTGCTTCTTCTTGTTTCCCACCGAGACGCTGGGTTTCAGCCAAATTATTCAATACTCTTTCATTATCAGGGTCTATCTCTAAAGCCCGTAAATAGTAATCCTCCGACATTTCGTAATCATTCAGCATGTATTTTATATATCCCAGATAAAAATAGGCATCGAGATGTTGAGGATCGATATTAACAATGCGTTCGAATGTGTCACGTGCTCCTGTATAGTTCCGGGCAGTTAATTGTTGTTCTCCTATACTGAACAATCTGTCAATCTCTCCTCCAGCCATTTCCGAAATCTTATCAATCAATTCCACTTTCAGCCCTTGCTGTCTGTCATCAGTTCGCTTGCGTAAATTGAACCTGAGTTGATTGACCGTTCCCGATCTCACGTTCATTACATTAGCAAGTACCGCAACTTCTGTATCTGAAACATCAGAAACAGTTCCCCAAATCACTATATCAGCTTCCAGGCTGTTGCCTATTTCCACTGCCTGACTGCTGGAGATGTTCCTGATACTCGATAGATTAAGATCTGAAACTGCTTTATTCGCTGCCTTGAGATCTATCAGTTCAAACTGGGGATGTTCATCCAAAAGAGTAGTAAAATCTCCCCTTCTTGGATGAAGCATCTGACTTGCGGTTGTCCGCACTGCTCTCTCCTGCGGTTCAAAATCGAGTACAGCAATCTTCTGGACTGTTGCAGTTAACATCGAAGTTGTTATTAACAGCAATGTTATGCTTATTATTGATATTCTAATCCTCATCTATTCCTCCCAGATTTTAACTCCATTCGGGTTATTCATTATCCGTTCTGTTTCCTGTTAATGACCAGTTTCTTGTTATACCATCACTTATTGTCATTAATTCTCCAACCTTTTTCTTGTAAACAAAAAACTCTTTCAACCCCATATCTACTTATAACAACAGAATCTCATTGTTTCAACCTGGTGTTTCCTTCAATCCTTTTAAGTTTGTCCTCAATCTTAAAAAACTACCTGGGATGTTGATAAATTGAGCTTTAGCTTCCTCTGCTCTGCTTTTCCTTTCTTAACGAGATAGGAAAGTCTGAGAAACATACCTCAACAAATGATTAATAATATTTCTATCTATTTCGAGCTGTTGATATCATCGGTCTGTTCATTACAGATGCAGGATTTAATTGCAAGTCCTGGTATTCGTAGTAGATTCCGTTCCTTTCGGCCTAATTGATCTTATTCCAGTTTACTCATATCAAAATCCTCTCCAAGATGTCTATCCCAGTTACTCGCAGTATGCTCCATATCATCATTTCTACTGTAGATAAGACGGAAATTTCCATGACCCTGGATATCAATAAAGAGATAGACCGTATTCAAATCCCGGTATTTCCAAATTTGATATTCCTTTCTGGTTAATTTCGTGTCCGTGTCCGTTATGTTTCTTTCAATTTCTGAAGGTTCGCCATGCCGGATATAGATCCGCCCCATATCTGTTTCCCACCCTTCTTTGAAATGAGTAAAGTGCTGATTGGCATATTGAATTCTTTCTCTAACGGTCTCTAAAAAATCATTGCTTCCGGAGAGCGGGTTAGGATCATTTAGAGTCCAAAAGCGGTCAACAAAATGCCTTTTACCTTCATTATTGAGGCTTTCCCAACTTCTCATACGAGAGGAGGGGAGAAAATAACGGAGTAAATAATACTCCTTCTCCGGATCTGCAAACAAACTCTGGGTGGAGAAAAATCTCTCTGAAACAACAAAATAGTCAGCAATAGAATCGATTCTGTTTGTAACTCTGTCCTGAACTTCTACTTCAATTTGATAATATCCGGTTTCTAAGGTATCTACCGGAATTCGATGGATCATATCAAGAAAGGTCGTCTCTCCTCTAATATTGGTTGATTTTGTTGCTGAATACTGTTCATTGAAAACTGTTATCTTCTCAGTAATGTACGTATTTTCATCTACAGCAGGATAGATATTCTGGATTTCGTAGTAGAGGAAGAGGGTGTCATTCAGAGATCTTTCATAGATATGAGCCGGATCAACATAGAATTGATAATCTCCACGGCGAAATTTTTCAAAACCGGGGGGAATTTCTTCTTCTTTAACAATTCTGTGTGAGAATTCCAAATCACTAAGTAAAGAATCAGAATCCAGATTCTCTAAAACATTAGTCCAAGTATATTCATTTCCGGAAGTTTTGTCCTGGAAATTGAGATGTAGTTTTAATCCACTTTGGGCCTGTGAAAGGGTAAGTTCGATCTTATCGAGATATTGGTATGTTCGGGAAAGAGCTGTATCTTTATCTCTGACCCCAATGTAATGCGGAAATGTATTGATTACTGTTAATTCTCCTTCTTCGTCTTCAACGCTGATGACCACTTCAACCGTTGCTAAAAAACCTTCTTCAAATTGGACAAAAGCTAATTGATCATTGGGGATTTTATAATTAAAATGATACACCGTATTCCCTTCGTTATCAAGAAATCTGTTTTGCTCAATATGCATCTCAATCTGCTGAGCACTTAAATATATCGGGGCTAACAGGGTCAGGCCCACCATAAAGAATCTAATCCATCCACCTATTCTTAAGTTCATAATGTCCGTAACCTCTTAGATCATAGAATACAAATACCTTATTCAGGCTGTAGTAGTGCCAGGTAATACTCGGCGGCTTTCCGATGGGAAAAACATCATTAACAATATGGTCGGGTTCTCCATAGATTATGTAAATTCTTCCCATATCTGTCCGCCAGCCGGGAGTGAAATCTCTGAACCGGTAGTTGTTGTTAACGTAACGAATGCGTTGATAGAATGTTTCCTGATAGATATTGTCCAAAGTGTAAGGATCAGGGTCTTTACTAAGCCAGTACTCGTTAATACCCTGCTGGAGTTCGCTTTCGGACAAGGATTTTAGATAATTATACTCATTTTGATTCACAATATAACGGAGTTGTGCCAGCTGTTCTTGGGGACTGTATCTGTTTTGGAAAAAATATGCCGGATTAGGATAGATCGGCGAGCTAATATATTTGGTATCCTCGTAATAGTATTCCAGTCTCAGATTAAAGGCATCTATTCCATCTAAACAGGAAGAGATTTCATCTAACTCTTCAGGAGTGAAAGATTCAACTTCTCCGTCATGATCAATTACAATAAAAGTGGAATCAGGTTGAAAAGCAAGAGTCTGTATCGCCTGAAGAGAGTCATATTGATAGTAGAGATAACGCTGATCTCTGAGGACAAAAAGAAAGCCGCCAAGCTCAGCGGTCAGAAAAAGGTAACCAATCTCTTTCTGCCTCCCCGGAAAGGAGAATTCTTCCCGGTATTCCCTTTTCTTAGAGGTCGAATTACCGGTAATCCCGATATGCAGCATATATGAACCTTCTTCTAGCTCCGTTTCGAAACTGAGAGGATAGTATTCACGATTGAATTTAACCAGCGGCAGATCATCAAAAAGGGAGCCTTCCACTGAAAAAGAAAGATCAAATTGCTCATGGAAAACTATCTCTTCGTTATCGATATAAATGGCTATCTCTATCTTGTTGCGGTAGATTCGCTCCTCTTGAACAAGCTGAAAAAACAGATCACTATAAGGAATAAGAACAAGATTCTTAGCTTCATCATTGATGCTTTCACTGATAAACTCGATACCCATAAGAGCTGAAGAGAAGAGCAGAGAAAAACCTATCAGGAGGCTAAGGACTATCGTTAACGGAAACGAAAACTTTGGCATTATCAAAGCACTCATTGAGCAGGTTGTTAAATGTCGTACTGGGAAAAAAGCGATACTTTTGCAAAGTTATCTGCAAATAGTCATAATTAGGGGTTTTAATGTTAAAATTCAACTGAAAGTTGCCCGGAGCTTCGCGGGCAAGATCTTCGATATTTTTTATCACGGTTTGGTTGAGTAAATCGTGTGACACATCCATAGTAATTTCCCCTTTGCATTTTTCGGCTAATTCCTCAAAACGAATTATTTTATCGGGATAGAGACGCAACAGTGAATTATCATAATTACCGTTTGAATATCTACTGCTCTCATTCGTTTTACCTATTATCAGGTATATCTGACCCTCTTTGAGATATGGCTCAAACATTTCCAGGTTCCTGGCCGAAAAGGCAACTTCAAATCTACCGTATTGATCTTCCATGAGCATTACACAGGGAATCCGGCTTCTGCTATCTTTCTTTCTGATTACTTCGCTCACAATACCAGCAATAGCAATCTTTCTCTTCTTGTCATTTGTTTTCTTCGGTAAATAGCTCTTCGTATTCATATTGGTAAAATATTGGATTTCACTTCTGTATTTGAAGAGTGGATGCCCTGAAAAATAGAATCCGAGAACCTGTTTTTCTTTTTCTAATTTCTCTGTCAGAGACCATTCCGGCATCCTGGGAAGCATAGGTTTAGAGCCGTTAGGTATTTCATTCTCGTTCTCTTCCTCCTCCAGAAATGTGAAGAGAGTTTGTTGGCCTCTTTTCCGGTCACTACTTGTATTATATCCGAATTCTATGGCACAGTCAAGTCCCGCTATCTTTTCCGCTCTGTTTCCTTCCAGTTCGTCAAGAGCTCCGGCGTAGATCAAACTCTCCAGAACAGCCCTGTTTACCGAACTTAAATCTATTCTGGAGCAGAACTCAAATAGATCCTGAAAGGAACCGTTTTCTTCCCTCTCTGCAATAAGTTTTAGGATAGCAACTTCTCCAACATTTTTTATTGCCCGGAGACCAAAGAGAATTTTCTTATCCCGGACGGCAAAATCTTTCAGACAGAGATTGATATTAGGCGGAATGACTTCAATTCCCATATTTTTACACTCTTCGAGAAAATAGGGAATTTTCGCGGGATCATTTTCCAGGGAGAGAATTGCTGTCATAAATTCTACCGGATAGTGGCTTTTTAAATATGCAGTTTGGAAAGCTACATAGGCATAACTTACGGAATGACTCTTATTGAAGGCATATTTTGCAAATTCCAACCACTTATCCCAGATCCTCGTGATCGTATCTTCCGGTACACCGTTGTTCTTTGCTCCGGAAAAGAATTTCGGTTTCAATTTGTTCATTACCTTCTGATCTTTTTTTCCCATCGCTTTCCTTAAAGTATCTGCCTCTCCTCCGGAAAAACCAGCCATTTCCCGCGATATCTGCATCACCTGCTCCTGATAGATAATAACTCCGTAAGTCTCTCTAAGAGCATTTTCCGCTAAGGGGTGATCATACTCAACTTTGTCCAAACCCTTTTTCCGTCTGATATAGGAATCGATATATTGCATCGGTCCCGGTCGGTAAAGAGCTACCATGGCAACAAGATCAGAAAAAGTATTCGGGCATAACTCCTTCAGATACTTTTTCATCCCGGATGATTCGAACTGAAAGATCCCGTCGGTCTGCCCTTCGGCAAACAGCTTATATGTTTCCGGATCGTTCAGATCAATCTTATCAATATCTATCTCGGTATTTTGTGATTCTTTGATCAGCTCTATTGTTCTCTTGATAATGGTCAGGGTCTTCAAGCCCAGAATATCCATCTTCATCATCTTCAGGAAAGTCAGCCACTTACCTTCATACTGAACAAGAACAGCCGGTGGTCCCCCCTTTTGGTTGCTTACCGCCAGGGGAACATAGTTGGAAAGATCATCCGGTCCGATAACGACTCCGGCAGCATGTATTCCGTGCTGGCGAATCAAACCTTCAAGAACACAGCCGTATTTGAGGATCGTCGAGTAGAGAGGATTGGTATTCATTAATTCTCTAAACTCCGGGTATTCCTCAAGACATTTTTCTAAAGTAATTTTCGGAACATTGGGCATCAGTTTAGTTATCTTATTTGCTTCGACAGCAGTAACTTCCAGAACTCTGGCAACGTCCTTGATAACAGATTTCGCAGCTAAAGTATTGAAAGTGATAATTTGGGAGACACTCTTTCTCCCGTATTTATTAACCACGTAGTCGATAACCTGGTTTCTTCCTTCGGCACAAAAGTCAATATCAATATCAGGCATTTCAATACGGTCAGGATTGAGAAATCTTTCGAAAAAGAGATTATGCTGTAAAGGTTCGATTTGGGTTATTCCAAGAAGGTAGGAGACAATACTACCTGCAGCAGAACCTCTCCCCGGTCCGACGGGAATATCAAGATTTCTGGCAGCATCAACTAAGTCTTTCACTACCAGAAAGTAGTTTTCATAACCCATGGAGTTTATTACCTTCAACTCATAGTCTATCCGCTCTTTGATCTCCCTTCCTCGGTTCCTTTCCTTTTCTTTGAGATTTTCTTTTGTTAATCCCCGGCCTTCTTTTTCTTCAACTGAAAGCGGAATTACATCCTCTTGATTTTTCTCAGAAAAATTCTCTTCTGTAGAGAGTTCTGCCATAATTTCAGGATATTTCTGTTTTGCCGCATCATAGCATAATTTCTGCAAATACTCTCTTTCACTGCTAAAACTCTCCGGAAGATTACTTTTAGGAATCAGAAATGACTGGTAATTGAACTTGAAATCAATCTGTTCGGTAATCCTCAGTGTATTCTCATAAGCTTCCGGCAGATCGGGAAAAAGCTCCCGCATTTCGTTTTCTGTCTTAAAGTATAACTGATCGGTTTCATATCTCATCCGGTTGATCTCTTTATGAGTCTTTCCGGTCTGAATACAGAGCAGGATATCATGGGCTTCAGCATCTTCTTTGTGTAAATAATGACAGTCATTCGTTATTACCAACGGAGTTTCCGTCCTTTTGGCTAATCTGATCAGCTCGGGTATTGCAGTTTTTTCTTCTTCTAAGCCATGGTTCATTAATTCCAGATAGAATCTGCCGGGAAAAATATCTTTATAAAAACTGATCGCCTCTTCGGCTTCATGAAGTCTGTTTTCTATTATCAGCGAAGGAATTTCTCCCTTGATACAGGCAGAGAGACAGATCAATCCTTCCGAATATCTTTTGAGCAGCGTTTTACTCATACGGGGTTTGTAATAAAAACCTTCGAGATATGATATCGATGAAAGTTTGATTAGGTTCTGATAACCTATACTATTCTGCACCAGCAGAATGAGATGATGCCTTTTCTCGGCTTTTTTGTTAGGGCTGTCGAGTTCTCCGTTGATGACATAAGCTTCTATACCAATTATTGGTTTTATCCCTTTCTTCTCAGCAGTATTGTAAAAATCTATCGCTCCCGACATCGTGCCGTGGTCAGTCATGGCTACTGCCGGCATTCCGTATTTCTTAGCCAGGTCGATCATTTTATCGGTACGGCAGGCACCATCCAAGGCACTGTATTGTGTGTGGTTATGTAAATGTACAAATCCCATTTCTTGTTCCTATCTTTCTGTTAAGGCTTAATTTACGCATTGAATAAGTTTTACTACCCGTAAAATCACATACAAGTTATAAGAACTCACCTTTCCTGTCAAAAGGTAATTAGATATCTGTGTGTTTTTTTTGCTTTTAATTTCTAATTGCTTAATTACTAAGAGGTTACAGGGGTTAGCAAAAGAACAGAGTTATAACCTTTATCTGCCTAACCTTTAAATATCTGATAAAATAGAAAAGGACAGCCGTTGGCTGTCCTTTTCTACGTTTATTTAACCCAATTCTCTTGTTAGTAACCAGTCTTTTCAGAGACCCTGAAAAGCCTCTTCTATTTGAGATTCTTTATATGTCCCTTCCCTACTCCTTTGACCTTGCATCCTAAACGTAAATATTTCTCTATCTTCTCATCGGTCAGAAAGTTAGAACAATCTATGATTAACGAATTCTTGCCGGATTGCCTGATTATTTCTTCCGGTTCATAATTCCTGTACTCTTCGTGTCCCACTGCATAAATTATGACATCGGCATCCTGAATAGTTTTACTCCGGTCACTTAATACCGGTATATTTTCCATCTCAGCCCAATAATCTACATAAGGATCGTGAACACGTACTATAACCCAAGATTCATTGAGAATACGGACCAGAGTCTCAGAAGGAGAGTGCCGGGTATCACCGAGTTCTTCAAGATAAGAAACCCCTAGAACGGCTACCACTACATCCTCCAAAACAGGAAACTCTTCTTTGATCAATTCTATCGTATGCAATGGCATGGTATCGTTTATATTAACCGAATTTATTGCCATCTCCAACGAGCCTGGTATATTAAAAATCGCCCCCATCGACCAGTTGGCTAAGACGGGATCTTTTGTCAGACAATAGCCTCCAACGCCAAGACTCGGACGCAAAAGATTATCATGTGTCCCCTTTCTCTTCCTGATCGCTTCTCTGACTTTGAAAACATCAACCCCTACCTTTTCGGCGAATTTCGCCCATTCCAAAGTTAGGGCAATATTGGTCGCTCTGTAAGAATTCTCCATAACCTTGGACATCTCAGAGGCATTAGTATTCTCCAATTCGGTAAGAGGATAATTGTCTGTATCCAAAACATCAGTTAAGAATTCTTTAGCCATGGCTTTGCTCTTATCATTTACCCCGGAATAGACTCTCCAGAAGTCACGGATCGATTTCACATAATTAGCTCCGGGCATGACTCTTTCGTAAGAATGAGCTACGAGAGGGGGATACTCTTTGACATCGATTCCTCTCTTGATAAATTCCTCTTCAATTATCGGTTTAACGACTCTTTCACAGGTACCGGGAGGAACTGTAGTCTCAACCAAGATCATACATTCAGGCTGGATATGTTTACCAAGCGTCCTCATCCCATCCCGAAAAGCCGAGAGGTCACAATAACCCCGTTCAGCTTCTCCAAAAGCAGGTTTAGTCGCATCCAGCTGAATATCAACAACCACAATGTCAGCAACTTCAAAGGCATAATTGAGCCAGGTGGCTCTGAAAGTCTTCTTTTCTGATACAGTTCTTTTGAATATTTCCGGTACTTCAGCATCGGATGATTTTACCGGTGAGTTCCCCGTATTTATTATCGGAACTTTCCAGTAAGAACGGGCTGAAGCTCTCTGCTGCCCGTGAACAAAATATAATGGTTTTCCTGTCTCATCTTCGGCATCGGCAATCACCGTTGCCATAACACACCCTACAAATCCCATACCCTGAACGGCTACTATCTTTCTCCCAAGTTCTTTCTGTTCTCTGGTAATCTTTTCCAGGATATCTCTTTCCTTTTGAGACTCTTCTTCCGTCGGCAGCAAAAATTCTGTACCGTCCGGTGCTAATGAAATATTCTTCATAACATACCTTCCTTATCCTTGAATTGATATTTGAAAAAAATCTGCTCAATTTATTTGGCAAGAAAAACTTGCTCAATCACTATCTGTTGGCCATTAACTATACTTTCTTTACACTGCCTAAGGTTTTCCTCTACTATTGTCCAACGGTATGAAGCAACGGTTGTCTTTTGCTAGATTGGGAAAGAGAAAAGAAATCTCTTAAAAGTATTGACTGAATTTCCCTTAAAAAAATAGCGTTAAGAGATATGAAATCTAAACTAAACCCTTGGAGGTGTAAATGATAAGAACTGCGGAATGTGTATCTCCGATGCACCCGGACAAGATCTGCGACCGGATTGCGGATGCAATTCTCGATGCTGCTCTCAAAGAGGATCCCCATACCAGATCGGCAATTGAGGTTATGGGGGGTCACGGTATTATCACAATAACCGGAGAAATGAGCACTCAAGCTTATGTCAATGTCCGTGATATCGTTAACCGAATTATCAGGCAAAAGATCGGTGTTCAGGCTAACATCGTCCGGCAGTCTCCGGAGATCTCCCGGGGCGTGGAAGTTGGCGGTGCAGGAGATCAGGGTATCATGGTAGGTTATGCCTGCAACGAGAACGAAGCTTTGATCCCTCAGGAACTTTATTTAGCCAGAAGTCTCTGCCGTCATATATACAATGAATATCCCTATGACGGGAAAACTCAGATAACTCTTGATGATGAGAGGCGTCTTACTGCTGTGGTAGCAAGCTTTCAGAATACGGAACAGGAAACACTCTTTGACCTGACAAAGGAATGGGCAGTGGATAATAAACTGCGACTCCCGGAAAATGCTCTCTTTTTCAATCCGGCAGGAGATTGGGAGATCGGCGGTTTCGAAGCCGACACCGGTGTTACCGGAAGAAAGCTGATCATCGATAATTACGGACCAAGAATACCTATCGGCGGCGGTGCTTATTCCGGAAAAGATGCAACGAAAGTTGACCGCAGTGCAGCATATATGGCCCGCAAAATTGCCGTTGATCTTCTGCATAAAAACAAAGCGAATGAGGTCTTAGTCTATTTGGCTTACGCGATTGGAGTTGTCCAGCCTGTAATGGCAGTTGCCAGTATTGATGGTAATCAGGAAGCTATAGAAGGCTATGATCTTTCCCCCCAAGGAATTATCGATTTCTTAGAACTCGACAGACCGGTTTTCGAAAAGACAGCAGAATGGGGTCATTACGGAAATGGTAACAAGTGGGAAATCTGAATTACTGATTAATTTTCGGTTGAAAGAACCTGAGATAGCGTAAAATTACCTTTCAGTCTTCTCTCAGCCTACCTCTTCTATTGATCAAGAAATTAGGTTTCAGTCAATTTTATAACCTAACATGGCTTCCAGATTCCGGGAAAGTTTCTCGGTTATCGGAACACCCTCGTTTCTGACTCTTTTTTCGTTAAGATACTCCTTTTCTCCGGCTACAAAAATTGTCTCCTGCCCCTCAATTTTGGCAGCAGATTTCAATCTCCGGCAGATATCTCCGGTGATCTGCTTAAAAATTGCAGGGTTGATAAATGCAGCGATATCAATAGCCATAAAGAAATGACCTAATCTATAAGGGGCTTGCTTTTCCCCTTCTTTCCCCTTCAGTTGTTCCAGATAACTACCGTTTTGCAGAGCGGAACATAAAATCTCCACTAATGTTGCTAAACCATAACCTTTATGACCACCGCTGATTTCGGAATCACCCCCTACCGGCAGAAGAGAGGCTGTTCCCAGAGTCAGATCATTCAGAAGTTTTAGTGTTTCGGTATGCGGTTTCCCCTCCCTGTCAATTGCCCAGCCATAAGGTGTCGGTTTATCTTCACGGGCTAAGACTTCGATTTTTCCCCGCTGACTGATAGAGGTTGCCGCATCATAGAGAAAGGGAAAATCCAAGTCAGTAGGCGCTCCGAAACAGATCGGATTGGTGCCTAAAAGGGGTGTCACTCCAAAAAGCGGAGCAATAGAGGGTCTGGCATTAGAAAATGTCAAGCCGATCATATTGTCTTTTATCGCCA
The DNA here is from genome assembly GCA_964464175.1 of uncultured Candidatus Cloacimonadota bacterium. Taxonomy (GTDB): domain Bacteria; phylum Cloacimonadota; class Cloacimonadia; order Cloacimonadales; family JAJBBL01; genus CAYXFD01. Next base: position 23,301 of record CAYXFD010000019.1, on the reverse strand, counting down.
TTCGGGCATAATAACCGCAGATCCCGTAATGAGTGGAATTTCTGACAGCAACTGAACCCAGACCATATTCTTTTGCCTTGGCTATCGCCGTTAACATAGCCCGGTGTCCAATAACCTGTCCCATACCATGATTTCCGTCCCAGACAGCTGTAGCTGCTTTGTCCGAGACTGTCTCTATTCTGGTAATGGGCTTTTGAATCCCGGCTTTGATTCGGTCGTAATACATTTTCAAGCGACCTATACCGTGTGATTCGATCCCACTCAGATCGGAAGCAATAAGCACATCGGCACAAATACCGGCATCTTCTTCCGGTACTCCGAGTTGAGCAAAAACCTTCAGCATTATGTCATACACTTCATTAACTGGTAAATATTTTCTCATCGTGCCTCTCTCTTTTGTTTTTGGAAGTTAAGATTTCTGATTCAGCGGTTAAAATCTAAGACCTATGATCGGTTTAGTAAAAAAACCCCTGTGTATTGATTCTCCTAATTGTAGCAATCCAGTGACTTGACCTTTCTCGTGAGTATATTATAAAGAGCTTTAAATAGATAGACAGCATCTGTCTTGATTGGACTCTTCTCTCTCCGCTCCAAATATCTTCGTTCCGAGTGAATCAATTCTAATAGAGTTGTCACTTTGTCAGCGGTGTACACCGGGATAAGTCCCGGTTTGGTCCGTAATCTCATCTCTCTGACATCAGCGGGGTATTGAGATAAATAATGAAGGCTGATCGCTCTCGTTCCGATAAGCCGGATATCTCCTTTAAAGAGGTTAATAAACTGAGGGATCTCATCTATCCAATACTTACGTATTATTCTACCCCATTCGGTTATCCGGAAATCATTGGCAAATTTCCCGGATTCGGAAACCGAATACATCTCGTGAATGTATTCCTGCAGATATTCGGAATAGGGGTGCATTGTTCTGAACTTATAGCAGTCAAATATCTTGCCGTTAAGACCTACTCTCTTCAACTTTATCAGAGGTCCGTAAGAGGGATTAGGGTCTTCCCGGTATTTTTTTTCCTTTATCGCTACGAAATATGTCAAACCCTCAATCTCTTGATAGCCGATAACTTTAAAACCACAGAAAAAGAGCCTTCCTAAGATCTCTGTTTCGGACAAAGATCTGTTTCTTCCTTTGGTCAGAGCAAAGTAAATACCTTGAGTAAAGGGTATTTTCGGACAGATGCGCCTGAACAGAAAATCGAAGAAATAAAAGACGTTTCCGAAAACTTTTCCGTAACCGGAGAGAAATCCCCGATAACGCTGGGTAATGGTTTCACCACAGCAAACATATACTCCCCCCGCCATGAGATTTTGGTTAACCTTGATAAAATAAGCATTTATTCTTCTGATATCATTTATCGGATGAAGATTCAAAAAAAGATGTTCGGATTGCTCCTCGACATGCTCGATGTTGAAAAAAGTAGCACTCTTCAGAATCATACTTCTCTTTTCCGAAAAGCCGGTAAGATTCAACATGTCATTGAGATAACTGAAAAGTTTGGAATTCTCATCCAGATATTTCCGCCATAGTTTCACCATGACGGAATCTTCCTGAACGGTTTTCCCGAAAGCCGGTGTATAGGGAATTCCTACCGAAGTATCCTTTTTCTGCACGGTGAAGAAACTACCGGATACTTCCTCCATCTTCGCCGAAGCTGTAACAAAAGCTGTTTTACCGACGATATCACTGTCCCTGAGGAATTTAAATGAATAGAACAGAGATACAAAAAGGATGAGTTCTAAGGTGGTAGTGATCAGTATTGTCCCGAAGACAATAAAGCGGGAGTAGAAAAAAAGCTGAAAAAAATACATCAGCAGGAAGACCACACCCAAAGCCATAATATTGATCTTCATTATATTCGGTATTAAGTTCTTTAAGCGCTTGGGTGGTCTCAGATCATACTTACCTCCCAAAAGGGACATCAGTATCCAGATCGCCAAAAAGCCAAAAAATGGTCTGTAGTATTGAAGCAGGATAACTCTTGTCCCTGAACGATACCAGGCAACCATAAAGAAGGCTAAGCCTACTATCAGTATGTCAAGCAGACAAAAAAAACCACTAAAAATCTTATATTTCATAAACTCCTGACAGGTTTTAAAAGTAACAACGATCCTCAGCCGTTAACATTCTTTTCTCAATTAATCTTTCAATCAAAAAAAAGCTAACCGGATGACATTTAAGCTTCCTCAGTAAAAAAGAAATCTATCATGAAATTGCATCAAATATACTGCTTATTTTCAGTCAAGAATTTAATTGCTTCCCAAAAATGCAGCCCTGTAGTTCTTTGGCAGTCATCTTTTTATCTGGAGAACCGCTTACAAGCTAACCATCATTAGAGTGAATAACCTTTCTTCTTAGCAATTCTGTCTGTTTCATAATGATGATAAGGGGATCAATCCCCGATTCTTTTCTTTTTCAGTATAATCATCCAGAAACCGAAACTCAGCAACACCCCTAAAACATTACCAATCATATCATATACATTATAACCTCTATAGGGCAGAAATTTCTGGATGAGTTCTGTTAGAACTGCTAACAAGATTCCTATCAAACCAAAAACGATGATAGATTTTTGCTTATTCTCTGATACCTTTATGATACATAATCCCGCAACAAGACCCCAGATAAGGAAAATTGCCGTATGCAGTAAATAATCCAGCCTGAAAAAAACTATGTTTATCTCATTTAAGCTCTGATCTGCTTCGTAAGAAATTGGTAATACAGATATTGCTACTACAGGCAGTGAATATCCCCAAAGAAGCAATAAATCCCTTCGTTTCATTAATCTAAACTACTTCACTGCATAAATTTTTGCGTCTTGATCATATCTACCCTCTTCCTTCTTGGATATCAAATTTCAATGAATCTTTACTGTTCTGAATGTTTGTCTCTCTTACTATCAATTATCTTTACCATCTCATCCAATCCTTTCACTGCTTTCCATCCCATCTCATTGGCAGCTTTTGATGCATCAGCATAACTGATACCTATATCACCCTCTCTTCTATTGCTGAACCGGAACGGTACGTTGACTTGGTTTACTTTCATAAATTCTTTCACTACTTCCAATACAGAATATCCCTTTCCTGTTCCAAGATTAAACACCTCCAGTCCAGTATACATTTTCATGAATTCCAAAGCCTTAATATGTCCTTTTGCCAGATCAACAACATGTATATAATCTCTCACTCCTGTTCCGTCTGCAGTTTGGTAATCATTGCCATAGATGCTTAAATATTCTGCCTTCCCCTCAGCTACTCTTATAATATAGGGAAACAGGTTGTTAGGTATTCCCATTGGTTCTTCTCTAATCAATCCGGAAGAATGACAACCAACAGGATTAAAATACCGCAAAAGAATAAAGTTCCATGCCCTGTCGCTTCTCTGCAAATCTCGGCAAATACTCTCAATTATCAGTTTGGAGTTCCCGTAGGGATTTGTTGCCCCTGTAGGATACTCTTCAGTAACGGGCATTTTTTCAGCCTCTCCATAAACAGTTGCAGAGCTACTAAAAATCAGATTTTTCACATCATACTTTCTCATCGCTTTAAACAGATTAATTGATCCCAATACATTGTTTTCATAGTATTTCATAGGTTCGCGTACCGATTCTTCCACTGCTTTCAATCCGGCAAAATGTAGTACTGCTTCAAAACAGTTGTCACGAATAAACTTATCCAATTCTCTATAGTCAAGTAGATCAATCTTATGAAACTCAGGCTTTATTCCGGTGATTTTTCCTATTTTATCGACCACTTCAATATTACTGTTTGAAAGATTATCAATAATCGTTACATCATAGCTCTTGTTTTGTAATTCAACCACTGTATGGCTGCCAATATACCCTGTTCCTCCGGTAACCAAAACTTTCATTTTAATAACCTCCCCCTATATATAATAGGATAACAAATTGTATCCGATTACTAATCTTCTATCTCTCTTTTTCACTACTCATGACCTTTCCAGGGATCTATACTTTTTTTTCTACATCATCTCCCTGAAACATCTTTTATTTTTTATCATACCGCGTTACAATAACTACATTTTTTACAGTAAACTACTTTTACTTTTTTCATTCTACCTTATACATTATTTTCAGTGAACCCCTTTTTCATCTTTCTCCGCCTGCTACTCTCACGCCAGACCCTATATCATTTTTCTTATCTGCGGGTTCTTTGTCTTTTATCTGCGTCAATCCGCGTGAACCCTTTTTTTCTTTTTTTCATTGTACATTATAAATCCTACATTATTCTTTCACGAAGTATTCCACCGTTCTTCTGAGTCCTTCTTCAAATCCTACTTTCACTTCATACCCCAGCAATTTCTTAGCTTTCTCTATCCCTGCTAACGAGTGTTTAACATCCCCCAGTCTTTCATTTTGGTGAACAACTTCTACATTCTTTCCCAATATCCGGTTCAACATTCTCACCAGATCAAGTAGGGTATATCTCACATTAGTGGCAATATTGAATACCTCTCCCGCTACATTATCAGCTGTGCAGGCAAGAATGTTAGCCTGGACATTATTTTCGACAAAAGTGAAATCTCTCGATTGTAAACCGTCACCGTAAACAATTGGCTGCCTCTCTTCCGATATGATGTTGATAAATTTCGGAATAACGGCACTATATTCAGAAGTCGGATCTTGTCTTGGACCAAAGACATTAAAATATCTCAAAGATACTGTCTCTAAGGCATAAATATGATAATAGATCCGGCAATAAGTCTCCGCAGTATATTTTGTCAAAGCATAAGGAGACATTGGGGCATCGGGCATTGTTTCAATTTTTGGCAGAGTCTCCGAATTACCATAAACTGATGACGAAGAGGCAAACACTACCCTTTTAACACCGAATTCTTTAGCAGCTTCCAAGATATTTAGTGTCCCCAGAATGTTTACATCGTTAGTAGTAATCGGATCGTTTACCGAACGTGGCACTGAAGGCAAAGCACCTTGGTGCAGAACAAAATCAACTCCATTCACAGCATTTCTCACGATATGAAAACTTCTTAAGTCACCTTCAATCATTTCAAATTTCGAGTTTTTCATAAAGGGGATTATGTTTTCCCTTTTTCCTGTTGCGAAATTGTCGAGAACTCTTACATCATATCCTTGCTTTAATAATTCTTCAACGATATTGGAACCAATAAACCCGGCTCCACCGGTCACTAAAAACTTCATTTGATTCTATCTCCTTCTCTATTCTCGTGTTTTGTGGTTTTGACGTTTTGTCGTTTTGAGGATTCCAAGTATGATATTAAGTTTATGATCATCATTCTAATTCGTTTAATCAATAGGTACATCTCAGCAGTTTCTTTAATATAGTCAAGACGATTAGCAATTTCAATCTGTGTTTCAGGTTCTGATAAAGATCTTCTTGATATGTTAAGGATTTGAAAAAACTCTTTCGGGTTTTTCCTTCCAGAACCTTCAGCGATATTTGGAGGTACTGAAATGTATGCTCTTCTCATCTGTGAAGTCTATCTATAAATCTCTCTCTTCGGAAACTCATTTGTCATCCGATAGATACCAATAACCAAATCCATACTCAATTTCCACATTTCCAAATCTTTATAACCTTTCATAGTTCCTTCATTCTTTTTAAGCTCCAAAACGCTACAATGACACAACCTCTTGATTAATCGCCACAACGACACAACTCTTTTTCCCTTGATACAAAAAACGAAGCCTTATGCTTCGTCCATCTTTGCTCCTTATAATTCATTGTACGACTATTTAATCTACTTAAATTTCCACTGATAATCAGGATCATCCTTCATTATTTGATAGCTTTCCGGAAAATTCTCAAAAAACCAGACAAAGAAAGCTGTTACATCTATCTTATCCTGTAACATTTTTTCTCTTCCCTTTGTCATCATTTTTTGAAGCTTCTCGTTTGAAAGAAAATCTTCGATTGTTTGAAGCAACTGCTGCGGCTCCTCCGTCCTTATCCCTTTTGTTAAACGGTATTTGTGTTCTAATTCTTCCAAAACACCAATTTCACCGGCAAAATCTGAGTAACGTATTGAAGGTACCCCCAGCATGGCAGATTCGACCGACATGCTTTGACTGTCACCTATAAACAACTTTGCCTGTGAAAGAATTTGATGAATATCATTGAGCTCGATCTTCAGCTTATATTCCTCAAATTCTTCCGGTAACGGTCTTTCACTCGTAATATAAGGCTTTACCCCATGTTTTACCACTGTTGCAATTATCTGCCGCGCTAACTCATCATTAATTCCTTTTATCCCTTCATCATGATGGGCAGTCAGCTTAGCAAAGCGAATAATTGCATAAGGCTTTCTGATTTCAGGATATTTCTTTAGGATATCTGAATCTTTAGAAAATCGTTTAGGATGAAGATAAGCCAGTTTATGGTATCCTTTGTAGGCTATCGTCTTGTTATTCCACTTTCCGTTATCACATGTTACCGGAGATAAGACACATTTTGCAAAAGGATAGGTCATGAGAGCAAATGTGCGGATTACATGATAGTCATCTTCACTGAGAACTATCGAAGGAATGTTCAACAGTTTCCCGATATGACTAATCTCAGCAGAAGTACCAATCAATAAACCGGGTCTGTTCTTCCGGCAAAAACTGAACAGCTTGATATCTTTCTCCAGCACCCCTAAAGCTATTCCGAGTTTGGTGTCTTTTCTCCCTTGGGGTAAGATGTTCAGATATGGAAATCCGGATTCCTTGAGTAGGTCCTCCAGAATATCCTTTTTTTTGATAACAATTGTAATTCTGTTATTTTTTTCTTGTAATAAGGCAATCGTGTTCTTAAAAAGATGGAAATGAGCCGGATGACCGAGATGAAAAAGGTAATGCACTTTGGTTCTCTCTCTTCTATTTATTTTGCCAATAATTATTAATCGAGCTGTTGAATACCGGCATTATGGTGTTTTTGAAGCGAGAAAGGCTCATAAACATAAACTCCCAGGCGGTAGTCATAGTCTGGATGATTTTCACTTTCATCGTTTCTATCCCAGATAAGAGCTTCAATTTCATCTCTCTCTGTGGTTCCCCAATAGTTATATGTCGCAACAAAGTATCTGATTCCATCACCGATTGAGAAATTAGCAATAGTTCTTACAGCATAGTTGGAACAGTAGAAGTTGTTATAATTCAATGTTGGAAATGCCCACTGAAAACCTGCTCTGTTATTCACAAAACCTACTTCTGTGTTAAAAAAGGAATATTTGAAATCGATATAACTTCTCGCTCTATTGTCTATTCCGACATTTCCTTCGCTGAAGACAGAATGGAGTACTGAAAGATCTGAGTCATACCAGTTCAAAATACCAATACTCCTGTTTCCGCTAAAGTAACTGTTTAATATTTTGTTATTCAGACCAGACTTATTACTGATGCCGATATCGTTGTTCAGGAATATCAAGCTTTCAAACAGACTGTTATCAACATAGTCAAGGTATAATGCAGCTTGACTGTCAACCAGTGTATTGTAGAAATTTGATTTTCTCAGTACAACATTAGCGCATTGATTAAATGAGCAGCCGCTATAGTCTCCGCTTAAGATAGAGTTTGTAACGATAGCACCACTTACATTCACTACTAATGTATAGTTCCCAAAAGTAAAAATTCCGCTTGAAATCATGCTGTTTATTAATGTCGTCTCCGCTTTAATGGATAAGTGCGCGTAGTTACTGATTTCTTGCCGGTCTTCAAAAAAACCATCATTGGAAGTCACCCTGAAATATTGACCCGGCTCACTCTCCACAGTCAATGTACCATAGATAGAAATACTTATTGCCGGATTGATTCTCAAAAATGACTCCGGTTGAATTATTAAGTGAGAGGATGGATGAAATACGGTCTCATCGGGAAAAATGTAGTGTCGATGAGGTTCGCAAACAAATTCATCAAAGATATGACTATCTACAATTACTTCAGGATAAAGCTGTAAGGGATCAGTTTCATCAGAAATATCGTATGTACTCCCTGTTATATTGATATCATATCTGTACAAAAAACCCCATTCTTTCCTGGAGAAAACAACATTGTACAGACCTGCCGGAATATTTTTTATCTCAAAAAAACCGTTTGCATCAGAAATTGTTGATAAGACCGGGCTATACTGTCTATGGTCAAATTCCGTTTCCTGGGATATATGGACACCGATATGTGGATACTCTTGATTAAGCCGGACTATGGTTGTATCAAGTGCTACCTTGTTATACAGAGCTACCGTTATCTCCGAATGATCTATTACATCCTCTTCTGCTAAAACAACATAACCTCTTAAAGTACCTTTTTCTGTCCCGGTGCTGTCAGTGCACGAAGTTAACAGGAATAGTAAGAAACATGATATGGCTGTTGTATATAGTAAGTTCTTCAGACTCATAAATACCTCCCAAAAGGTTCACGCAGATTAATAGTGATTAGATATTAGAGATTAGCGGATAGATTCCTTATCAAAGATGACGTCATTTTACTTAATTCCGTTAAATCTTCACTTAGCATTTTGAAAGATTTGTCGTTAAGATATGATAAGTTGTTTGATATTATTAACTGAGTATCCAATTCCATTATTGATCCTAATGCGATGTAAAGAAATTGGAGATATTCTTTTTGGCTCTTCCTGGCTGAACCTTCTGCGATGTTTGAAGGAATCGATACCGCAGCTCGTCTGATTTGGTTTGTAATGCCATATACCTCTTCTTTAGGAAATGACGATGTGACTTCATAAACAGTAGTAACATAATTGACACTTTTCTGCCACAGAATCAAATCTTTATGCGTTTTTACTTTTTCCATTTCTAGTCTCTAATCCCTGATCCCTAATCTCTAAAAATACTGCCAACGCATACGCCATAGCCGCATCACTCCATCTGATATACGGTATCTTATTCGTAAACAGCGGATACTTTAAATAATAGAAATGCCCGTCTTTATCCTGCATATTCTTTATCGTCCATTCTGCAATAGTTTGGGCAAAGTCAAGATATTGTTCTCCAAAACCAGCTTTAGCTGCCCTTGAGAAAGTAATGATACCCTGGGCCTGATTATGAATGTTTACCGGCCACTTCTTGGGGTGGCGATAAATACCCTGTCCGTTAGGATGAAACTGTTTTTCATGATAAAATTCCAATCCCTTTTTATATGATGAGATATATGGCTCAACAAAGCCATTTATCTCCATATATTCTAACAGGGCATCAAGGATAAAACCCTGGTGGAAATCTATTTGAGTCCTTTCAAATTTAGTCTCAAAATCGAAACTATAGCCCCATTCACCTTCTGGTTTTTGTTTGTCAATAATATCTCGAATAGCATCTGCCGCTTTTTCGTTAGAATCTTCTTTTAAAAAACAACTTCCTGACTTTTCAATGTATATTGCACATAAAATTGAGGCATTATAACACCATTGATGTAACTTCGTATTTGGCTTGTAACGAAAAAAAGTGACGCCTGAGTTCTTTGTCATCAATTCTTTCAAAAAAAAATCTCTTACATTAAGGCAAATTTCTTCATTTTCGCTATCTGGCTTTATCTTGTTTAGAAGCAAAAAAAAACGAGCTATAGCTTCTGTGCCAATTATATCGACCATTCCTGGTGAAAACAACCCTCTTCTCATTTGTATCTTAAAACCATGACTGTCCCAGCAGTGGTAACCGTGATCTTTAATAAGACTTTTATCCTTCAGATGCCGGGTTATCTCGTTAATTTCTTTTTCATATCTATCAGGACGATAAAGCATAGCTCTTCCTATGAAAGCAAGAGCTTGATTTTGTTTCGATAGTGGTATCTTTAATAATGGCCTTATGTTCAAGGGAGAAAATTTATTTATGTAGGTTGATAATAATCGAACCGGGTAGTTATTGCTGAATGGAAGCGTTATATTTGCTCCATCGTAGGGATCATAGCTTTTGAACTCAGAGGCTATCATAAAATCAACGACTTTATCGTATGCTTGTTTTACAGAATCAATTTGTTCCATGTTTCCTGAATAACTTAAGTGAAATTTTCCCCTTAAATGATGTATCGGTAACCTGATAATAAACAATAAGCTCAGGTCCATATTTCGATTTGTGCTCACAAAGATGCCTTGTATTTCCACCTACAATATCATAGCTATGAAAACCTCTCTCACAATAATCTTTCATTTTCTCCCAGAGAACTCGTTCTCCGGCACCGGTTACCTTTCTGTCTCTGTCAACCGATCCAATCCAGGCATAAGCTTTTGCTTTGTCTGCCAGAGTGATATCTCCTCCAGCAAACTCACCATCAGCTAAAATGGATATAACTTCGATTTTTTCACCGATGCTTGATTCTTTAAGATTGTTGATGTATTGATGACTGATCTTGTACTTTCGGTTTTGTTCCCCGTATCTTTTCCCAACCAGTGTAATAATATTATCAATGAATCTATCCTCACGGCTTATGGATATGTTTTCGTTGTTCAGTGCCTGCTTAAGGGCATTTTTCGTCTTCTTGTATATACCGCTGTGTACTGTTTCCATGCCCTGAGTAAGATCAATGGTATAAGAATACAACGGTTTAACCTGAAAGCCCTGCCAGAGATAAGGTCTCATATCGGGTAGATCTTCGCTGTTAACGATCTTTAGATAATCATACCCGATCTCTTTCCGAATGAATCTTATTATTTCATCAAGTATTCCAAAATATGTACTCTCATAATTATGCCTGTTTCCAGCTGGAATACTGAATACCGGCCCCAGATAAGGCAATCCGCAACCGGGAGGTGGAGAGAAAACAAACTTCAATCCTCCCCTGGTCATTTTGAACAACGGCAGTTGACATACCCTCTTGTTCCCTTTGGTTATAATCAGAGGTATTAATTCCGTTCTCGAATGCTCTGCTGCTATCTTTAACCAGTCGTAGTAATGAAATATTGTGCCGTTGTCTCCCTCTTCTATCAGTTTGTTCCAACTATCTTTTTCATCTTCTCTCAAAATCTTCGTAAGATATTCTGCCATTTATCTCTTTCCCTGAATTCCCTTATATCTATCGTATATCTGACGGCAAGTAAGAAACTCAGCATTACGTCCCCTGGCTTCCCTAATAATCTTGTCATATACCCTGTAGTATCCGGGAAACTCCTCTTCATTGAACATCCGTTGATGCCATAAAACAGTATAAACTCCACCCTTTTCCTCTGTCCCGTCCATCAGAGCTATTGCCTCTCTTATTGCCCTGTCGGGATTACTATTCGTCTCTGCAAAAAGATTACTTTCCATGAAAGTCAGAGGGATTATAAACATACCTGAACTCTCATCCGTAAAAGGCTTGCTCCTTTCATCCTTGTACCCAATACCCCTTTTCTTACCCAGTGAGGCATCGTACTTAAAGCCTGCTTCTTTTTGATAAATCCAGGTCTCCGGTTCCTTCATATTCAAATAATGCTGCCTTATTCCGATGATCTCGTCCCCGATAATTTCTTCTAGAACACTCTTCTCTTTTACCAACAACTCCCGATTCAGATATGAATTATAACTGCCGTGAACTCCTATTTCCCATCCACCCCGATGAAACTCCTTGATCCTGTCTGCAATCCTCTCCTCTCTGATAGAATATCTACCGAGCGCAATCTTCCACTCTTTAGGTTTTAAAGGCGAAAATGAGAGCGATTCATTTAGAAAGAAAATCGTTGATCTGACACCATGTTTCTCTTCTAAGTCTGCCATAACATCAAACATCCAGTAGGGATTTTCTTTCTTAAAAAGTGAATTCAAACCCTTAAAGCTGTATTTCATAACGTTATGCGTAAAGTATTGATATGTTTTACGGACGCGATCAATATCGTGAGTGAGACATATTGTAAGTTTCTTCATCAAACTTTTATCTGTTTTAAATAATTATCTTTTCCCCGTTTTTTAGCCGGATAATAACATTTGTCACCTTGTAGCCATCTTTGGCATTGATTTTTAACATTGGAATATTGTCAAATTGGTTCGAAACATATATTGGACACTGTCGATCAATCTGAGCATAGTGTTTTATCTTTTGCTTTAGTTTAATACCTAATCCCTTACCTCTGTATTTTATCTCTGTAAAAGCAGGGCCGGCAATATAGTAGTCTTTGTCTCTTACTAAACTAACATCACCATCCGGATCAAAATCTTTATGAAGCCAGGTGTAGGAAACAATTCTGTTATTATCACTCAAAAAAAACAAAATAGAACCCTGAGAAAAATAATCCTCTCCTAAAAGCTTATTTAGGCGGCCAGGAATCTGATAGTTTTTTAACTCTTCAAGGTTGCTCACAAGAATTATTGTAGTGTCTTCGGGGCATTTATGATCAGTATCGTTGTCGTTTTTTAAAACCAAAGATATGTTACAAATACCGTTTAATTTCAGCAGCTGCTTGTAAACAACTCTGATTACATAAAACAGTGTGAGATTGTCAAATCTTGCCTTTGGAAAAATAGCCCTCAAAAGTCTGCCAAGGAAATTACAAATATTACTCATGCTTCAATTTACAATAAATATTGCAGACTTCGATGCTTCTCAAAATGCTGAATAATGACTGGAGAAATAACTCTTGTTATTAATGAGTCTTTCATATACGATACTCCTTGAACATAATAAATTCCTTGATGGCACATTCTATAGTAACCACATGATCTTTGGGGCGATATCTTTCATCCAAGCTTCCTTTAAAAATCAATAATTCCTAATTCTTAAGTCCTCTGGAAGTCGTTTATAAATTCTGCAAATCACAATCGGTAGCTACTCAAGGCTTTAAAGTGAAACACATTAAAAGTATGCATTTTAAAATTTACTCCAGCCATTATTACTGCGTTTCGAAATTGGAGAAGTAATTTAACTTGAAATTCTCGATACCGATTGCAACAGTAGGAACATCATATATGATATAAGTACTGGTAATCCACAATCGAAAACATGCCCAACTAATACACTTTGGCTTTTCATGTATATCTTTTCCAATTCTATATTGTTCAATAATAATGCTGATTATTTTTTTAAGCTCTCTAAAAACGAAGAGTACGTAGCCCGGTACAATGCTCTCTCATATAAATCATTTGATAACTCTTGAAAGCTGTCGTAATCTATTGTACTTAATGTTCTGATGAAGGGTTCAATCTGGATTTCATATCTGTCAAGACATGCTATCGGATTAACCCCGGGCCAGGAGTAGCAGCTTATGACAACCCTACGGTTTTTGGTTGATACTTCTTTGGGTATCTTATCATATATTGGATCGTCAGGTCTAAAAACAAATTGCCCGAGATTCCCTGTAGGAATACCTTCAATCCCCTTTACCTGTATAGGCCCTATACTTGTATCATAATCATCAGCCGAAAGATCGATAATGAATGCATGTTCAGGCAATAAACCAACCATTTCATTGGATACGATGATCTTTGAGGTATTCTGGCGTTTAGTGGCATCAACGAGAATGTCAGTTTTTTTGATTAATTCAGATAGATACTCCCGGTTAGAAGTAACAGATATTCCAATTGCGGTTACAATTATCGGCCTATTCGTTTGATTTACTGCAGTATCTACTGCTATCTTACCGATTTCTCCAGTTCCCAATACCAAAACGTTCACAGGATTTCTACTCTTATATTCAAGAAAGAAATCTTGATAAGCTGCTTCAAAGGCATTTTTGACTGTTCCTGAAAAATCCTGAATCATTCTAGTCCCAAAATCATCAGTAACAGAATCAAGGGCTATCATTTTCACCCCTTTTTGCTCAAGATAGCGATTACGTTTTTCATGAGTGATATAATGAAGCATCGAGACTATTATAGCTCCCTCCTTCATATACTTTAACTCTTCCAAGCCAGGTGTTCTGACCGAAAAAACACAATCTGCATTCAATACTTCTTTTCTGTCCACAAATCGAATAGAACATCCTGTATCCAAATAGTCTTTATTACTATATCCGAGCTTTTTGCCATAATCATAATCGAGTAAAATATCTTGTTTTAGATTTTTTAACCCCGCAAAAAAGCTTGGTCTGAAATCTCTTTTTTCTTCGGATTCAAACTCCATCGATAGAAATCCAAAATTCTTGATCATAATCATCTCCCTATTCTTTTTCTTATTATCTTATAAGTATTTTTCTCTGCCGCTCCATCAGCAACAATGTATACTTGATCTTCTTCCTGATGATAAAGATTAAAGGTGTGCATTTTTTTCCGACACCACTTTTCCTTACCTGGAAATAATACAGGCGATCTCTCACTCTCTACCTCGAAATATTTTTGAGGTGTACACTCCTTAATTATCATGAGTCGTACTTTTTCTCCATAAAATTTTGAGCAATCTTGCACCGGACGGTATAAATCATCCTGGAAACAAAAAATCTTTCCTGCATTTCTTGCATACTTGGCATCATTTCTTACAAAATGATGATTGGGATGTTCCCTAAATTCTTCTTCAAGGTTTGCTGAATAGAAAAGATAAGCATCATTGCCATTTGATGTAATCAGAAAAAACCCTTCTTCTGTTCTTAACAATGAGGGATCACTATGATATCCTTTAACTAATACTTTCAACAATTCCCACTTTGATGGAAATTCTTTCGCAATATAAAGACGGACTTCTTGCTCATAATAGCTGTTTAAAGTCATGTAGTACTCATCGTTGAAATTATAAATTATGGGAAATGATAGTGATGTTTCTCCAGAAATGATTATCGAATGCTTCTCGTAATTAATACCATCTCTGCTTTCAGAGAAGCCAATTTCTCCTTTGGCATATTTGTCAGTGGACTTACCTATTTCATAGAAACAATAGTATTTATCAGCTTCATTAATTATAAACGGATCTGCAACAAAAGTTGCATTGCCAATACCATTACGGTCGATGATGGGATTTACTCCTTTTACAGGTTTAGTTTCAAAAACATTATTACCATGAAATATTCCAATACTCCAAACCGCTGGTCGTTTAACAATCTTTATCATCAAGAGCGACAATATTGCAATAGACAGAATGCCAATAGTAGCTACCATTATAGCTAACAAATTCATTGCTCTTCTCCTTTATGTGTTCATCAACAGTTTAATTATTGTCCATTAAATATTCTCTGTTATTTACGACTAAATTATAAGAAAACGTAGTTGTAAATACTCATTACTATTTATATTATTATCTTAAGGACTTGATTATATGCTTTTGCGGATCCGTTAGACTCGGGTAAGATCTTCTTATAATCCTGAATCCCAAATTCTAAGGTTTACAATTAAACCCCTCTTTTTAATGATAAGGTGAAAATTCCTTTTATCTGTTCGATTCGTCATTACCGCTTCGAAATTGCCAATATCAATATTTGCCTTTTGAAGAATTTTTTTAGTTATCCGCCAATTCGTAAGTCCTTTAATTTGGCAAATGATATATCTCCAGCAAAGGTAATCACGCCCATTATACTATCTCAAATAAGGAAAGAAACAAGTCAGTACTGAGAAACAGATTTTATCAGTATCTTTTCTATACTTAGGTCATTGGTCCCTACAAATTCAGCCCTCATTATTGCTGACTTAGACAGAAATGATCAGCTTCACTATATTCTTCTTATAATAAAGGGAGTTTTACCTGAACCTTTTTTCTCCAGTTCATCTACTATGGCAAAATCTACTTTGATGCTCTGACCAATCCTTTTCTGTAAACCCTTCTCTATCTCATGATAATACTCTCCCATAAAATCATCATCAATTATGAGATTTATCTTTAGGTGGTCTATCCTGTCCTGAATATATTGAGCTGCAACTATTCCCTTTGCGTACCCCAGGGCACCTTCGGCATAATAGATCTTACGTCCGTCAGGGAGTAAAATATAATCATCCACTCTCCCCTCTATGAACTCAACCGGTTTTAAAGCATATCTATATTCCCTTGTCGGATCTGCAAGCTTGATCATGTCTCTTGTCTTGTAACGGATAAAGGGCATTGAGTAATTGTAAAAACTCGTTGCTATCAGTTCTCCATAATCACTTGCTGTCTTATTTCCTTCATGATCAACTAATTCGGGAAAAAAGAAGTCTTCAGTCATATACATCTGATTGTCAGGCATCTGACTAATTGCAGCAACATTTTCAACAAGACTATAGAAATCGTATAGCTTACTGCTATATGCTTTTTCAATGTATGCTCGTATATCGGGGGTGACAGTCTCTCCATAGCAAAATATTCCTTTAGGTTTCGGTGCAGGGATACCAGCTTCGTTGATATACTTATAAAAATCAATAAAAGACCTTACATATCCGGCAAAAAACTTGGGTCTAAATTTTATTAGTTTTTCCCCTACAGCAATGCAGTTTTCTTTTGTTAAGCGGCTCGAGTTAAGATAATACATGTTTTTCGATAACTCAAAGTCATAGTCCTTAGGCTTAGACTCACTTAGTCCTTTTAAAAGGAATATTTTCATTCCTATCCTGTATCCAGCCCATTGATAAGCCCTAAAAACCACAGAACTCTTATTAATACTGCTTTGTTCATCTAACATAAATTTCAATGGGGTACCGGTGGATCCGCTTGTTTTTCTCCACCATTTGGTATTGTTTTGATCAATATAATCAGCAATAAATGCAGAGTAATTTTTCCTAACCATTTCCTTATCAAGCAAGGGAATCTTATCCATATCCTGACGGCCTCTAAAACTGTTGATATCAAGACCAATTTCTTGAAATAGGTTTCGATAATATGGAATATGTATTCCTGCATGTCTAATTATCTCAATGAGTTTTTTATCCTGATATTGTTCAATTTGTTCTCTTGACCAGTATTGACTCTTACGATAGAAAGAATATCTTTCCAGTCTTCGCAAATTTGCTTTGAGTTTGTTTATCATATCGTCCCCCTAATTGATAAATTATATAACACAATATTTTTTCTTTTCCTAATAGCTGTTTGCCGTTCAAATGCCATTTTTGGTTGCATTTGTTATTCTCGACTCTGTATTCATTTATCGGAGAGCATGAAAGCTATCATAAGCTCATTATATAACTAATTTTTTCTCAACATGCGATAATAGGTTTTATAAGTCTTTATCTTGAATTCTTGCCAGTCACTAAATAATATACACAACCTTCTAATTATTTGTAGATACTTACATCTGGGCTTTTTAATGAATTCTGGATTATTCTGCTTTTCAGCATATTTACTGTTAATTTTTATGCCACCAGATTTGGTTTTATAGAAGATTCTATTGTACTCTCGTCTGGATAAGTTGAATTGTTGAGTAACCTCATCAATACATTTTAATACTGTTTCCTTACTCACGTTGTCAAGTAGTTCATTCTTATGCTCACTTGTTACATAAGGTAACAAGTCATATGTATATTCAAGATTTTCTTTAACTATCAATTTTACAATAAAAGAGTGAGTGAGTAACCAGTTAACTTTAGAAAAATCTTTCATGCTGAAAATAAAGTTACCCAGGCTGTAAAATACTTGCTTTTGGCTAATAGTTTCAATACCCTGCAATTCATGGGGATGAGAACCGACAACAACATCTGCTCCAGCATCTATAAATCTTTTAGCCAGAATACGATCACGAGGGCTGGGATATGGAAAGTGTTCATACCCCCAATGTGGCATTATGATGACAAAGTAGTTGTTTTTTTTATATTCCGTTATTTGTCTAAATAAGCGAGAAGAATTCATGTTTGCTGTACCTGCTTTTCTAAAAATTCCTGCGCAAAGATAATGAGTTGCTCCAAAGCAGGCAATTTTGATACCGGAGACTTCTGCGAGATATGGTTTTTCCGCTTCTTGTCGTGTTAAGCCCGCCCCAAAGAAAGTCTTTCCGTTACTTTTCAATAGATCTAATGTATCTATCAAACCTTCCTTTTTATAATCCAAGAGATGATTATTTGCAAGCGAAAAGGCATCAAAATCACTCAATACTTTGATAAATTTGGGGTCTGCTTTTAAATGATAGGGACGTAGATTCCATTTATCTGTTCGATTCGTCATTACCGCTTCGAAATTTCCAATAACAATATCTGCTTTTTGAAGAACTTTCTCTAACTCTCCGCCAATACGAAAGTTATTTATATTGGCAAATGATATATCTCCGGTAAAAATTATCTCGACCACTATACCCCCTTTAATAAGGAAAAAAACAAGTCTTTTATGATACAGAATTTATCATTGTATTGTCCAAGTCTTAGGTAATTAGTGCCTATTGATTCAGACCTCAATACTGCTGAGGAAGACAAAAACGACAATGCTTTACGATATTCTTCAAATAACAAAGAGGGTTTTACCTTAACCTTTTTCTCCTGTTCATATACAATTGATGAATCTAACTTTATGATTTGTTCAATCCTCTTCTGTATTACTTTCTCCATTTCTTGATAATAATCATCCCTAAAATCATTATCAACAATAACATTTATCTTTAGGTGATCTTGTCTGGCCTGAATACATTAGACAGCAACTATACCCTTTACCTGTCCCAAAACACCTTCAGTGTATTAGTTTTTGCGCTTTTCAGGGAGTATAATATCTTTTAAGCTTTCGGTATCTTGTTCTTCTTGCTATGATAGCCCCCCCGCTTTCCTCTTTGTCTTAAGAAACCATCAAATAATAAACCTCTTGTTAGTTCGATCTGATCCAAATGTAATCAAATCTGCTTGTATCTGCTATGCTCAAAATTTTTTCTTCACCTTTATCGGGATAATCAGAGAAATATTCTTCTTTGAGGTCAGTAAAAACTATTCTGTTTGACGATCTCCGTTTTTTCCGTAAAAAGTGTCCAGAATATTGTCATATTCACTCACCCTCTTTTCCCATGAAAAGAGGCTTATGTCATATTCAAAATCTACCTGTCCATGGCTTATCTTCTCCTTGAGGTCTTTCAAGGCAGTAATAATCTCATTTTCGTTATTTTTACACATAAAGACAAAGGGAATTTTTCTGTATAGTTCCAGAATGGGGGAATTGTCATTCTCATAGATGCAAAGAACCGGCTTGTATTTGCATAATACTTCATAGCTCTTACCGGGGGTCTGAAGTCCGTAAGCATTATCTATGTAAACTATAATATCTGAACTACCAAATCTTTCCTGTAGATCCTTATAGCTCAATGAACCCTTGTAAAAAATATTGCCCTGATTATCTTGAGGCAAATGCCGATACGGAATGCTGCCAAAAAGATCAAGTTCAAAGTCGTCTTTAAGCTTCTTTAAGGCACTATACAAGTGATAAGGTTCCCTGAAACCATCATAAAAAGTCCCGGCATAGATCAATTTCAAAGGCAACTTGTCATTTCGCTTTATCATTGGTCTTTCTTTATTCTGATCAAGTATAACTGCTCCATGGCGGTGTATTGCAACATTGTCTTCCCGGTAAGGTTTATATCTTCTGACATAGTATTTTTTTGTCGCTTCGTTTGTAACTATCAGATAGTCAATATACTTAGCACATTTCTTTTCATAAAGGAACCCTAAAAACGACAGGATTTTTACTGTCAGGTACCTGTCGTATGGTGATTTGAAAGGATCACCAATGTCCTGGATCCAGATAATACCCGGCTTAATCTTTTTTGCATAAGAGGCAAACATCTGAGTTGTATGGGGATTGGCACTTCCCACAACTATGTCAAAATCATGCTCAGAAATTAGTGACTGTAAAGCCCTTTTTATGGAAAAATACTCAACAATAAGCGGGTCAGGAAAAAACAGTGCCCAACCCTTTAGTTTCCCGGATAAGCGCCGAAGAGAAGAACTCTTATACTCCTGCTTCTTCCCATTTTGGATAATTTTTACTCCGGACTTCACAAAGATCTTTCTTCCCATTTTTGAGTAAGGTATTTGATGTATCGTCAGATTATCCTCGGACACCTTATTTTGAACTGTTCCCCGGTAGAAACACAAAACGTGTATTTCATTCTCTCCGGATAGATCTGGGAGAATATGCCGAAATTTTACTGATGTCGGATCAGAAAGTTTTAAATAACGCGGTATAAAAAATAGTATCTTCTTTTTTGATTTTTGCTTCATCTTATCTCTTTTAACTAAATATTTCTCTTCTTCTCATTCTCTAACGCTCTTGTTAAATCAGCTTACCCTTGGATTTAAGCCAGAAGAAAGGCAAGTAAACCCCGGATAGTTAAATACAATAAAAAAAGAATCATAATTTCATCTAATATCGTTTAACTCTATACCTGCCCATAAATTACTCAGTTTCGCAGTTCCTATTATCAAACTGACTACACGCTGTGCAGTATCACTAACCAGATATTCGAAAGGTAGAGTACGTTTCTGCCCTTCGCATTGCTGCGATAACTCAATTGCCGATATTATTGCCTTCTCATTCAAACCTGTTAAGACTATTGAGGCAGCATCCATTGCTTCCGGTCTTTCCATGGCATTTCTGATTGTAATTGCAGAGAAATCGAGGAGCGATGCTTCTTCACTGATCGTACCGCTGTCAGAAATCGTAGTAAAAGCATTTTTTTGTAATGAGACATAATCAAAATAACCAAACGGTTTCATGAAGATTATATTCTCATTTGTATTTGTATGTCCTATCTTTTTTAACCTGTCAGCAGTTCTCGGATGAGTTGAGACGATAACTTTTTTACTGAATCTTGACTGGAGCATTTCCAACAGAGATAGGAGTTTGCTTAGAGAATCTTTTCGGTCAACATTTTCTTCCCGGTGAGCGCTAAGCAGAAAATATTCCCTCGGTTTTAGTTTAAGCTTAGCCAGTATCTCTGATCTTTCTATGTTCTCCTGATAATGATCCAGTATCTCCTTCATTGGAGAGCCGGAAAGATATATCCTTCTGGGAGGAAATCCTTCTGCTAAAAGATTTCTCCGGGCATGTTCTGTATAAACAAGATTAAAATCAGCAATATGATCAATTATTTTACGGTTTATCTCCTCAGGAACATTTAGGTCAAAACAACGGTTACCTGCTTCCATGTGATAGACCGGTATTTTCAACCGTTTTGCAATAATAGCAGAGAGGGAACTGTTAGTGTCTCCGAGAATCAGAACTGCATCGGGATTCTCCTTTAACAGAATCTCTTCTGTTTTTATCAAAGTATCACCATATACTCTGCCAAATGATCCGGTATCAACTTCCAGAAAATAATCGGGCTTTCGCAGTTCAAGTTCCTTGAAAAATAACTCATTTAACTCATAGGCATAATTCTGACCCGTGTGTACCAAAATATGATCTGTAGTTTTATCGAGCTTAATAATTACCCGGGAAAGCCGTATTATTTCAGGTCTTGTCCCAACAATTGTCATTACTTTTAATCTTTTCAAGATTGAACCCCTCTGTACAGGGAATTACTGTCAATATACCCTTTTAGTTCGATGATCGCTTCTTTCATAGGTTGAAGCGGGAACTCAAGATATTTAGATCTCAGTGTTCTGTTTACTGCTTTACCAATATCGTCTCTCTTTCTGATCTTACAAGATTTTCCAAAAACCTCTGCGAAGATATTTAACAGCTCATATTTGGTTACATCTTCATTGTAGATAATGTGAACTGCACTATTCATATCACGGTAATAGGCAAAAAGATCTTTGTCTATCAATTCCGCGCAGAAACGGGCAAATTGTAAAGTCGTTAATCCATTCCATCTATGATGGTCGAAACCATCCAGAACAGCATCTCCTTTCTGATTCAGAAACCATTCTAAAAGACTGAGCCGATTTTCTAATTCAGGTCCTATAATGGAACATCTTACATTTAGAAGATTCGCGGCAGTCACCTCACCCAGGCTCTTTGTCTTCCCGTATACATCTGTCGGATCATGTTCCGCATCTTCGTCATAATAACCGATATTACCCTTATAGACACAATCGGTAGCAATCTGAATTATTCGTGCCTCTGGGTAATTCTCAGTGAAAAACTCCGATAGTTCGAAGGGAAATAGAGCATTGACTTTGATTGCCAGCTTAACACCCTGATAATTATGGTCGAGACAGTAAGGTCTGATCAAACCGATGCAGTTGATTACATAGTCAGGAGAGAAATCATTAAGGATATCTTCCATCTGATCTTTCATCACTTCGATGGCATTAAATCTATATAGCTCTAATCCCAACTTCTCGATCTTCTGACCCGGATCTTTTTCGGTAGCCCTGACTTCATACTTATCCGTTTGTCTGCAAAACCAGCTCGTGATCATTGATCCGAGCATTCCTCTGCCCCCGAGAATCAGTATCTTTTTTTTAGACTCCATTTTCAATTTCTCCCTTTAAGGCTTTCTGTATATAATCAAGCCTAAGCAGCAGGTCTTTCGTGCCCTGCTGATCAAGTCTCTTTGTATTGTGAGAATTATAGTCTTCCATTGTCGCTACTTTCTGTTCACCTTCAACGAAAAACTTATCATAATTCAAGTCTCTGCTGTCTGCCGGTATTCTGTAATAATTTCCCAGGTCTTCCGCCTTTGCCATCTCTTCTCTGGTTAGAAGTGTTTCATAAAGTTTCTCACCATGCCTGGTTCCAATGAATCTGATCTCGCTTTTCGAAGAGAAAATACTTTTTATGGCTTCTGCCAGGTCCCGGATAGTTGAAGCGGGTGCTTTTTGAACAAAGATATCACCGGGGTAGGCATTTTTAAAGGCAAATAGTACCAATTCGAGCGAATCATCAAGCGACATCATAAATCTGGTCATTTTCGGATCTGTTATTGTTATCGGAGCATTCTTTACTGCCTGCTTGACAAATAGAGGAATAACCGATCCTCTGGAAGCCATTACATTACCATATCTGGTAGCACAGAAAACCATTTCTTCCGGATCCAGTAATCTTGACTTCGCAACCATCAATTTCTCCATCATTGCTTTAGACATACCCATAGCATTAATGGGATAAACTGCCTTATCGGTGCTCAAAACGATCAGTTTCTTCACTCCATTCTCGTAAGCTGCAGAGAGCAGATTTTCAGCCCCTAAAACATTGGTCCTGACTGCCTCCATCGGATAGAACTCACAAGAAGGTACCTGCTTCAAAGCTGCTGCATGAAAGATGTAATCAACCCCTTTGACCGCTTGATAGATACTGTCATAATTACGGACATCCCCTACATAAAACTTAATCTTGCTATCTTTGTACAGATGCCGCATATCATCCTGTTTTTTCTCGTCTCGGCTGAAAACCCTTACCTCTCCAATATCAGAACTAAGAAATCTTCTCAAAACAGCATTACCGAAGGATCCTGTTCCTCCGGTAATCAGCAAAACCTTATCTTTGAACATATTATCTCCTATCAATATTTAGCTAATAAACTCAGTATTATGAAACACATGTCAACGGAATTTTAAAGTGCACCAGTTTCGGAACCGAAAAGTGCACCACT
>CAYXFD010000018.1:0-59833 GCA_964464175.1 uncultured Candidatus Cloacimonadota bacterium | reverse complement strand
AGGGTTTCGCAAATTTAGAATGCCAAAATCCGCCTTCAACTGTAAAAGATCAGCTAAACGGAAACTGGTTTTTTGTAAAGAGAAAAGGGTTTTCCAGCTTAGTGCAACAGCATCTCCTCAAACTATTTATTGACTAAAAAAAGGAATAGAAATCATAAGTAGGCAAAGTAATGATGGAAGGTAGATTATGAAGAAAGAATTATTAGAAATGAGACTGGAAAAACTGAACGGCATACTCGATAATGAGAGTATGATCTTGCTCTATGCTGCTTCCGATGACCATATAACTTTTTTGCAGAATAAGAATTTCTTTTACTTCACGGGGCTGGATATTCCGGAAGCCGTATTGATCCTGAGTAAAAGGGAGGGTAAGATCACCCGTAAGCTCTTCATCGAAAGAACAATCCCGGAAAGAATAGTCTGGGACGGGGCGAAGATGAATAAAGAGACCGCCCGGGAGATCAGCGGAATAGAAAAGATTTATTACCTCGATGAACTGGAGAGAGAGCTGGAGAATGAGTTATTCGATCTGGAAAAAGTTTATATTGAAATAGAATCTCCCACAACTGCGAAACCACTTACAAAACCACTTTATTGGGCTGAACAGCTCAGGCTAAGGCATCCCAACGTAGTAATCGAATCACTCAGAATGATCTCAGCCAGAATGCGAATGGTGAAGGATAAATGGGAAATCGAGCAGATGAGTAGAGCAATTGAAGTGACAGGCTACGGGTTAGACAAGATATTGCGGGAGACTCAGGCAGGTATGTACGAGTATGAACTGGAAGCAATGCTCAACTACGAACTGCTGAAAAACGGGCTCAGAAACTGGGGCTTCAAGCCGATAATAGCCGGTGGTAAGAATGCCGTAACTCTTCATTACTGCCGGAATAACGAGCAGATTGCCGAAGAGAGCTTAGTCCTGATCGATGTCGGGGCTTTGTGCAATAACTATAGTGCCGATATCACGAGGACTTTTCCGGCAGCAGCATCTTTCACGGCACGGCAGAAAGAGATCTATACAGAGGTATTGCAGACCCAGGAATGTGTGATAAAGATGATCGAACCCGGCATTACTCTGAAAGATCTGAATGTTAAAACCGCCGAGTTACTGACCGAATCCCTGTTGAAATTAGATATAATCAAGAAACGGGAGGATTACCGTAAATATTATATGCACTCCGTTTCGCATTTTCTGGGGATGGATGCTCATGATGTCTCACTTCATTATGCCAAATCAATCCTGGAACCGGGTAATGTGATAACTGTTGAACCGGGTCTTTACATCGAAGAGGAGGGGATAGGTATCCGTATTGAGGACGATATCCTGGTTACCGAATCCGGTTATGAGAATCTTTCGGAGAGCATCCCCAAACAAGTAGAAGAATTGGAAGAGATAAGGAAAAAAGCCGGAGAGAGAAAGTGAAAGATACAGCTATCTATCCGGGCACTTTTGACCCGATAACGAACGGACATATCGATATTCTGAAGAAAGCAACCGGGATATTCGATCATGTTATTCTTGCTGTTGCTGAAGATACCGGTAAGGATAATCTCTTTTCTCCGACAGAACGGGTATTGCTCTGCAAGACAGCCCTCAGGAATGTGGCAAGGGTTGAGGTAGTTACCTTCAGCGGTCTGGTAGTGGAATATGCCAGAAGTATCAAAGCTGCAGCCATGATCAGAGGATTAAGAGCGGTCTCTGATTTCGAATATGAGCTGCAGTTAGCACTAATGAACCGGCAATTGAATAAGGATATAGAGACGATCTTTCTCATTCCTGACTATAAGTATTTCTATCTTAGTTCGAGTTTGATCAAACAGATCATCAAACTGGGGGGTGACCTGAAAGATTTTGTCCCTGCCAATGTCAAACAGGCTTTGAAAGAGAAATATAAGACAGAGATAGAGAGAGTGAAAGGATAAACCGGGTAAAACCGTTCTTCTTCCCTGCAGATAAAGAGAGATAAAAGGAAGAAGAAAGCTTCTCTTTTTTTATTGTTAAGAATTCAACCTTTCGGTATGTTTATGCAGCCCGGAAGTTGAGACATTTTCCAATTCAGGGATAATGGTATCAGAAAACCTTTCAGGGGTTAAGGTCTTGCTAAACAGGATAAACTGAGATTTGGCAGCTATGTAACTTGAAGAGGTGAGATCTTCAATTTCGTTCCTGACGGTTGAATATCATTACTTGACAAGAGGGCTTTCAGAAAAAAAACTACAGCCTCAAATCTTTATTAAATCAAAGGAGTATCAAAATGGATCAAAAACGACAACAAAAGCTCAATGTTAAGCTTGATGAGAAAATCGGCGAAGGCACCTATGCCAATTTCTTTATGATCACCTATTCTTCTTCCGAGTTTATCATTGACTTTGGAAGAGTAGTACCCGGATTGCCTGATGCCAGAATATACAGCCGTGTTCTAACCACACCCCAGCATGTTAAACAACTGCTGACAATACTGCAGAAGAACGTTGAACAATTCGAAAATCAGCACGGAGAGATCAAAGTTGCCGGACAGGGTGTGAGTGATAATAAGGGGATAGGTTTTAAGAACGCACAATAGTCATCAGCTTTGGCAGGGAAATGAGGAAGGAGAGAACTAGCTGTCAAGGATGCGGACCGGTAAAGTGAGTACAAAAAAAGTGACACCTTTTACTAAAGAAAGAGTAAAAAAACATACGATTAGAGACAGGCTATTGATAGTCTTTGCTCTGCTGTTGTTTTCTGTCACACTCTCCGGAGAATACAGTGTTCATTTTTTTGGTGAGGGAAAAGCAGGAAAGGTTAATCATTCTCTGGCGGAAGATATCTATATAGCGGTAACCGATAAAGCCGGAGAACCGGTTGAAGGTGTTTCAGTAGAATTCCTTTCGACAAATGATAACCTGATTATCGAAAAGCCGCTCAGCGAAACGGATAAAGATGGAATAGCTCTAACCGGCGTCAGTCTGGGTAGTGAGATGGGCAACTACCGGGTGGAAGCGTTTGTTTTTCTAAATGATGAACCTCTTCACGAGTGCATAACGATTGTTGCTCTCGATTACAAGAAACTCTTGTTCTTTCTGATTGGAGGACTGGGGCTCTTTCTCTTCGGAATAAGAAAGATTTCCGAGTCGTTAAAGATCATTGGCGGCGATAATCTGAAGAGAATTCTTTCTAAACTCACTGCCAACAGATTCCTGGGGGTGGGGGTCGGCTTGACTATCACTGCCCTGCTGCAGTCGAGTAGTGCTACGACGGTGATGACTATTGGTTTTGTCAATGCCTCCTTACTGACACTCCGTCAGGCTATCAGTATCATTATCGGGGCAAACATCGGTACAACCGTCACAGCACAGATCATTGCTTTCAAAATAGGAGAGCTTGCTCTTCCTGCAATTGCTATCGGGTCAGGAACAATCATTTTCGGGAAAAAATTGAAGACCAGATCTTACGGTAGTATAGTATTCGGGTTCGGACTTGTCTTTTTCGGTTTGGGAATGATGACCGACATTGTAACTCCGATCCGACAAAGTGCCTTTTTAGCAAACTTCTTTGTCGGATTCAGTCATAACTATCTGCTGGCCATTCTTGCCGGTACCGTAATGACCATGCTGGTACAGAGCAGTAGTGCAACAGTTGGGATAACAATGGTCTTGGCAGTAAGCGGATTGATTGATATCAAGGCAGCAATGGCTTTAGTATTGGGAGATAATATCGGAACAACAATAACCGCTGTTCTGGCAAGTATCGGCAGTTCTGTAAACGCCAGACGGACTGCTCTGTCCCACGTCGTTTTCAATTTAGCCGGAGCATCATATATGTTGTTGCTCGTTATCTTTTTCGGGGATCAGATCGCTCTCTGGATTGCCGCAATAGGGGGTAATATTGCCCGGCAGATCGCAAATTTCCATACCTTGTTCAATGTTTTCAATATGATCCTGTTTTTGCCTCTGATACCTCTTTTGGAGAAGTTATCGCTGAAACTACTTCCCGATAGACTTTCCACTAAAAAGGGGATAACTGTATATCTGGATGAGGGGTTGTTAGAGGAACCGACAATAGCCATAGACCAGATAAAACTCGAGCTGGGAAGGATGATGCAGAACGTTAAGCAGGTCATTGAATGTTCGATGAAAGCTCTGGAATCGATAAACAGCATCTATATCAGCAATACATTTCAGGCAGAGAGTGAAAACGACGAATATCAATTCGAAATTACCGATTTCATTGCCAGACTTTCCAGAAGAGAACTCGACGAAGAGGATGCAGTGAGGCTTCCTGTCCTGTTGCATCTTACTAACGATCTGGAGAAGGCTGCCGATTTTTCCCGGAATATCGCCGAAATAGCGGAAAGAAAGCTTGAGAAAGGGATAGAATTCAATCAGACCCAGAAGAAAAGTATCGGGAAGATGAAAGAATTACTGGACGGAATGCTGGACGATTTACTTTTTGCACTGGAAAACAATGATCAGGAAAAAGCAAGATCAGTTGCGAAAAGAGAGATTCAAATGAATCATTTTGAGATACTCTACAAAAAAGAACAGATAAAAGAGATTAGTATGGGGTTACCGGTCGAACCTGCAATAATAACTATGGACATTATTACCAATATCGAAAAAATTGGCGATCATTTGTATAATGTTGCCCAGGCAGTAATGGGAGCGTTATCAGAAGATAAAAAAGCTTTATATAGTGACTTGTTAATCAATACAACATTAAAAGGGAGTTGTTGCTAATGAAAAAAAGGAAGTTTCGTAATTTATTGATCCTTGCCGTGTTACTTGTAACTATTTATTATCTTGTTCCGCTATTGCCGGTTGAACTTCCGGGTTTCTGGACAGATAAAAGAGTGAGGTTAGGATTAGATTTACAGGGCGGTATGCAGATTATGCTGGAAGTTGATCATTCCGAACTGCCGGAAGCTGAAAAGGATGATGCCGTTCGTTCAGCTGTCGAGATCGTTCGTAACCGTATAGATCAGTTCGGAGTGGCAGAACCCTCTATTCAAAGAGTGGGAAGTAACCGGATTATGGTTCAGCTGCCGGGACTGCAGGAATTTGACAGAGCGAGAGAATTGATAGGCAGAACGGCTTTGCTGGAATTTAAACTTGTGGCAACTGCTGAACAGATTGAGCAAACACGGGAAGGATTGGATAAATATCTGCAGGAGAATGCCGAGAAATATTCTTTTCTGGAAAGGTTTATTCTGGATCCTGATATTGATCAGCTAAGCCTTCTGGAAGATGAAGAGGAGTTACCGGAAGAAGAAGCGGTTGCTTCCAATATTTTTACCCGGCTGACCTCGAGTCAGGGTTTACCGATGATGGTCTCCAATCAGGATTTACCCATAATTCAGAGATTGTTGGAAAGTGAGGAGTTCAGGAATCAGGTTCCTTCAGGGCTGATGATCACTCTGGAAAGAGAGAACAGGCTTGATCCCCGGGCAGACAGAGAACTCTATGTACTTCTGGAGAAAACCGAATTGACCGGAAGCATGCTGGAAAGTGCTGACGTCAGAATCGGCAGCGGAACAGATATGCAGGCTTCCAACAGACCTTATGTTTCTCTCCGTTTCAGCAGAGAGGGAGCAAGAGTCTTTGAAATGGTAACGGGACAGAATATCCGCAGAAGACTGGCAATTGTGCTCGACGGAATAGTATATACTGCTCCTGTCATTCAGGACAGGATAAGAGGAGGAGAAGCGAGAATAACCGGAACCTTCTCCCTGGAAGAGACTCAGGATCTGGTAATTGTTCTCAGAGCAGGTAACCTGCCGGCACCGGTTGAGGTAATCGAAGAGAGAACAGTCGGCCCAACTCTTGGAGCAGACAGTGTCAGATCAGGTTTAGCAGCAGCACTTTTGGGATTATTACTGGTAATGCTCTTTATCATCTTCTATTATAAAGTTCCCGGCCTTATAGCTAACGTTGCTTTACTGGTCAACATGGCAATAGTGATGGGTGCTTTGACTTTACTGGGAGCGGCATTGACCATGCCGGGTATAGCGGGAATCATTCTGACTATCGGTATGGCAGTAGATGCCAATGTGCTGATCTTCGAAAGGATAAGAGAAGAGCTGAAGAGCGGAAAGACCGTTAGAACCGCAGTAGATGCAGGATTTAATCGTGCTATTATCACGATTCTCGATGCAAATATCACGACTTTGATAACAGCAGTAGTTCTTTATCAGTTTGGGACTGGACCGATACGCGGATTTGCGGTAACCTTATCCTTGGGTATTCTTGCTTCCATGTTCACTGCCCTGATAATGGTCAAAGCGATGTTTGAAGCAGTTATAACCAACAAAAACAGAACTGAACTTAGTATTTAGGGGGAGAAATGAGATTTTTCGAGAATACAAAAATTGACTTCATATCGAAACGGAGGATTGCTTATATAGTCTCAATCATATTGATCATCGTAGGTCTTGTTGCTCTGATTGCCGGACCCAAGTTCAGTATTGATTTCACGGGTGGAGTTTCGCTGGAATTGGATATGAGCCCCCCAACACCTGATCATCCTGCCTTAAGGATAGATCAGATCAGAGAAGCTCTTCTTGAGCAGGGAATGACTGATGTAGAGATCCAGACTATCAGAGGTCAGGACGAACAGACATTTTTCCTGTTTAAAGCACAGGCAGAAGGTACCGAATCTGCAGAGATAATCAGATTAATGAGAGAAAAATTCCCGGAATATATCGGTAGTCCCGGTTTTATCAGGTTACAGGAAGAGGTAGGACCACGAATTGGGGAAGAGTTGAAAGGAAAAGCTATTATGGCTATCCTTATCTCCTTGTTAGGAATAATCATCTATATATGGTGGAGATTCGAGTTTACCTTTGGTGTTGCTGCGGTAGCCGCTCTTTTTCACGATGTACTAATTACAGTAGGAATATTCTATATTACCGGAAGAGAGATCAGTCTGGCTATAGTAGCAGCTCTGTTGACCATAGTTGGTTATTCTTTGAATGATACTATTGTTGTATTTGACAGGATCAGAGAGGACTTGAAGATTTACAGGAAAGAGAGCTACGGTTCAGTCATCAATCATAGTATCAATGAAACATTAAGCAGAACGATCATTACTTCGATGACGACCTTTGTTGTTGTTCTGTCACTTTACCTTCTTGGCGGTTCGGTAATTCGTGACTTTGCCTTTGCCTTGATGGTAGGTGTAATTGTGGGTACATATTCTTCGATCTTCGTTGCCAGTCCTATTCTCGTCGAGTTCTTCGGACAGAGACAAACAGGCAGAAAGCTTATTCACAAGAAAAAAGCTTAAGATAAAGAAAGCAGAAAAGATTGCTTTTTAGTAGCCGGAAGAGACTAAGTTCTCTTCCGGTTTTTTATCTTATGGATGGGGGAGAGGGTAAACTCAGGCTTCCGGGTAATGATTTCCATTCTGCTGCTCAGACTGGAGACTCGGTTTCGGTCTAACTTTTACAGTCTTTTTTTCGAATCAGCTTAAACTCAGATAGAGTCAAACCTGATAGCAAAAAAAGATAGACAGGAAGTAGGGAGTCAAATAATTTGCCTTATATTGATTATGTGCGCCCGTAGTTCAATTGGATAGAGCATCTGACTTCGGATCAGAGGGTTTGGGGTTCGAGTCCCTACGGGCGTGCCATTTTTTCATACAGGCTTCTGTCACTTAAAACGCCTTTATTAAAGGCTATTGAAACATCAATCTACCCAAACTCTTCTTATCATTTACTAAGGTTTATCAGCAAGACATCACTCCAGTTTGAGAACTTTTAAGCACATATTTCTTGCTCGACAGAAAAAGCAGAGAGACTAATAAAAGCTGCGATCAAGAAACATAAGAGCAGATAAAACTTCATAGGAAAGATACTATCCTTCTACGACATTTGCTGGTTTTTGTAAGAGCAAACACGAGGTATGTAATCTGCGAGAAACATACAAATGTCTGTTTTGATTTAACTATCAGCATTGGAAGGGTTGTTTTCTATACTGGATTTTTATTCTCATCTATCTACATGTTCTGATAAAAAAGTAAGAAATTTCTTTAGATTCTGAGACAAAACCATATCCGACAACTTTGTAAGAAAATCTATATTGAGTATTTTTCTTGATATAGCATCATCTATCCTTCTACTGTCTATCTCACCCACGATATTTCTGGAATGAACCAAAATCCATTCTACTCCAACAGCATCTATTAGCGATCTATATTTCTTCTTGTCTAAAATCAACGACAGGCTGCCCTTTTTTAATTTTCCAGCAAGCCACAAAAACTGATCTAACTTATCATAACTTTTGATCCTAGAGTTTTTATTTAACTCTCTCAGCTTTTCTATAAAATTTCCTTCATTAATAGTACCTATTTGGAATAATCGGTATGAGTCTTTCACTAAGCTGTCATAGATTGGAAATTCAGAATTATTCACAAAATATAGATACTTCGAAATAAGAGAGGTTGCCTTTACACCTCTATCTTCTAATTTACTTCTTCCATAAGTACTCTGCAATAATTCCGTAATTATTGTTGAATCGTTGCCATTCAATGTATTTATAATTTCTTGCCGTATTGCTTTATCACAATTCTCATTGAACAATCCATTAATAACATTAATCGCCCTGGCAATATCATCAATACCAAATAGCCGCTTGCTCATTTGTGTTGAGTACATCGAATCAATGACTCTTAGCCTGAGTTCTATATCTGTGGAATTATTAAAAAGTTCTTTGATGATTCTTTTGTTTCTCGAATATCCTGTGTTTTCATTCAATATACTTTGAGCTAAGTCAGCCATCTCATTAAAGTTTTCCATTGTTCCTCCCTAAATAATTATTGTTTTCTTCGGTTGAAAAGTTACCACTATGTTTAGTAGAGAATGTTCAAGTTATAAGTCACCGTCAATCTGCCGTTCTGGTTCATAGTCTCTCTTAACAAAATTCTTGTCGTTAACCCTTATTACATCTGAAAAAATGCTGATAAATATCAATATATCTCCTGCTAATAATAATCGAACCTTCTGTCAAGAAAAGTTTAGCTCATTCGCATTTTCATTGAGTTATATACCTTTGCATCCTATAAGAAATCTCCAGAATAATCACCCTGGAAACTACTTCCATTTTCCAGTAAAAAAGTGGTGCACTTTTGAGTGCCGAAACTTGAACAGATCAAATTGTCTTTGACATTCTTCAACGGATCGGACGATATAATTGGCATATATTATATCTTAGCTTCAGTCACCGTTACTATCATACTCAGTTTGGAGTTGCTGAGAACAGAGCTAATCTTCTACAAAGGAAAAGCAATAAAAATACATGCAGTACCAACAGTCAGAAAGGCTTCCGAGAATATGTAGAGGCATATCTTGAAGAAAATCTCAAAGAAGGCTTGACTGAAGCTGAGGTAAGTAAATTATTGAAAAAGCTGATGATTGACAGATAGTTAATAATCGAATATTTAGGTACTCAAAGGAGGAATAATGCCGAGAGGAAGACCAAGAAAGACTACAGAAGGTCTTGATCCTTCAAAAGCTGTACGATTAACGATCCGATTGGATGAAGATACTGCAGCGATGTTTAATACCATTGCCGCTATTAAGAGAATGAAGCTGGAAGATTTAGGATTAGAAGCGATTAAGAATGTTTTTTAGAAGTATAAGAATATTCTTACAGATTTTAAAGCAGCTTGTAATCGGTTTAATGTATGAGTCTTGATTGGAAGCGTAATCCTATCTTAAGACGCAAGCCATGAAAAGACCAATAAAACTAATATGGGCACATATTGGGCACACAGATTGTTTTGACTTAGTCATAAGGACAGACCAAAATGATTGCTAAAATATTGATAAATATAGCATATATAAAGTTAGTATTCACTGCCTTTAAGGGACTACAGCATCTGACTTCGGATCAGAGGGTTTGGGGTTCGAGTCCCTACGGGCGTGCCATTTTACTTCCGGAGGACTTATGCAGCAAAAGATATTCCTGACTCTTCTGTTTATCGGCATTTTCATCACCATTGCTTATAGCCGGATAACTACAACAAAGCCGGTAGTACAGGAAGTATATGATTATCTCGGTAATTATCCGGAGAATGTTCTCTATCCGGAAGAGGGATCAATAAAATTCAAGGCATGGATTGCTGAGAGACCTGAATATATTTTAACCGACGACCACCCTTCCTGCTATGCAGATACCCATTCCAATCATTTCACGATCAGGTTCAATTTGGAGAGCTTCTCTTCCATAGCAGGTTCTCCGGTTGGCTGGAAACCAGGTGAAAGGGTAAGGATCGAAGTCTTTCAGACTTCAACCGGTTTCACTGCTGAAACTGAATTCGAGATCGGGACAAGTAATGCTCCCATTATCCGGCTTAATGAAGAAGCAATTTCTCTGAAAAGACAGCAGAGACTTTTTCCGAAGGACATACCCGAAACAGAAATATCCGAGTGACGGCTGACAACAAGCGAGTTTGATCTTTGGGAAGACCGAAGATACTGAAACTAAAGACAATAATTCTATAGTCAGGAAAGCATATTATCGACTTGGTGGATCCACATCCAAGATAATCATAATAACGGGATGGAGTATAAAATGGGAAAGATGTGGAACCTTTGGCACGGTTGCCGCAAACTGAGCGAAGGATGTCAAAATTGTTATGTTTACCGGGTAGATGCCAGATATAACCGTGACGCAACGCAAATATCAAAGAATAAATGTTTCGATCTTCCCGTAAGAAAAAGGAAGAACGGAGATTATTCACTCCCCTCCGATACCTTCTTCTGGACATGTTTCACTTCCGATTTTCTTCTCAAGGAGGCAGACGAATGGCGGAAAGAAGCCTGGAAGATGATCAGGGAAAGAGGTGACTGTAAGTTCCTTTTTATAACGAAAAGGATCGAAAGATTGACCGTGAATCTTCCCCAGGATTGGGGAGAGGGGTATGATAATGTCATCATCGCCGTTACCTGCGAGAATCAGAAGAGAGCCGACGAAAGACTGCCGGTTTTCAAATCCTTGCCGATCAAACACAGGATATTTGTCCACGAACCACTTTTGTCGCCTCTGGATATCAGCCCTTATCTTGACAAAACTGTCGAAGAAGTTGTAGTAGGCGGAGAATCAGGAGCTGAGGCGAGAGTTTGTGATTTCAACTGGGTACTGAGTATCCGTGACCAATGCTTAGCTAAAGATATACCCTTCAAGTTCAAACAGACCGGAACGCACTTCCTCAAAGAGGGAAGACTCTACAAGATCCCGCGGAAGCAGCAGCATTCCCAGGCTCAAAAAGCGGAATTAAACTATAAAACAACCTGAATACCTGCTGCTAACACCGATTCCTTAATCTCTCCTGTCACTCTTCTGCCATTAGGGTATCCTTAGGATGAGCAGTAGTCGAATGGAGCCGACTACGACGCACCCTAATGATACCCTAATGATAGAGCAGGTATTCTTCACTGTTGGAAAAGGAGAAAAACAGTTGAAATGTCTGCTTAGTAATGGATAATAAAGCTTGCTGCCGGTCAGTATCTTTTGAATATAATTATGAGCTGGTTTTTATTTGATTTTGATTTCAGGTCATTTACGTTTGAAAAGTTTGACTAAACAAAACCTCTTTGACAAAGACAAAGAGGGTGTGATCGTTTATACCAGAACGCCTTCCGACAATGATATTCTGACCTGACTTAATACTTCCGGAGAGATAATAACCCAGCCATAGCTCACAATCCTCAAGGCAGCAGAGTGTAACAAATACGTTAAACCATTGGAAAAGATAACCAACCATCACGAATTAGTAAAAAAGGGAGTAGATTCAGTAACTGCCGATGAGATAAAAACCGGCGGAACTTTAGGTCGTAAGAAAGGTATCAAATATAAGGTATATGACTTTTGATCGGTTTATCAAAGAGAATGAGGACACTTTTTTTGTTAACGAAGACCTAAAAAAAGCAGTTGATGATATCTACAAATATCCTCTCAAGGAATTTGCCAAGGATACACTGGGAAGACAATTGAAAGCCGGTATATCCGAACATCAGCTTGCTGATCTTGTTGTCTCCCTGCGAGATGAAGATAAGCTGAGTATCACCGATAAAGATGATTCCGCATTTCGATTACCGCTAATCAACTGTTCTTTAGGTATCAAAAATGAGAATTGAAACATCACTAAGGCAAATGAAGTACCAGATATACATGAATAACTTGTCAGATTAAACTACACCGAGCAGGACAAAGCAATGAAATTGAATAACTGTTTGAGGTAACAGACTATGCCGGACAAAGAAAAAAATGTAGTGAAGATTAAAATCCAAGATAAGGAGACTACAATCCTTAAAACAGATAAGCAAGAATACATCTCCTTAACTGATATGTTGAAAGCAAAAGACGGAGATTTTTTTATCTCAGATTGGCTCAGAAACCGCAATAATATTGAGTTTCTCGGGATATGGAAGAGTGTTAATAGCCCGGATTTTAATTATGGCGAATTCGCCGCAATTAGAAGTCAGGCCGGCTTAAATTATTTCAAGATAAGTGCTAAGGATTGGGTCGCGAAAACCAATGTTATAGGTCTAAAGGCTAAAGCCGGAAGATATGGTGGTACTTATGCCCACAAAGATATCGCTTTTGAGTTTAGAATGTGGATTAGCCCAACATTCAAGATCTATCTCATTAAAGAATATCAGCGACTTAAGGAAGAGGAACGAGATAAAAATAGAATCGAATGGAGTGTTAGCCGGACTCTGGCAAAAATAAACTACCGAATTCATACTGATGCTATAAAAGAAAACTTAATTCCCCCTAAACTGAAGAAAAACGAAATACAGCTTATCTATGCAAGTGAAGCTGATTTATTAAACAAGGCTTTGTTCGGTTTAACAGCTATTGAATGGCGAAAACAGAATTTTTGAGACTGTTCAGGTCGAAATCAAGCTATAACTGATTTAAGTCACGTAGCATAGCAAAAAAAGTGGGCGGAATGATCATAAAATATCATTTTTCACGAGTTGACATACCCTTAAAAGAAGATGGATAACAGTTCACTACAGTAACAACCCTGTCTGCTCAGGGTATCAGATGGAAGATCAGGCGGTGTGATGGTCACTACGGCTGAAAGGGTTGCACATGCTGTCTTGTACTCAAAAAAATTGACAAAATTTCTCGCTGTTAGTATTAGTTATATGGAGGGCTATTATGAGGACAATACTAATTTTTTGCATGATCATACCGTGTGTTATCTATTCATTATCTTTCTCTGAATTGGCAGATCCGGATATTCCGGGTGTTTCACAAGCTTCTCTGGAATGGGGAGATTTTGATAATGATGGATTTCTTGATCTCCTGATCACCGGGCATACAGGGACTGAACCTATTTCCAGGATATACAGGAACGACGGAGAAGGAACTTTTACCTGGCAGAGTGAGATCGAATTTACCGGCGTTAGTTTTGGCAAGGGGATTTGGGGGGATTACAATAACGATGGCTGGCTCGATGTTTTGATCAGTGGGCGGGATGCCGGCAATCAGCCTGTAACGAAATTATACAGGAATAACGGAGACGGATCTTTTACAGAATTGGCTGGGATTAATCTTCCCGGCACGGAGTATTGTACGATAAACTGGGTTGATTTTAACAACAATGGCTGGCTGGATGTATTCATTGCCGGTGAAACAGAAACGGAGACTATAACGCGAATCTACAGAAACAATGGTAATGACACTTTTGGCTGGTGGGGAGGTTTTGCTTTTCCGGGATATCGTCATGCAGATTCAGCCTGGAGAGATATAAACGGTAACGGATATCCCGATTTGATTATCAACGGCAGAATAGGGCAGACGAAAACCACCAGTCTCTATCTCAATGATTCCGGCAATAGTTTCATACTGCAGCAGGATACCGGATTTCCGGATGTAGATCGTGGTTCGGCAGCCTGGGGAGATTATGACAATGATGGCTTACCCGATTTACTGATTACGGGATTGGAGGCTTCAACAAGGATAGCCAGAGTATTTCGCAATCTGGGTGAAGGGGCATTTCAATTCACGGCAAATTTGACAGGAATAGCTTATGGAAAAGGGATCTGGCACGATATAAATAACAACGGTCTTCTTGATATCATAATCTGTGGTGCAGCATCCGGTGTTTTCGATAATCTGACAACCAAGGTCTATCTTAACACCGGTAATAATTCATTCCAGGAAGCAGCCGGTTTAGGTCTTGTAGGTCTCAGTTATTCTGCAATCAGCGCTATTGATCTCAATGATAACGGGAAAACCGATCTTATGATTACCGGAATGATCTCATCCACTGTTCGGGATATTAAACTCTATCTGAATGGAACAGACGTTGTCAATACTCTTCCTTCACCACCGGATCTCTTGAGTTCGGTTGTCAGTGAAGGAGAGGTAATCTTGTCATGGAATAACGGTTCGGATGCCGAGACCTCAGATAACGGCTTAAGTTACAATATCTGGTTACAGCCTTATTCGGATACGGAGTTGCAGTTGATGGCTCCGATGGCAGATAGTGAAACCGGCTTCAGAAGAGTTAGTAAGCCTGGCAATGCCGGTTTCGGGAACTCCTTTACCCTGAAGGATTTACCGTCGGGTAATTATGTCTGGGCTGTTCAGACTATCGACTCTGTCTTTACAGGGTCACTTTTCTCTAACTGGCAGTCGTTCTTCATTCCGCAGTATTTCCTTTCTCCCCCCGTAAATCTCACCATAACTGAGAGCAATTCAGAGTTCTTTCTGACCTGGGGCGAGGTCACTGAAGCTTCGTATTATCTTATCTACGCTTCTGAAAATCCCTCAGAAAGCAATTGGCAATTAATCGGAGAAACAGCAGGTACGGAATTGACGGTTCCTGCGGATCAGCCGATGAAGTTCTTTCGAATAACTGCAGTGATGGAATAAATTACCTGATTATGACTGTCCGGAGATCTGTCTTAACGAGATGGGTTCAGTTAATTTTATCTCCCTGCCTCTTCCTGGGTCGAGTTTGGTTGTGTATCATGATCATGTTTTGTTAACGTGGAGTCCGGGAAATGATTTTGTGTCCTCTCTGACGGGCGGAGTTCTGATTTATGAACACAACTCCAGAATGCCAGGTTTTACATTCGGAGTAATTTTTCCGTATTGTAACAGTAGCAGCTGATTATTTGTTAGTAAAGGCTTTCTGGATTGAGTCTCTTTCCGGTTGAGTATCAAGTGTGAGAAAAGTTTAACAAAACCACGGTGTTGGAAGCCTCAGATAAGAAGTAAGAAAGGCTTTTAGTTATCTGATCTCGATCTCGAAAACCTGTTCTTTTTGCATAGCCAGATCAAAAGTAATTTTCAAAAGCCCGTCCTGATAGAATACTTCCGGGTGTTCGTAGTCGAGTGGTACTTCCGGGAAATAGACCAGTCTTTCAAAGTGACCTGATTCAATTTCCATGGTATAATAGGAAGGATCTGTACCTTCTGCAGCTAAGAAACGCTGACCTGAGATAATAAGATACTCTTGTGATGTACGGATCTTGACCGAATTCTTATCTATACCGGAGATATCAAATATGACATAAAGCTTATCGAGTGTACGATAAACATCACAATGGGGTTGCCATAAGTTATCAGCATTATTATTAAGACTGAGGTTCTTGTGCGGAAAAGTGGATATCTCATTCATCAGCCTGATAACTTCTCTCTGCAGATTAAGAATGTCTTCAAACACTGTTTTTTTCATGATTATTCCTTAGTTTATGGAAAAAATTCCTTATTTTTCATAGATAATTATCTGATTTGTCTCTTCCCGGGAAGCATCGAAGGCAGCTTCTTCTGCGTCACTGATTAAAAGTTCGAAACTCTTGCATTCCTTATGCATTCCGGCTATTCCCCAGCTTATATCATGCTCGCTGATATCCTTATTAGCGAGCAGCTCGGTATGGATTTTACTGATAATTCTCTCCGCTTGACTCGGATTCAGGTTCGGAAAGATCAGGGCATAGGTATCATCGAAGATCTTGCCGCAGATATCTATTGG
The DNA here is from genome assembly GCA_964464175.1 of uncultured Candidatus Cloacimonadota bacterium. Taxonomy (GTDB): domain Bacteria; phylum Cloacimonadota; class Cloacimonadia; order Cloacimonadales; family JAJBBL01; genus CAYXFD01. The sequence continues at coordinate 43,854 of CAYXFD010000018.1, read as the reverse complement.
TCTTACGGTTTTTTGCACTACTGAGAGTATCTCCTGGATGCGCAGGATAGTTTGCTGCCGTCCCTGAACTTTAACAAAATCATTGTATTTGCAGAGTTTCAGGACAGCGACAGAGAGTTTGATGGTTGTCCGGGAGAGAAGTTTAAAGAGATATGAGCCTTTATCCATAAACGATTTGTAGCGATAGATATGAGTAAGCTCATCCAATTCTTTCTTCTCCGTCCAGAATTGTGTCAGCTTATCAACGGTGAAGAGTAACGCTGTCGTCTCTGCAATGATTCTGAAGAGAGCTTCTTCTTCTTTGTTGAAGAATTCCTCTTCTTTATCGGCAAATAGAAACCCGAAAACATCATTTTTAGTTTGCAACAGGTTAACCAAAATGTGCCGGCATTCATGTTCGAATTTACAGTCAGTCATATCTTTCAAGGAGAGAAACCTGTTTTGAATTAATTCCCTGATGAAGCTGTTCTCGTTGTGAAAGACTGTGTTTTTGGTATAGGTATGACTGATATTTCTTCCAAGTTTGAGTTTATAATCATTATTGTCCTTTAAAAAAATACCGCAGCTAAGGGATTTCAAATTGCTCTGCAAGAAACTCAATAACCGGTTCATTCTCTCTTCCAGAACATCAATTTTCAATGTTTCATGCAGTAATTTTTCATATTCAGTCAGCAATGACATAGTTAACTCCTTGCTAATAGTAATGAGTCTGTTTATGTATCCTTAACTCTCAATTCTCTCTGTCCAGGTGAACTCAAACTTCTCATCCGGTTTCAACTCTTTTCGGAACTGAATCTGGTTGGCATTGATCCTTTCATGAGCATGAGTTTCACGCAGGATAGACCAATTGCCTCTGATGTCGTGGGTAACAACAATCGCTTTTGTCTCCTTACTTCGGTTTCGCAGGATAACCTTTCTGTCATATTCAACGATAGTTCTTGTTGGTCGTCTTGTTTCCAGAAGGATGGTTTCTCCTACCAAATCGAAAGCAATACCTGGGGAGATGATCCATTCTTCTTTTACCGGCCTTTGTTCCACGGCATCTTCACCCACGAAGTTCAGTCCACTATTATTGTCATTCCGGCGGTAAACCTGGACGCTTCCTCTGGGTAAAGGAAACCCTAAACCGTTTTTCTCATCATTGATGATCTTTAATCTGGTTAAGAGGTTATTGGAATTGGTAAAATACTCATAATAGACTTCGGGTTTTGTTCTTACCGGGGGATATAATCTGATCTGCTTTGATTCTGAATGCTGAATACTGACCGGTTTAGTGTAAGAATAAACATGATATTCATCAAGCTCATCAGCAACAAAAGAGGGTGGAGAGGAGGGCATAGATTCCATCATTGCTGAATCTGCATAGACTTCCTTACCTCTTCCGTAAACATTAGAAGGTCTCACAGCAATTCTTTTGGGATCACCGGCAACCAGACTGATAGTGAAGTCCTGGTAGTCAACCCCTGTATTATTAACGATATTGGCTAAAATCTCCAATTCAAGGTAATCTTCATCCCAGATCGCTTTGTAGATACTTGTCCAATGGAGTCCACCGGTAAGATAGGAGAGAAGGGCAGCCTGGTTACCCGTTTTTTCTGTTGATATCGTCCAGCTAATAACAGCATCCGGTTGATAGCGGTATTCTGATGATTTGAGAGAAAAATTCCTTATCTCTGTGTTACGAATGAAAAGAGATTTTGCTGTTTTTTTATCTTCAATACCGACCATTTCACCATCATAGAAGAAGAAAAACCCGCTTATCAGGCTTCCGTCATTGGTTACTATTTCGAGTTCTTTGTCTTTATATTGGGAGAGGATATTAAAGAATCTCCCCGTCTCTTTAAGAAAGCTCTGAGTCTGCACCAGAAAACCGTCTCTGTTTACCGGTTGTAATACTACAGAGTTTTCGATTATTTCAACTGGTACGTTATGATGAGAGTATTCATTCAGCCCTTTTTGAAGAGAGATGTCAATAGTTTGATTGATCAAACCATAGTTACCGTGGTAAAAAATTATCTGATCCCCGGCATTCAAGGATGCAGCAAGAAGTAGAAAAGTAAGGGGTATGAGAAAATGACAGAGCTTCATATAACCTCCTCCTATCAAGGAAAATAATTTATAACGCTATGTAGAATAATATAAGCTAATAAAGCGCAAACTCAAAGACAACTTTTTATTTTAGCGATGATCATATCAATGCCGATAAGATTATGTCCCCCCTCCGGGATTATCAGATCGGCAAATCTCTTGGTTGGCTCTACAAACTCAATATTCATCGGGCGGACAGTATCGTAATACTGCTTTATAATTGATGTCAGGGAACGCCCGCGTTCCTCCATATCTCTTTCGATACGACGGAGGATCCTGATATCAGAATCGGTGTCAACAAAGATCTTTACATCCATTAGTGATCTCAACTGCGGGTTATCAAATATTAAGATTCCTTCAATGATCACTATAGGTGCAGGCTTTTTCAATCTTGTCTCTTCAGAACGGGAATGGGTTTTGAAATTATAAACCGGAGACTCTACCGGAACATTATTTTTAAGGCTTTCCAGATGTTTAAGCAACAAGAGCCAGTCAAAAGAGTCCGGATGATCGAAGTTGATCTTCTCCCTTTCCTGAAAGGGCAGATCATTGAAGGCACGATAGTATGAATCCTGATTTAGAATCGTAATCTGCTGAGCGAATTGTTCAATAATTATATCGGTTATTGTTGTCTTTCCGGAACCTGTTCCACCGGCGATCCCAATTATTAAAGGGGGTGTCATAATATTTCTTGTCCTCCGGGATATTTTTTTTGATCAGGGCTATATATAGATACTTCCAAGCCTGATTCTAAAGGAATATTAATACTGATAAACTCAGGTCTGTTGCGGACAATATCAAGATATTTCTGTACCGATTGTTCATGGGATTGTGTATTATCAGCAACAATGAGTGAAGAATCTCTCAATAGCGGTGTCAGTAACTTCAGATACAGTGCGTACTGTTCCTTATTGGCATCGAGAAAAATGAAATCAAAGCCCTGCTTGAAAGTAGAGATGATCTCTTCAGCTGTTCCAAAATGCAGGAATATATTCCTCAGTCCGGCGAGATTTTTAACAGCCAGTTCATATCTGTTTCTGTCACATTCAATTGAATGTACCGAACCGTCAAACTCCTGAGCAGCAAGGGCAAGCCAATAGGCAGAATAACCGTTGGATGTGCCAATTTCCAGAATGTTTCGAGGTCTTTTGATCTTTACCAGAAAGGAGAGAAATTCCGCAGTTTTTACTCCGATATTCCAGAGACGTTTTATCTCTGCTCTCTGTTTCTCAAAATGGGTAATATAATGATCATTGCGAGCCATCATTACTTCCATTTATACTTTCCGAATGTTCCCTTCAGGGCAAAAAACAGAAAATAGGGGAGATGCAGGACAAAAGCGACCGGGTAGTATAGCAGATAACAACCCCTTTTGATCATAATCAGAAAAGGGATCAGAATAATCAGTTCGGACAGGGATTTCATGAGTACTAAGAAAAGAAACTGTCTTAGACTGATGCCGCCAAAGATGAAAATCAGAGTTAGTAAAAGAAAAATGAGATAATATACAAAGACAAAAGCAGATCCAATCTTTACCGGGAGTCTATATAAACGCCATTTAGAAGCGCGGCGTGTCTCCAGATTTATCTGTCCGGTAAATGATTTTCGCTCAAAAGATGGAACTATCGAGCCGGGGCTAAGCATAAAATTCATCTTCCTTGCCAGAGGTGTCATCCGCTGTAACATCAGATCGTCGTCTCCGGAAGGGATATCTTCCAAACCGGAAAACCCGGAAACCTGATCATATAACTTTTTCCTGTAGGCCATGTTTCTTGCCGTACAGGTTATTCCGTAATTCCAACCCAAACTCCCTGCTGTTACCGCATAGATGGAGAGCCGTTCTAAGTTTTTAAGTCGCTGCATCAGGGTATTTTTGTCAGAGATTAAGGGAGAGTAGCCGGCAATAAAATCTACCTCATCAGTAAAATGACGGTTGATTTCTCTTAACCATGCGGGCGAGGGAAGACAATCGGCATCAGTAAAAGTGAGGATAGGGAATCGGGCTGCAGCTATTCCTTGGGCTAAAGCTCTTTTTTTTCCACCGGGACGGTCTTGAGGAATCCGGTAAACAGACAGGATTTCACTCTCATCAGGTTGCCGGTATTCTTTTTTTGCTTTCTCGGCAAAGTCAGCAACCATTTTATAAGTAGCGTCTTCCGAGCGATCATCAACAACTATGATCTCGTAGCAGTCACTTGGATAATCCTGAGACAGCAGACTCCGGATAACAGTCGAAATGTTATGCTCTTCATTTCTGGCTGCAATGATGACGGATATCTTCTGAACGGCAAGTGAGCTGACAGGACTTCTCAGTCTGTGTAAGCCAAATGAGAGCAATAAAAGAATGAAGTAATAACACAGAGTTAGGAAGAGAGCAAGAGTAAACACTTATTTATCAGTTTCGGGATCTTTTTTAGCTGGTTGATAATTGTACAGAGGCCTGATAGTTGCTTCAGTCAGTTCGATAAACTTGGCAAGCTCAGGCGCCTCTCTTTTCAGGTCTTCGACAGTCGGGATCTTAGCTGTCTCAGAATTTTCGTTCAACTTTTTCATATCGAGCGAAAAATGGAGCTTAACTTCTAACCGGTAGAATTGAGAAACAATCCTGGCGAGTTTATCACGGTTTTTTTCCAGAAAATCATAAGCCGTTTGAGATGCAGTCTGAAAAAACAGGACATCATTAGCTATCTTGAGGAGGTTAAGTTCCTTAAAGAGATCAGCAGCTAAAGGGGCTGCATTTTCTAAACGACGGTATAGTTTTTCTTTTGTTTCCTGGTAGATTTCCGGAGTTATGTGCGAGTATTTAGGCAGCTCTTCATCGATCTCTTTTACCATTTTTCGTTTGATCGTTTCCTGAATCCCCTCACTTCTTGGATTATCATCAGCAACTTTAGTTTTCGGATTATTCTTTGGTTTCTTGTTGAAAGGGAGATCAGGACCATTCTTTTGAAGCTTTCTTACAAGATCACTTACTTGGATGATATCTTCTATCTTTGTGAGTTTGATGAAGGTCATCTCTGTGATAAGAATAGGATTACCAGAGTTTTTGATATCGGATTTTGTTTTGATCAGAATTGAAAGGATATAGAGCAGGGTATCTGCATTGAAGTGGTTATTGATCTCTTTCATATCCTCAATTACTGTTGCAGGAATCTCTTTTTGGGGTACTTTCGTTTTGAGCAGGAGAAGAGTTCTGATATATTCCAAAAAACCATTGATAAATTCCTGTAAGTCATTACCCTTATCAAGAATAGTATGAATCAGGGAGATTATCGCAGCGGCTTCTTTTTCGATAATATACTGAAAAATCTTGTGGTAAACATCGATCGAAACTATTCCGAATAAAGAGAGAACATCATTGGTAGTAGTATCCTGTTTACCAAGAGAAATCAACTGATCCATCAGTGAAAGAGCATCTCTCAGGCTCCCTTCCGCTTTCTTAGCCACAAGGTAGAGAGCTTCATCCTCCACCCGGATATTCTCTTCGGTGCAGATAGATCGCAGTCTCTCAACAATAGCATCAACGGGTATTTTTTTGAAATCATAGCGTTGACAACGAGAAATGATTGTCGGAAGTACTTTATGGGGTTCTGTTGTAGCAAAGATAAAAATTACCTGCTCTGGTGGTTCTTCCAGGGTTTTTAAGAGGGCATTAAAGGCATTTTTAGAGAGCATGTGAACCTCATCGATAATGAAGATCTTGAATCTCGATTTTGAGGTTGCATACATCAGTTCCTTTTGCAGATCTCTGATATCTTCTACTCCGGTATTGGAAGCTCCATCGATTTCTACTACATCAGTTGAAGTGCCTGAAGTTATCTCCCGGCAATTTTCGCACTCATTACAAGGGATTGCAGACAAATCCTCCATACAATTCAAGCTTTTGGCTAAAATCCTCGCCATGGAAGTCTTGCCGACACCCCTTGAGCCTGTAAACAGAAAAGCATGGGCAATCCGGTTGAAATTGATGGCATTTTTCAGGATAGTTGTGATGTGTTCCTGAGCATATATCTCAGCGAAAGTTTGGGGTCTGTATTTTCTTGCCAATACGATATAAGACATCTACACCTCTTTTCAATTGCTTCAAGAAGAAACCTTTTTACTCCTCTTTTTGTCAATCAATAAATTGACACTGTTATCGATCCTTTTTTTTGCTACGACCTTTTTATACCCGTCCGCAACTCCTAAAGGAACTATAAGCAAAAGAATGAAAGTTCTCTGCCTGCAAAAACCAAAATATCCGGGAGAATAATTGATCAGTCCACTTTTTAGATCTCAAAAGCTACCAAAACTACTTATAGCTTGATTCTTCAAAGAATAATTGCAGAATTCAAATGAGAAACAAGCCAAATTAATCTTGACAATTATCACCGGCAGTTGGATTTAAGAAAATAAATCACAGGGTTAAGTTTTGAGGTTGCTCTATATTTATCACGTTATCTGATAGAGAGAATGCGGAAAAACACAAAATTTGGAATATTTTGTTACTTAAACAGATGGAGGAAGAATCATGAGTTTACTGAGAAGACCGGTTTTTTATTTATTGGTGCTATTTCTGATAACAGGACAATCTTTTTTGTTTTCCCAGTCTATTACTTTTGATATTGAGGATTTTGAAGGGGTATGGAGATGGTTTCCGGCGTATGGTCCGGTAATGTTCTCGGTATTTGGGTCTAATTACTATGCCTGGACAGGTTTTGACTGGAATGATCCTCTAACAGTGTCTTATTATAACAATTCGACAGGATTTGAGGATCTGATTGAGGAAGAAGATGAAGTAACAGTTTATATGTCTGGATTTGATCTACAATCTTTCGGGCATATTAATGTTGTCAGTCCCGGAGAACCGATTGGTGATGAAGAGCTTGGTGACTACAGAATATATACTAACGGTTACGGCAGTATTGAGTTAAACGGCGAGACTGTAGTGGTAGCTGATAATTTTCAGATTGAAGTATTGGTACATTATCCTGTTATTGCCGGCGGGCCGGGAGATTATTCGGAAGCTTACGGATTCGGTGTAATTAATTACGGTGAGAGTGATCCCGTTTGGGCTGCTCGGTTAGATAATGGTTTTGGCCAGGTCGTATTCGATTTTATCTCCTTTGAGCAAGTAACCGAACAATTCTATGATGCAACGGTTGAAGTCAAAGGAGCTGATATTAATACTCTGGTTGCCTCACATGTGTTTGAAGATGAGGGTACACTTAACAATGTTTCTATTGATTTTATGGATGATTTAGGGCTTCAATTCGATTTTTCATTCATCGTTCCTGAAACTTATATGGAAGATGGTGAGGAAGTAGAAGCCAAAAAGACTCTTTTGGCTAATAAGATTATCGCAGATGGCGGTGGTGAGTTACCTGAAGGTGTTTCGATCTTTTTTGATGATTACTACTATAAGATTGGGGCTGTATGTGAATCTTTTGAGGTTGCCATAACATTTGATCTTTCTGACATTCCGGAGCTACCACCGGATCTCAATGATATTTTCGTCCTTAAGAGACCAGTCAATGCTGCTATAGATTATATCTGGGATGTAGTTAACGTTGAAGATTTTGAAGTAGTTTCTGTGTCGCCTCCGAGAGTCAAAATCTCCAATGTTACGAGTTTTAGCGAATGGGGTATAGGTTCGGAAGAATATGATCCTTTACCAATAGAACTCTCTTCCTTTACTGCTGCAGTTAACAATGATAGTAATAATGCTTATGTGGAAGTATCATGGATAACAGAGACAGAGGCTAATTTACTCGGCTTTAAAATCTACCGTAACACCAGCAGCGATCTATCTGAGGCTAAGGAGATTTCAAATAGTATAATACCGGGAACCAATACTTCCCTAACAACAGAGTACATATTCTTTGATGAAGAGGTTGTGACCGGAGTTGATTATTTTTATTGGTTGAACTCAATAGATTTAGACTTAACAGCGGTTTTCTACGGTCCGATAGCGATTACATTGCAGGAGGAGGAAGAGGTAATAACTCCGGTTTATGAAACAGCCCTAATCAGAAACTACCCCAATCCTTTTAATCCTGACACTACTATCGAATACAGTTTGAGAGAAGAGACTGCGGTTGCCTTGCAGATTTATAACCTGAAAGGCCAATTAGTAAAAATTCTTGTTTCCGGTATTCAAAAAGCAGGTAAGTATGAGATTTTTTGGGATGGATTAGACAGCCAGGGGAAAGAAACTGCTACAGGTATTTATTTCTACAGACTGCTTACCGACCATTATGATCAGATGAATAAAATGATGATGATGAAGTAACAGGGAGAGATCGAGAGAAAACTGATTATAGATATAGAGCTGCTTCATTCAGCCATCTTTGAAAACCCTGATTGGGGCATTATAGATTTAGCTGCTGTATTGTCAGAATTCGTAGCATTATCTATAGAATTCTGTTCTCAGAGATTATTGAGTAAAAGGACGTTGCTGCTAAAGCAGTATCAAGTTACTGGATCAGATAATGGGTTATTTATTATTATAAGACTTTCTCAATGCAGTTCTTGACTACTCTCGAACGTGAAGTTTATACTTGACAAAAGGTATGGGATTGATTCTTTTTTTCAGACAGAATAAAGAAAGAACACTGATATTACTTAAGAGGGCTGTCAGGATTAATCTCCCCTTAATTTATCGGAGATAGCATAAGGAATATCCTAAACCGGAGATGGTCTGATAAGTTTGTTAAGCATTGAGCTGTTCAAGACATAAGTAGGTGGTAAAAGATGGATAATTTGAAATGGATCAAAATTTCCTTAGGGATAATTGCGTTGACTATCTTGGTCATTATCTTGAAGGAGCTGAAAACGATCTTCATCCCCTTGACTTTTGCCATATTTTTAACGTTTATCTTTGCTCCTTTAAATGCCGCTCTTTACAGGCGCAAAGTCCCTAAATTTTTCGCTATCATCACAATGATGATGATTATTCTGGTGTTTTTCGCGGTTATCCTTTTCGTGATTTATTCTGCTGTCTATTCACTGGTTATCGAGTTTCCCAAGTATCAGGAAAAGATGGTAGAGGTTATCAACCAGTCTTATACAGATTTGCAGGTTTTGATCTTAAAGATGGAGGGAATTTTTTCACGGATTCCGGACTGGTTCGATCAAAGAAGTATCTTGACGCCCGGAAATTTTTCTATTACCCGCTTTGTTTCAGGAACAATGGGAACATTTTTTGATTTTTTTATCAAATTATTCCTGACTCTGATTTTTTTGGTGTTTATTGTCGGTGGTATTGATAAATTAGGTAACAGGGTCAAGAAAGTTTTAACTGATAGCCGTAACAAACAGACACTGCACCTGATCAACAACATTCAGGAACAGATGAAGAAGTATTTTCTAAGCAAAACTCTGATAAGTCTGGGTACAGCATTAACCGGGATGTTCTTTGTTTTGATTTTTAAAGTTGATTTCGTTTTAATGTCAGGTATATTGCTCTTTGTGCTTAACTACATCCCTAATTTCGGTTCTTTTGTTGCGTCGGCTTTTCCGATCTTGATCTGTTTTCTGCAATATGGATTCGGTTGGCGTTTTATAGGGTTGAGTGCTATGTTGACTCTGACTCAGATGGTTTTTGGGAACATCATAGAGCCTAATGTTATGGGCGAGAAGTTAAACCTCTCTCCGATCGTTGTTATGATCTCCTTGATTTTTTGGGGTTGGGTTTGGGGAGCTGTCGGGATGATCCTGGCAGTTCCGATAACCTCAGCTATCAACATTGTTATCAAAGAGGTTAATGAGGCGAGTATTATTTCTGCGATAATTAGTGATGAATAATAGCTGTTAGAGAGGTGTTTCATTCCTTTAGAGATTAGCAGGGTCAGACAACATAGTATTGCTGCAAAGAGTGGATTAGCTGCCGGAGATATGATAATCAGTATCAATGGTAATCAGATTGACGACTTTATCGGCTTACAATTCCATTCTTCCGAACCGGAACTCGTTTTTGTAGTTCAAAAACCGGGAGAAGATGGTGAAAGAGAAATAGTCATACGCCAGGACTGGCAGAACAAGCTCGGGATAGAACCTGAACCTTACAAGCTAAAAGAATGCTGCAATAATTGTATTTTCTGTTTCATCGATCAGATGCCGCAAAATCTCCGCAACAGTCTTTACGTTAAGGATGATGATTATCTGTTCTCATTCGTTTATGGTAATTATATCTCTTTAAACAATCTGTCGGAAAGAGAACTTCAGAGAATTGTCGAAGAAAGATTGAGCCCTCTTTATGTATCTGTTCATACTTCAGATCCGGTTTTAAGGAAGAGAGTGATGGGGTATCGGCGGGAAATGAACATCATGGAGCGTTTGAGCTTCCTATCGGCAAAAGGGATCAGTTTTCATACCCAGATAGTAGTAATGCCGGGAATAAATGACGATGAACAATTAGAGAAAACGATCAGCGATCTCTGCCAGCCGGGGATCAATACCTTGTCGATAGGTCTGGTCCCAGTGGGTTTAACTAAATACAGAAAAGGTCTCTACCCTTTAAAACCGGTAACCCCAATACAAGCCCGGAAGATCATTTCATTCAGTAATCGGTTGGTTTCGGAGTCAGGTTTTAGTCAGCTTTACTGTGCGGATGAGCTATTCATTTTAGCAGAGGAAAAGATCCCGGGAGATGATTATTATGCAGATTTTTGCCAGATAGAAAACGGGATTGGAATGATCAGAGCTTTGCTCGATAATTGGAGAAAAAAGCGGGAAAGATTCATTGAATCGCTTAAGGGTAAATCAACTCTCTTTGTTACCGGGATGCTCGCTCGGAAATTCCTCTCTATGATAGCAGGGGAGATCAGCAAATCGCTTCCGGATACGCAGATCGAAGTGCTGGGTGTGAAGAATCGGTTTTTCGGAGAAACGATTACGGTTTCAGGTCTGTTAACTTTTCACGATATCCGGGAAGAACTGAGAAAACTAAAAAATGTACCTGAGATTGTGGTTCTCAGTAGTAACATGTTTAATCCGGACGGTTTGACAATTGACGGAGTGCACCGGGAGCAGATCAAATCTATTCTGAACAGGGATGTTTTGATAGCGGATGAACTCTTGACCGACTGGGAATTTGTCTGATCTTTATAACTGTCCTATGAGATTTTCTTCACTTCGTTTTTAGCTGAAAAAATAACTTAGATACCAGTCAATGATCCGGTTACCCCAAAAGAGATAGATCATAGTACCGCCGATCAGAAAAGGACCGAAAGGAAACTCTTTCTTCAGATTGTGCCTGATAAGCAATAAAATGATAAGAGCGAGAATTGAAGAAACGAGAATCGTAAACAGAATCCCAATGATTCCAATGAAGGTTCCAATTGCCGTTACCAGTTTTATATCACCTCCCCCCATCCCCATTTTTCCGGTCAGCTTCCAATATGAGAAGGAGATCAGGTAAAAGAAAAAAAACCCACTTGCGCCACCGATTAGAGAAGAAAACAGTGTAAGATCATTGGATGGGTGTAGGGAAGCTATTAAGCCTGCTATGATCAAAGGAATTGAGAGAACATCGGGGATTATTCTAAAGAAGGAGTCAATAAAGAAAACAATGATAAACAGACTGATCAAGAGTACATACTTAAAATAGAGGAAGGAAAACTGACTATCAAAGCGGAAAAATAGCAATAACAATAACAAAGGGGTAAGAAACTCAACCAGAGGATAATGCCAATGGATTTTACTCCCGCATTCACGGCATTTACCGAGAGTTAAAAAAAAACCTATGAGCGGTATGTTTAATCGTTTAGGTATAGGTCGGGAACAGTCAGGACAATGGGAAGCCGGAAAGACGATCGATTTCTTCAGGGGAATGCGGTAGATACAAACATTAAAAAAACTTCCAAGGGAAGAGCCAATTATTATGATGAAAAGAATTTCAAGAAATAAGGGCAATTATTCCCACCACCGGTAACTATTCTGCTGATAAGAACCCATAGAGCGGAACTCTATCTTGATACTCGTATTATCTGTGGGTCGGTACTGCAGGGAAAACTCCGGAACTAACCGGCTGTTATTATCGTCATTGGCTTTTATGGAAAAAGTATCATTCCATTGAGTAGTACCGTAATTAACAAAATTCAGGTCGAGATTTAGTTCTACTTTGGGGTGGAGGTTGAAGAAGAGATGATTAGTATAAACTGAGCGATAGAAACCGCTGCCGCTCGAGGAAACTCCGGTCATAAAAGACATGGTGTGATTCATTTTCATAGTATTCGGATTCAGCAAACCTCTAAGATTTATATAGGGATCGTTTGTTCCGCTGTTCCATTGATCCGAATAGAGATTCATTACCGAAAGAATGATGATAAATATACTTATGAGGACTATTCTTTTCATATCACTCTCCTTTAACTACAACATAAAATAAACGACTCTTTTGTCAAAAAGTTTCTTAAAACACTCAATCTTTCCTTGCTATCTGATGGAGTCAGATTTAGATATCATTCCGAAGCAGCTGGTTGAAGTTTGTTTTGTAGCAGAAGGGGATATTATTAAGCACTTATGATAATTATCACAATTATGGGCGGGTAGATGGTCTGACGCAGAAGAGTAGGAAACCTCAGAGAACAGCCGAAACAATTATTTTTATTGACAATTTGCTTTGAATACCTAAAATAGCAATAGAGTGCATAGTTGTGTATTTTCGACTTAATTAACGGTAGATTATCGGTCGCTGTTGTTGTAATGTCAAAGATAGCAATCAGATATGCAGAAGAGGAGTTTTTGATGAAGATGATTAGAATGGGTTTGATAGGTTGTGGCAGAATATCAGGAAAACATTTCGAGGCAGCAACCCATTTAGACGATGCCAAATTTGTCACTTGTGCTGATATAATTACGGAAAGAGCGAAAGAAGCAGCCGATAATTACAGTTTGGCTTCATTTTACCAAGATTACAAGCAGATGATAAGCAAAGAGAAATTGGATCTGGCAGTTATCTGCACACCGAGCGGACTTCATCCGGAAATAGGTATTGAGGTAGCCCAGAAGAAGATAAATGTCCTTACTGAAAAGCCGATGGCAATTGATTTAGCCTCTGCCGACAACCTGATCACTGCCTGCGATGAGCAGGGTGTTCATTTATACGTAGTGAAGCAGAACAGGCTCAACCCCACGATGCAGCTTCTAAAAAAGGCAATAGATAAAGGACGGTTTGGGAAGATCTATCTGGCACAGTCGAATGTTTTCTGGCAAAGACCTCAATCCTATTATGATATGGCAAGCTGGAGAGGTACCTGGCAGTTAGATGGCGGAGCATTCCTCAATCAGGCAAGTCATTATATCGATGCCCTGTACTGGTTGCTGGGACCGGTAGAATCGGTAATGGCAGAAACAGCAACTATGGCGAGGAAGATAGAAGCAGAGGATACAGGAGCTGCGGTTATCAGATTTAGAAATGGAGCTGTCGGCACCATAAACGTTACCATGTTGACTTTTCCCAAGAATTATGAAGGTTCTATCACCATTCTGGGAGAAAAGGGTACAGTCAAGATTGGCGGTATAGCTTTGAATAAGGTTGAAGCCTGGGATTTCGAAGACTATGACGACGATGATAAATTCCTGGAAGAGGTTAGTTATCAGCCTCAGACAGTTTACGGCTCAGGACATTTCCCCTATTACCGAAATGTCATCGATGCCCTGAAAGGTGAAACAACACCTAATACTAACGGAAGAGACGGCAGGAAATCCCTGGAGATAATTTTGGCAGCATATCAATCAGCCAGAACAGGGACTAAGATCATACTCGATTCCCAGTGATTCCGGTAAATGCTGTCTATTCATCAGCAAAGGACAGATTTCTAATATTTTCTTCGACGGTATTATTAGTTTATAGCTTGAGAGAATAGAAACAGACAGAGTTGAATCAAAAAAAGAGAGGTAGAATTTGGTACTGGACAAGTATTTTGACTCACGCAAAGTTATCGTAGAGAAAGCATTAGATGAGTTTTTAACAGAAACGGACAACTATCCTGAACAGCTTTATGAAGCAATGCGTTATTCGGTTTTTTCCGGAGGAAAGCGATTACGACCGATCATTTTTTTTGCCACCTACGAGATGCTTAAAGGTAAACGAAATGCCTCGGCTTTAAAAGCTGTAGTACCGGCAGCCTGTGCTATTGAGATGGTTCATACGGCCTCCTTGATCCATGATGACTTACCCAGTATAGATAATTCCGATGTTCGGAGGAACGAACCCAGCTGTCATAAAAAGTTCGGAGAAGCTGTAGCCATATTAGCCGGGGATGCCCTGATCACCAAAGCTTTCGAAGTGCTCACTGCCATTAAGAATACGGCAAATGCCTCTGCTTGTATTGGAGTTTTAGCAAGAGCTATTTCGACCCGGGGAGTTCTGGGGGGTCAGACAGTTGATGTTTTAGTTACGAGCACGAAAGCAAGAATAAATGTTCTGAGGTATATCCATATGAAGAAGACCGGCTCTTTGCTTCAGGCGGCAATGGACCTGGCAAGCGTTCTTGCCGATGCGGAAGAAAATGTAGCACTTGCCTTACAGAATTTTGCTCTCAATGTCGGATTTGCCTATCAGATTATTGACGATATCCTCGATGAGATCGGAACAAGTGAAGTCTTAGGAAGAGAACCGGGAGAAGATGCCCGTAATTACAAAGCGACTTATCCATCGATCCTCGGCCTGGAGAAAGCACGCAAGACTGCAGAAAAACTTCTCGATGACTCCTATAAATTAGTCAAGAATATGCCTTCAAATGAGATCTTAGTTGAATATCTTTATATGATCAGGGAAAGAATACCACTGTGAAACAGTATTTAACGATAGTCAGACCTCTCAACTGTCTGTTTATTGCTCTTGCTGTATTAACCGGCGGTTTGTTAAATGCAGCGGGTATCGAAGATTGTATTGCTCTCCTCTTTGCGGTGATTGCTGCTGTTCTGATTGCTGCCGGTGGTTATGTGATCAATGATTTTTATGATTTGCCAACTGATATTATAAACAAACCGCACCGCATTCTACCAAGGGGTTTGATTTCTCCCGACAGGGCTTATCTCTTATCGATGTTTCTTTTTGTCCTCGGTTTTTCGCTTAGTTTTTTTACGGCAAATCTCTGGGCAATTATCATTGCGATCGTTAATTCGCTCCTTTTGTATTTCTATGCTAAATATTTTAAGCGAGTTATTCTGTTGGGTAATCTGATCGTCTCTTATTCTGCTGCCAGTGCTTTTCTCTTTGGAGCGGTAGTTTGTGAAAACCTAAGTAACATGCTTCCTATTATTCTGTTCACTTTTCTTTATACCCTGGTAAGAGAAATCATCAAAGATGCAGAAGATATCAATGGAGATACCAGAGTTGGGATCAAGACCCTGGCAACGGTTTTCGGGATCAAAAAGGCGGTTATATTCTCTCTTTTCCCGGCTATGCTATTGATAGCAGCCCTGTTAGGCAGTTTTAACTATCAATTGATTTCAAAACCATTTTTCCATACGGTTCTGCTGGCTTACACCATTCCCCTGATCGTGATTTATCTCAGGCTTTTTACGAAGTTAACCATAGCGAAACTAATGGAAGCATCGCTGATGATTAAGCTCCATATGCTTCTTTTATTGATTGTTTTAATAATTATCTGATATCTAGAGCGTAAAGTCGAGGAAGGAAAGATAAATGAGCCAAACGTTTAATCAACTCGCCCGGATCCCTAAACCGGCATATTTTATTCTGATAGATCCCGATAAATCAGGGATTAATGAAGCAATAGACTTGGCGAAAAAGGCAGAAAAGGAAGGGGTTGACGGGATATTAGTAGGCAGTAGTATCCTTTTACAAGAGAATCTTGATGACTGTATCAAGGAAATGAAGAGACATATCAAAGTACCTCTGATCATTTTCCCCGGAATTCTTAATACCTTCTCTGCTCATGCCGATGCAATTCTCTTTTTGAGTATGATCAGCAGTCGAAACCCTCAGTTATTGATTGGGGAACAGGTAAGAGCAGCTCCGTTGATCAAGAAGCTATCCCTGGAAGCAATCAGCACTGCTTATATTCTTATCGAATCCGGAAAACTTACTTCGGTTCAGTTTTTCAGTAACAGCTTACCTATTCCCCGGGATAAAATAGACATCGTTGCTGCTCATGTCTTAGCGGCAGAATTTCTGGGAATGAAGATGATCTATCTCGAGGCAGGGAGTGGAGCTGAAGAACCAGTTCCTCCTGAGATGATAAGGGAGATTAAAGCGTTGAGTTCTTTACCCGTTATTGTCGGAGGCGGGATTAAGAATCCGCAGACTGCTTCTCTGCTGGCTCAGGCCGGAGCAGATTTCATTGTTACCGGTACGGTCATGGAAGATAATCAAAACCATAGACTACTGCAGGCATTTGCTCAAGAGATCCACAGGTGGCGGAAATGATCGATATTCATACACACATCCTCCCAGCTGTTGATGATGGAGCAAAAGACACGGAGATATCCCTCAGGTGCCTTAAGACTCTTCAGGAGAGTGGGGTAACAGATGTTTTTCTAACTCCTCACTACATCCCGGGTGAGTATGATAACACGCATGAAAAAATTGAGGAGAAGTGTAGATTATTACGAAAAAGTGCCTCCCAGGAAGGTATCACGGTAAATCTGCATTCTGGGGTAGAGTTGTATCTAACCGATGCGGGGCAGCAGGATGTTGATTATTCCAGCTATAGATTGGGCAGCAGTGATTATATTCTTGTAGAGACGGCAATGCATGGTTTTCCGATAAACTTACTGGATAATCTATACCAGATGGTGAGAAAAGGTTACAAACCGATATTAGCTCATCCGGAGAGATACATCGATATCATTCAGAATCCCTCACTGGCAGAAGATTTGATCTACCGTAATGTCTATTTACAGGCTAATGCCGGTAGTTTTTTCGGTGATTTCGGCAAAGCCTCTACCCGGGCTGTATGGAGTATGTTGCAAAAGGGTTTTATTCATTTTGTTGCTTCTGATTATCATTGTCAGACTCAGAACTATCCGTTAACAGTATTCAGAGATATGATGACCACTAATTATCCGGGATTTCCCATCGATTTGCTCATCAACCAGAATCCTGCCAAGATCATAAAAAATGAAGAGATCGAGTATCTTAATCGGGAAGTATTAACCAGCTTTCCCAAAACAAATGCGGAAAGTTTCTTCCAAAAAATTTTAAAAGTCTTCAGTAATGCCTAAAAGTATTCTGCTAACCGGTGCTACCGGTTTTATTGGGCGGAATGTTGCCAGGATGCTGTCTGCCCGGAAATATGATTATTCAGTTATTGTCAGACCGGAGACTGCGGAGAAAAGGCTTTCATTTATAAAAGATCAATGTGAGATCATCAGGTTGAACCTGGAAGATACTGATTCCCTTAGCGCTTTCCTGGCTGGCAACAGGTTCCGGACAATAATCCACATCGGTGCTTTAAGAGGAGGAAGAAGGTTTCCCCGCAAAGCTTATTATGATGCCAATGTTAAAGCGACCGAACAAATTGCGTTAAGTTGTCTGGAAAATGACGGTAAACTGGTATTCTGTTCCTCGGTCGGGGTTTTTGGGGCAATACCAATGGAGTTGCCGGCAGGAGGCAATACTGAATTTCAAGGGGATACTCTCTATCATCAGACTAAGATTCAGGCTGAGAACGTTATTCAGAAATACATTATGGCAGGATTAAAGGCGATCATTGTCCGCCCTACGATTACTTATGGAGAAGAAGATTTCGGGTTCCCCTATACCTTAGTAAAGCTTGTTCACCGGAAACTGCTTTTCTTACCTGATACTGACGTAAGAATTCATCTGGCTAACATCGATATTGTCGCTTCTGCTTTTTATAAACTTGTTGAAGTGGAGTATAGAAAAAACACTGCCTACATTATTGCAGATCGTTATCCGGTTAAATTGCATGATTTAGTCGATTTTATTAGTAATCGTCTGCGTCAGAAACCTTATCCCAGGAGTCGTTACATTTCTCGTACTCATTTCCGGAGAATGGCAGCTTTTGCCCTTAGATATGGCTGGGTCAATCTTCACAACCGGATAAAACTTATCAGTAACAGTTGGTATTATGACAGTTCCGAAGCCTTCAACGATCTCTATCTAAGACATGCCAAAACAATTCCCGATTTTAAGTTGGTTGTTGACTGGTATAAAAAAATCCACAAGATCAGATAACAGGAAAAAAATGGCTATTCCGATTATTACCGACTGGAAGAGTTACTTCCTTAATGAAAACGAAGGATTGGGATCATCATACGAAAGAATAGTGATCAATAATTATCTGACAAGAATATGTCGTGAATACAAGTTGAACAGGATATTAGAAGCACCTCTTTTCGGTTTTACCGGATTATCCGGAGTTAACAGTATGAATCTTGCCAGGCAGGGGATGGAAGTTGTACTCCTTGATAACAACAGCGAACGGCTTGTTTTAATAGAAAAAAAGTGGCAGGAATGTAAAATGCCGGTGGAGTTGAAGTATTCGGAGAATTTTACCTTTCTTCCTTTTGCCGATAAAGAATTCGATTTGAGCTGGAATTTTTCAGCTCTCTGGTTTGTTGAGGATCTGCAGGCTTTTCTTGCGGAGATTGACCGGATTACCAGCAAAGCAGTCTTGATAATGGTTCCTAATAGAACAGGAATCGGTTTTGTTCTGCAACAGCTTTTGAGTGGAGATAAATACAGGAAATATGTTCGACCCGAATGGATAAAAGCTCGTACTTTTTCGAAGATCATGAAAGATCTTGGATGGAAGCTAAGCGAAAAGAGTTTAATAGACTCTCCTCCCTGGCCGGATATTGGCATGAAGAAGCAATTACTGGCGAAAAAGCTCTCTCTTGGTTTTTTACTCGATAATCACTCTGAGCAGCAGAGGAATTTGACGATCATGGACTATTACAGGGGAAGCGATAAGGAATTTCCTGAGAAGATGATGAGATATAACTTTTTGGAGAAAAATCTGCCGGCTTTGTTTAAGCTTTTTTGGGCACATCATCACTACTATCTTTTTCTGAAAGGGGAATAAGGCTCCTGTTTCTTAACGAAACCGTGAATTTCTTTTTTTTTACTGTGATAAAGGGAAGAACTTCTCTATCACAGTCCGGGAAAAGTACAACGCAACGAGAATGAGCTTTTTTCGTTGTAAGGTATATTAGCCTTTCAGTCATTACTGGCGCTAAGAGATAATAGTTAAGGATGCTGTAGAAGAATTGATGAAAAGTAAGATCTTGAAGTTATTTATTGGAATACTTATCGGAGTGATTTTATTCTTAATCTGGCTGCATTTTGTTGATATTTCAGTTATTTCGCTCTATATCAGAAATATTAGAATACCTTTTGCTATCGTAGCTCTCATCTTCTACCTTCTTGCCTATTTTATTCGTTCTCTCCGCTGGCGTCTTTTACTCCATAGAGTTCAACCATTGTCTCCCGCTAAGACTTTTCTGATTATGATGGCAGGGAATTTTACCAATTATCTTATCCCTTTCAAAGCCGGAGAATTCATGAAATGCTTTTTTATCAAAAAGATGTATGGAGCAAGGGTTTCCAGCACCCTTCCTTCGGTCTTTATCGATAAGTTATTCGATACAATGGGAATAATATTCGTTTTTCTCTTAGTTCCGCTCCTTGCCGTGACTCTTCCCTCAATTCTAAATTACCTTATTTTAACGATAGTGATTATTCTGCTTGCCGGATGGTCTATTCTTTTTCTGGCTATCCATGCTGGTGATAAGGTCGTCAAGATGCTGAAAAAAATATTCTTTTTTATTCCAGCAAAATTTGAGGCCAGAATTGAAGAACGTATTTTCATATTTGTTGAAGGGCTGGCTATTTTCAGAGAAGAGAAAAAGCTCTTTTTTCCTGTCTTTTCTCTCTCGATCTTAGCAATTATAATGGACAGTTTATTCTTTTATTCACTCTTTTTTGCTTTCGGTGCAACGATCAACTATTTCTATGTTTTACTCGGATACTCTTTGATCTATCTTTCTTATATTATTCCCCATCCCCCGGCGCAGTTAGGGAGCAACGAATTGATCATGATCCTGATCTTTGTTGCCGGTTTAGGTGTTCAAACAGATATAGCAAGTGCGATTATGCTATTTTCCCATTTCTTGACAGGACTGGTCATTGTGATCATAGGAATGATCGCCTACGGTTATGCCGGTGTTAAGTTTATGACATTAATTAATAAAGGAGATAATATTTATGACTGAAGAAAAAAACAGAATTGCCCTACTGGAGAAACTAAAATCTGATAAAGAGAAGGTGTTAAAGGAGATCAGAAAAGTAATCATTGGACAGGACAAAGTAATTGAAGAGATTATTATTGCTCTCTTTGCCAATGGTCATTGTTTGGTGGAAGGGGTTCCGGGATTAGCCAAAACTATGCTGATCTCAAGTCTGGCCAAAGCTTTAAATCTGAAATTCAGCCGTATCCAGTTTACCCCCGATTTGATGCCTTCCGATATCACCGGGACCGATATTCTCGCCGAAAGTAAAGCAGACGGTAAGCGTTATTTCGAGTATATCCGCGGACCTATCTTTGCCAATATTATCCTGGCTGATGAGATAAACAGAACTCCCCCCAAGACCCAATCGGCTTTACTTCAGGCTATGCAGGAGTATCAGGTAACTGCCGGGAATAACACCTACGATCTTGATCAACCCTTTCTTGTTTTAGCAACCCAAAATCCGATAGAGCAGGAGGGGACATATCCACTCCCGGAAGCACAGCTTGATAGGTTCATGTTCAATATCAATATTTATTATCCATCCTATGAAGAAGAAAAAGAGATTGTGATAAGAACAACCGGAAGTCAAGCTCTGATAGTTGAGCCAATTCTGACAGCACCAGAGATTATTGAAATGCAAAAGATGATCCTTACTTTGCCGGTAAGTGAGCATGTACTGGAGTATGCTGTCAAGCTTGCCAGAGCTACGAGACCCGATAATCCTGAAGCTATAGACTTTGTTAAGAGATGGGTCAGTTGGGGAGCAGGTCCCAGGGCTTCCCAATATTTAGTTTTAGCAGCTAAGACGCGAGCTGCCCTGGAAGGGAGAGCAACACCCTCTGAGGAGGATGTCAGAAGAGTAGCGGTTATAGTGCTCCAGCACAGAGTAATTGTTTCCTTTGCTGCTGAGGCGGAAGGTATGAAAGCTCAGACAGTAGTCCAGAAGTTGATTGATCATCTTGACGGAAAATGAGAAGGAGGATTAATAGAGGGAACAGTGGCAGTAAAGATTGGTCCTTCTTTCCCGATTGCCTTGTTGAAAGGCAAAAAATAGTTGACTGATTAACATATTCTCTGGTATATAGCAAATAGTTTTAGATAGGTAGATAAGCCTGTAAGGGAGGCCGTTATGAAGAATAGATTTTGTTATTTTATATGTATCTCTTTACTTTTTTCTCTCTCTTTGTTTGCTGTAGAGATTCCGCTGAACCGATTCACTCTGATCGAGAGTCAGGGCAAAACAGAAAATGACCGGAGCGCTCCTCAGTTGTCGTTTTATGAAGAGAGGAACGAGGTGATCCGCTATCAGGAAGTGAGTCTAAACGAAAGGATCACTACTTTAAGGGGGTTAAGGGAAGGTGATGAACTCTATCTGAAGCTCTTTGATGAGGACGAATTTTTGGCAACTATTGATTTGTTAACTATCAATGTCTTAGGGGTTCGAGTTCTCCGGGCAAGGATCAAAGGCTACGATCTGAGCTATATGATCATCACAACGAGTGAGAGAGAGTGTGTGACCAGTATTTCCCTTCCTGAGAAGAATGAGCATTATTCCATAATTAAAGACCCAGTCCGCGATCAGTATTTTCTTATGGAGATTGATCTCCAGCATCAGGACTATCTTGAATCAGCTCCCACACTCTTTCCGGCTCGGATTACCCGAAGAGAGCAGCAGCAACAATACCGGATTCAAGAGCATCTGCGCTATAATCAGGTGAGAGAAGATGACCCGCTAACGATTGACGTTATGGTAGTCTATACCCCGGAGGCAGAAAGCTGGGCTGAAAGCAGGGGAGGGATTGAGCACATAATTTCTCAGGCTGTAACAATAGGACAAACAGCTCTTGATAACAGTGATACTTTAATATCTATAAATCTTGTACATACAGCCGGGGTCGATTATGATGAGACCGTTGATCCTTCTGTGATACATTTGATTAGATTAACGGAATCTCCTGCCTACAATCCGGTTGAAGATGATTATTATGAGCACAATGGGGAGTTATACTACATTCCCGGTTCTATGGATGAAGTGCACGGTTGGCGGGATAATTACGGAGCGGATTTAGTAGCATTGTTGGCTTATGTCTCCGATACAGGCGGTATCTCCTGGCTGTTGAACGACAGTTATGGGAGACCTAAATTCGGGTTTTCCTTAACAAGAGTCCAACAAGCTGCAACGACCTCCTATACCTTTGTTCATGAATTGGGACACAACATGGGACTCCATCATCATGCTCAGCAGAATGTCCAGCCAGGACCGACAGACTGGGACAACTGGGAAGAGAATACCTGGTCTGCCGGATGGCGCTGGACAGGCTTGAATGAGTCCAGATACTGCTCTGTCATGACCTACACAGCGGGAAGGTACTATGAGGATGGTAATTATCATGCCAGAGTAGCCCATTTTTCTAATCCTGAGATTCTTCACCAGGGGGTTCCTACCGGTGATGAGGATCTGGGAGATAATGCCCGGACATTGAGAGGAATAAGAGGCGTGATTGCCAGTTACAGAGGTTCCCTTCCCCCTGGGGAAGAGACGGTTGTTGCTCTCGGAGATAAAACTGTCACAGTTAGCCATAATTCCAGCGGTTCCATTGTTTTCAATCCCGATCCGGTATTGCCGGATGAATTACCGGATGAAACTATGCAGGATCTCTTTGCTTTTTCTGTCTATCTCACGGCAAGTACAGTTTTCTCGGTTGAGACCGATGCGGAAGCGGGTTACTATTATATGGGCGGTGAGTGGAGCAGTCCGCAAGACAATACCAATGGTACGATCCAATATGATATTTCTATTGCCGGGAGGGATGAAGATCCGTTAGAAATAATCCTTATCGGGGGGGATGAGTTAGAAGATCCTCCTTTACCGATCCAGCTAACCAATTTTAATCTGAGCCTGACTTCCAATCAGTTTGTCTATTTACAGTGGACGACAGCGAGCGAATCGAATCTTAACGGATTTAATCTTTACCGCAATCAAAGCGATAGTTTCAATACGGCAATAATTGTTAATCCTTCGATGATCCCGGCAACCAATACCTCAATCGATCAGGTTTATGGCTATACTGACGAAACTGTGGAAAAGGGGAGCCTGTATTACTATTGGTTAGAGGTAAATGAACTCGATCTGTCGCATCAATATTTCGGTCCCTTTTCGATTTATATTGAAGAAGAGGAAGACGTTCCGGAAACAGTCTATTCTACTGAACTGCTTGGTGCTTTCCCCAATCCCTTCAACCCTTCAACAAGGATATCATTTACTCTGTCCGGGGAAGCTAAGGTGACTGTCTCTGTTTATGATATCTCAGGCCGGAAGGTTAGAACAGTCGTATCCCGTAAAGTTTTCGAAAAGGGTTATAATTACGTTATCTGGGATGGAAAGGATGATTATGATAAGCGGAGCGGGTCAGGTATCTATCTCTACAAAATGGAGGATGACCGGGGCTATCAAATGATCAGGAAGATGGTCTTGATCAAGTAGTTTCTTCTTCTTAAGGAGATCATGATTCTCCTTACTGATCTCCTTTACAGGGAGAGGGACCTGATCCTTAACCAACCGGCAGAGGAAACATTTAAGTCTCTCGGCACATACAGCAGGTTTTATTTACTCTAATTGATAAAGAGTTCTCGCATCACTATTCATATATAGTCTTAACCGGAATGAGAAAATTTCATTGACCCTCTCTCTATCCTGTAGGAATTGTCTCGAATGATTGGCAGAAGTCAATAATTTTGAGTAATGGAGAATATCGTGAACTATAATAAAACCGGCTTCCTTCTGGCTATACTGCTTCTTCTGGGTAATTTTCTCAATGTTGCAGCTTCAGATCATATCCTCTTGATTGCCGAAAGGGAGAAGCTCAGCTATGATAATTCCAGTCCTCTTCTCTCCTTTTTTGAGGATAGTACGGCAGTAAGAAGATTTCATCAGGTCATACCGGGGAAGGAGATAACTCAGGTCAAAAGCCTGAATCCCGGTGATGTATTACTGTTGAATCTTTTCCCGGAGAGAGAATACTCTGCAGTTATAGATGATATAACGTCAAATACTGCAGGGAGTAAAACAATACGAGCCAGGATCAGTGATTATGACTCGAGCTATTTGATCTTAACTACCACCAGAGGAAGAAGTTCAGCTGAAATCCGCCTACCCGAATTAAACGAATTTTATCGCCTTATCAGTGATCCCCTAACAGATGTTCATTTTCTCCTTGATATTGACGTTAATAGGAGACCGGTTCTTGAGGAGAGTCCCGTTATCATTCCTCCGGCTTTAACCTCTCAGGAAAGAGATGAGCAGGATAGAATTCGGATCTCAAGAGATAGGAGCAGGCCGGATCAGGTTGTTGAGGTTGATATTATGGTAACCTATACACCTTCAGCACTTAACTGGGCGAACAGTAGCGGAGGTGGTATCGATAATGTTATTGCCAATGCTATGGCAAGCGGTCAATTAGTGCTCGATAACAGCAACGCCCTGATCTCGCTCAATCTTGTTCATTCGGTTATGGTGGATTATGTCGAAAGTGGTGTCGGCAGCATTGATCTCAGACGGATAACTGCCTCTCCATTCTTTAATCCCTGGGGCAGTTCCTATGATGGATATGACATTCCCGGTTATATGGAGGAAGTACACACCTTGCGTGAGATTTATGGTGCTGACTTCGTTGTTCTGCTGGTTAACAATACCAATGTGGGGGGAGTAGCCTGGCTTTTGTCCGATATAAACGGCAGACCGAATTACGCCTTTTCCCTGACGAAAATACAACAGGCTGCCGGGTCGAGTTACACCTTTATACATGAGATCGGACACAACATGGGGCTGCATCATCATGCTCAGCAGAACTATCAGCCCGGTCCGACACTATGGGCTAACTGGCCCGGGAATAACTGGTCAGCAGGCTGGCGCTGGACAGGTACCAATAACTCCAGATTCTGCACTGTCATGTCCTACACCGGGGGCTCCTATTATGATGATGGTCTGACCCATTCCCGGGTACCCCTATTCTCTAATCCTGCAATAATTTACCAGGGAGTAGCAGCAGGAGATGCTGCTTTGGCTGATAACTCCCGAACTCTGAGAGAAATGAGGGATGTTTATGCTGCCTATCGTCCTACCTCAGATCTGAGTCCCTTGGCAGGAATCTATAGTATAGATCAGAATGGTTTGGGTGATTATTCAAGTCTCACCGATGCCCTCGGAGATCTGCAGATCCGGGGACTTGGGGGATCTGTTATCTATGAAGTTCAACCCGGCATTTATGCTGAACAGTTATCTATTCCGGAGATTCAGGGCAGTTCCCCGGTCAGAACGGTAACCTTCCGGGGAGCGGGTGAAGACCCCTCAGAAACTATAATAACCTATACACCGATGCAAAGTCAAGCGAGACATGTCGTCAGACTCGAGGGAGCAAGACATCTCAGATTCGAGAATCTCAAACTCGAAGCAACCGCAGATTCCGAATACGGCTGGGTATTTTTGATCATGAACGATTCTCAGGATATTGAAATCACCGGCTGCTTCATTTCCACTGTTACTGCTACCACATCTTCAAACTACGCAGGGATCATTGTATCCGGAGAGATGGAGTCAACCCATGTTGGTGCCTCGAATGTCCACACTTTAGTAATTGAAAACAATCTTATCGAGGGGGGACAAAGGAGTATTTCACTCAGAGGTTCCAATGCAGCGAACAGCATTGCCGGTATCCGGATAGCCGGTAATACTTTACTGGATAGTTATTTTTACGGAATTTATGCTTATCATTCAACTGCCCCTCTGATTCTGAACAATTGCATTCAGCTCTCCTCAGACGAATTTTCAACTCCTAACAGCTATGGTATCTGTCTCTTTTATGCTTTTGATGACTTCGAAATAGCTTATAATAAGATACAGCAGGCAGGTCAGCATGGAATATACGTGAACTATGGAAGCAACGATGGGACTTCTCCTTCACTGATCTACAATAACATGATCGGAGGAGGTTTCAGAAATAATACCACAAGCGCCAGCGGTATCCATATTACCCGCAGCAGTAATATCAGTGTTTATTTCAACAGTATTAATATGGATGCTGAACAGGGGAGAGGGATCAATGTGATCAGAGATACAAGCGGATTGAGTGTCCTCAACAACTCCTTTGCCTTTACCGGTTCCGGGGAGGGGTATGCTGCCTATTACTATTCTCCGGCGTTCCTTATTGCCCATGATCATAATAATTACTTTGCAGAGTTTAGTTCCAGTATAGTCTATTACGGTGCTGATATTTCAACTCTCCCGGAGTTGAGAACCATAAACATTCCTCCGGGGAATGATCAAAATTCCCGCACCGGAGATCCCCAATATATTGGGAATACAGATCTCTATATTCAGGGTGATCAGTTAATGAACGGGGGAATACCGGTAGATGGAATTGCCGATGACATTGACGGAGAACTGAGAGACCTGATTAATCCCTGCATCGGTGCTCATGAACTGCCCGGTTTAATTACTGAACTTGACAGTCCTGTGGTCACAATCGCCATAGCTAATGAAACCGTTTATCTCTCCTGGCAGCCGGTAGAGAATGCCAATTCCTACCTTATCTATGCCCGGGAGGATCAATCTGACAATGATTGGGGAGAACCGGTAGAGAGAGTCAGTATCCCTGAATACAGCGAACCGGTAACGGGAAAGAGATTCTTTAAGGTGACAGCTTCGACGGAGATCATTCCCTGATCACTCTTGGTCAGTGTTAATTAATCCCTGATCGATTCGCTTGTACAATTCTACCTATCTGCTTCCCCTTGCTTCAGCTTTTTGCTGACTCTTTTTGCCTGCCGCCATAATACCAGTCTCTCTTGTAAGCAATGAGCCAGAAAGATTGTCAGTCTGCTGAAATGCTCTTCACTGTAATTACGGTAATTCTCTCTATAGAGTTTCACTTATGAGCGATTTATTCTTCGAAAAGATCGTCTGATAATCCGACATTGACTCGAATATCTTTTATCTTATGCTCAATCTCCAGACGGTCGGTTTCCAGCATTTTACGGTATTCTTCCAGCTGCGGGCCCATCATTTTTTTCATCATCTCTCGCTCATCAGGGGACATCATTTCCAGTCTCTCTTCCATCTCTCTAAAACCCTGAAGTGCTTCTTCCCGCTCTTCAGCAGTTAACTGTCCACTAATCCCTTCTATGATCATAAGTGTTGTAAAGGGAACAAGCATACCTTCGATATCACGATAGTCATCCATGATCACCGTCGGTTTCAAAGTCCGTATTTCCCCTTCTATCTCTTCTTCTATTTCGAATTCCATTTTACGAAGTACCCATTGCCGGGTATCTATATAAAACCTTGCTTTGATAACTTCGCCCTCGATTTCGTCTGCTTCGGGAAACAGATCATCCGCGTTTTCGGCATAGATCACATGGGCTTTGTGATTGTTTACATCAACTATCCCTTCATAAACTCCGGTCTTTTTCAAAGTTTCGTACATTTCCGGGGTAAAAAGCTCGTCATCAGAAATTCCGGAAGCAGCAGAAATATCGTCCGAATCATAATCTGTCCATGATCGGAAATAAGGGCGATCATCGATGTAAGCCTTTTTGTAATAGACGGTATGAGTATCCGTTTCCATGACATAATCATCTATATTCTCGATTGACTTTTCATATTGTTGCCGGTAATTATCGAGAACGTACTCAACTGAGTCAGCCTTCAGACTAAGGGAGAAAGAGAGTAAAAACAGAACCAAAAAAAGGGGAACAAAGATACTATTTGCTTTAAAAAACATAACATAACCTCCTTGGCGATAATAAAGCATTCTACAAAATTCTTTATCTTCAGCAGAGAGTGAAGTCAAGTTGTTTTTTTTCTCTCCCAAATGTCGGCGGTAAGGCTGATTTCTTTCTCTGCCAGCCCGCTACCACGAATGGATTTTCCTGCTGATCTGCATAATCGCTTCGCTCACTGCAGTTCAGGAACTATAAACTAATGAAAAAGCTTTCTCCTGCCAGTATATCCGGGAAAATGATTTTATAGCCTTCTTATTTAGAAGATTAAAGCGATCAAAATTGCTTTCTTGCTTCATGTGTCATAGAACTGTCTCTTAGCAGTATGCGGGTGACGGCTTTTTACCGCTTGCCCCGCAGAGAAGGTCAGGAATAATCGTTTGTATTGACAACTCTCCAGAGGTTTAATTCTTTGATAACCTGTGAAAGAATTCAGAGAAAGAAAGTAAAATAGCAGGAATGATCATGAAAAGACGGGATATAATCAATATTGGAATCCTCTTGATCGTAGTTGTCGTAGCAGTTTATCGTTATAAAGCTCAGAATTTTACCGAAACCAGATCTCGCTTTATGATGGATACCCTGGTAGAGATATCCTTTACCACCCGGCGCAAAAATGTCAGAGAGATTATGGACAATACCATTGACCTGATCGCTGAATATGAAAAAAAACTCTCCTACTATGACGACAAGGGAGAACTATGGAGGATCAATCATGCTGAGCAGGATAGTGTTGAGATAGACTATGATTTCTATGAGCTCTTTTCTTTAGCTGAGATCTTCTATCACCAGACAGAGGGATACTATGACATCACAGTTGGTGCTCTAACCGATCTCTGGGATTTTGACAGGACTTACCCGCCACCTGCTGATTCCATCGCTGCAGCATTGGAAAACGTAAGTTTTACCAGGATCAGTTTCAAACCGGGTTATCTGATCCGACCGCCAGGAATCAAGATTAATCTGGGCAGCATAGCGAAAGGATTTATTATAGATAAAGCAATCGAATATGCAGTTTCTCAGGAAGTCACCCAAGGGTATATCAATGCCGGGGGAGATATTCGGCTCTTCAGTGATGATGATAAGGAGCAATTGATCGGTATTCAGCATCCCAGGGATATCAATGATCTGATAGATATTTTATCGGTGGCTAACAAAGCAATAGTAACTTCGGGTGACTACGAAAGATTTTTCGAGTATCAAGGGAGAAGATATCATCATATAATTAATCCGGTAATCGGTTATCCTGTGGAAAACATCTATTCGGTTACCGTCATTGCTCCGAACACTTTGCTGGCTGACATTATGTCAACTGCTATCTTTTTACTCCCTCCTGATGAAGGTATTGCTCTGGTCAAATCTTATCCGGAGACAGAAGCTATCATCTATTTTCAGGAAGCAAACCAGATAGTCTCTTTGAGAACAGAAGGGATCCGAAAATATATCAGGGAATAACAGCAGGTTTCCTGTTTTTCTGCCTGATAGTGGTTTGGGGACTTCAGAATGATAAACTAAATAATAAGAAAGAGGGATAATGAAAAGCGGTGAAAATGAGCTCAGAGCAAAAATAAAAGATATCCAGGCTTTAGAAGATGACCGTCAGGAGACGATCGATAAAGTCGGGGTAAAAAACCTCAAATACCCGATAGTTTTAGAGGATAGAAGCAGGGGAGTACAAAAAACTGTTGCCGACATTGATTTTTTTGTGGAGCTCCCTCATCATTATCGCGGAACTCACATGAGCAGATTTATCGAAGTTCTTAACAGTTATCATCAGGAGGATCTGCTCGATAATCTTCCCCGGATTCTGGAGAGCATCAAAGAGAAATTGTCCGCAGACAGAGCCTATATTACCCTCCGCTTTCCCTACTTTATCGAAAAAAAAGCCCCTGTCTCCGGTATCCCTTCGCTGCTCAGCTACGATTGTGTCTTTATTGCTTCCTTAACAGATCTGTTCCAACTGACTATCGGGGTTGAAGTTCCTGTTACTACGGTCTGCCCTTGTTCCAGGGAGATAAGCAGTTTCGGAGCTCACAATCAGAGATCGATCGTTTCGGTTTTGTTAGATTACGAAGGCTATATCTGGCTGGAAGAGATCATCGCTTATGTAGAGGCTACAGCAAGTTCGGAGATCTATTCTCTTCTGAAGCGGGAAGACGAGAAATATATAACAGAGAAGGGGTATGAAAACCCCAAGTTTGTCGAAGATATTGTGCGTGATCTTGCCATTACCCTCAAAAAAGACGAAAGAGTGACAGCTTTCAAGATATCTTCGGAAAACTTTGAATCTATCCACAATCATAATGCTTATGCTTATCTGGAATGGGAAAAGGGTGATCAGTAAATCTCTCTCCATTTCATTTCAGAGTTGAAAAGAAAATAATACTAAGGAATTTTATGATTCAGGAAGCAAGAATAATCTCACAGATAAGTTCCGGGATTCTGCCGAACGGTTTCAGGATCATCTATGCCCCTAACCATGCCCATCCGGTTGTCTCTCTGCAGGTATTTATCAGAATGGGATCTTGTTGGGAAAAGGAGGATGAAGCAGGTTATTCCCATCTGCTGGAGCATCTCGTTTTTCGATCGACCGTCAGATATCCCGATAATCAGTTATCCGTCAGAGCCTCCTTTCTGGGGAGCAATATCAATGCCTATACCGAATTTGATTCCACCTGCTACTACCTTACCCTTTCCTCCGATTTTGCCCGGGAAGGGATAGAAATCCTGAGTGAGTTAGTCCGGAAGGCTGATTTTTCAGAGGCGGAGTTTATCTACGAAAAAGGGGTGGTATTAGAAGAATTGAAACAGTATCAAAACGACCCGGAAGATTTCTTTTTGGAAGAAATCCCCAATCTCTATTTCCGCGAAAGTCCCTTTAAAAAACCGATTATCGGAAATAAAGATACCTTGAGACAAGCTACTCCGGAAAGGCTGCGGGGTTTTTACCGGAGATACTACACTCCGGAGAACTCCTATTTAATAGTCAGCGGAGCGTTTGAAAAGAGTAAATTAGAGCAAGATATCGCAGATTATTTTGGAAACTGGAAATCAGGCAAAGAGACCCGGAAAGCTGCGAATCAGAGGAAAAACAGCTCTGAGACAACTGTTACAGAACTGAGGGCAGCCACCGCTCTCCCGACAGTCTATCCCTCTCAGTTCATCGTTTCCTCTCTTAAAAAAAACATCTCTAAACCAATGCTCGGATTTGTTCTCCCCGAACTCTCGGATAAAAAGCCGGATTCCCATGTCTTGGGTCTGCTCACCAGAATCTTTGCCGTGGGGAAGAAGTCGAGACTTTACCGCAGACTCTTTGTTAAGGAGAAGATCGTCGATCAGATCAGGGTAGAGTCATTTACCGGAATCAACGACGGGATTTCGGTCATTCTTGTCATCCCTAAACACCATTCGTTCTTAGAAAAGATAATTGATATCTTTCTGGAGGAATTTAACAGGATCAGACATTTTGGCTTCAGCGTTGACGAGTTTAACGAAGTCAAGACCGAAATGCTGCATGCCCACCGCTACTCCTTCGAGTATATGCAGTATCTGGGAATGAGTATCGGTAATGAAGAGTTATTGGGTGATTATACCCGGTTTATCAATTACCCCGGGATCATAAAGAAAATTACCGAAAAATCAATGCACAGAATTGTTAAGAACTACTATAATTTCAGCCAGTTAGGGATCTTTCAATACGGTAAAAACCTCGTTCCGGAAGAGGAGATAAAATTGAAGGTCGAATCCCTGCAGACAAAGAGGATAGAGAACGGAAGAATCAAAAGCGATTTTTATCAAACAACACTTTCCTCCGGGACAAAAGTTATGCTCAAGAGGGTTCTGGGAAAACCCACGATCGGCATTACAGCAGCTTTTCCGGTTTCACAGTTGAATGAAGTGCCCTCAAACAGGGGAATCAACCTGCTCACTTCCATCCTCCTCCTCTATGGAAATGATAAAAACACCTATGATCAACTGCTCGAATTCTGCTCTCGTCACGGCATCCAGATCGACATATCATCTCAGGAAGAGGCTACGCTGGTAAAAATCAAATGCTTTTCCGAAATGTTTTCCACCAGCCTGGAGCTAATAGCAGATATCCTGGGAAGCCCTCACTTCCCAGCAGAGCATTTTCATAACATCCAGCGCACCCTGCTCAGTAATCTGGAAAGACTGAAGGACTTTCCGAGTATATATGCTACGCATCTCTGGAAGAAACAGATATTCGGTAAAGAGAGTAACCTTCTGGAAAAGGAAGGGACAAAAACAACTCTCCGCAAAATTACCCGTAAGCGGACGGTTAATTGGTATTATGACTATTACGACTGGGCGAAAATGACTCTCACTGTTACCGGTGATTTTGATTTCGAAGACTGTATCTTTCATTGTGAAAGGGTATTCAGGGAGAGAGCAAAGAGATTTTCGCTAAGGGGAAACCCGCTGAATTTCCAGAAAGCAGTTATCTCTCCGGGAAAGAGATTCAAAAAAAACTTTCATCCGGACAATCAGCAAGGGATTATTCATGTCGGAGGCTTCGGCTGTTCATCAAGGGAGATTTCCAAAAATACGGCGTTCTACCTGTTAGCTCAGATAATCGGAGGTGATATGAATTCCCGCCTGAACAATGAATTGCGGGAAAAGAGAGGCTGGGCTTATGCCGCAGGTTTCGATTTTATCTCACTCAAAGAGACGGGAGTCTTTGTCGCCAATGCTCTGGTTGATAAGGAAAAATGCCGGGAATCCTATCAAATTATCATTGAAACCTTAGCTGAGATCAG
This sequence comes from uncultured Candidatus Cloacimonadota bacterium, assembly GCA_964464175.1. Taxonomy (GTDB): domain Bacteria; phylum Cloacimonadota; class Cloacimonadia; order Cloacimonadales; family JAJBBL01; genus CAYXFD01. Next base: position 11,002 of record CAYXFD010000018.1, on the reverse strand, counting down.
AGAAAATGGGGTTACTGAAGAAGAACTGGAGATCGCTAAGAATACGGTCAGAGGACAAAGACTTCGTGCCGAAGAGAGTGTCCTCGGTCAGTCGTCGGTTCTGGCTCTCTTAGATATTCTCGGTTATGACTATGATTTTTACCTGCAAAGAGAAGAACGTCTGCAAAAGGTCAAAGCTGATGATTTACGGAACATAGCTCGGGAATATTTTCAGGAAGATGCCTTGTATAGTCATATTCTGGAATAGAACCGGAAAGAAAATGAGCATGATGTTACCGGGGAGATCATTACCCGATCTGCTGCTAAACGGTAAGCTTTGGGGTTATTACTCCGGGTAACCGGGTAAAATAAAACGAGATGTAACCTTAGTTAGTGCAGGAAGGAGAATTAACATGTTTACCGCAGGGATTGATATCGGATCGCGAAATACGAAAGCTGTTATCTGGGATACTGAGACGGAAAAGATCGTCTCAATGGCGATTATTCCAACCGGCAGCGATCCTCAGGAGAGAGCTGAACAGCTTCTTGCCCGGCTCTTGAAAAGCGGCGGTAATATAAAAGGAAATGAACCCGGCTCTTCTTCAAAACCGGCTGTACCGGTTATTGCTACCGGGTACGGCAGAAAACTCCTCGGAAAGGAATACATCTCCGAGATCAGCTGCCATGCTGCCGGTATCAGGCAGATGCTCCCCAATACCAGAACTATTGTTGATATCGGAGGACAGGACTCCAAGGCGATCAGCTTAAATGACCAGGGCTGCATAACAGAATTCACGATGAACGATAAATGTGCTGCCGGAACGGGCAGTTTTCTGGAGAGAGTTGCCGGATTATTCAGCATTTCTCTCGCTGATCTGGGAGAAGAAGCCTGTCAATCCGGAAAAAATATCGCTATCTCCAGTACTTGTGTCGTCTTTGCCGAATCGGAAATCATCTCCCTGATTAACCGTAAAACAGCCAGAGAAGACATTTTAATGGCAGTACACCGTTCCATTGCCCAAAGAATAAAGAATATGCTTTCGAATATTGCCTGGCAGCCACCACTTACTCTTACAGGCGGGGTTGCATTGAATAAAGCTATCTGCCTGACGTTATCGGAAGAATTGCAGACAACCGTGCAGTTAGCTGAAGAGCCGTTCTATTCCGGTGCTTTGGGTGCAGCACTGTTTGCCGCCCAAAGAAGGGAGCAAGGAGTTCTTGATGAGTAAAAGCTCGCTCTGCCTGCTTGTTATCTTCTCTCTGCTACTCCCGCTCTTTTCCCTTTCTGCCCTTGAAAAGCCATTGCGTGACAGCTTTTCCGCTGATCTCAGGATTAGCGATCTGGATAATGAATATTATCGGCAGGCTGTTCAAGCACTTGATGAGGGAGACTGGGAAACAGCACTGCATCTTTTGCAGAAGATAACCGGCTTTTTTGAGAGAGAGCAATACATCCGGATCTACCTCTCAGCACTACACCTTTCGGGTTCTGCTGAAGCGGTGATAGACTATATCGATAGTTTAGCGGAAATCTTAAAGATCAGGATGTACGATATCCTCATCGAATACTATATCTTTGCCTCGCTGGAAATCGAAGATTACGACGGAATTGCCGGGTTCATCGAACTCCAGAGAAGGTATTATCCGAACAAGATCCATAATTTCTACAAGAAAACTCTCTGTTCTCTATTAAAAACCGGAAATAATGAACAGGCAATCGAACTTACCGATATTTTCCCCAACAATATCTATCTGCCGGGTGAGAAAAACTTTATTCTCGGTGTCATTCACTATAATATGGAGTATTACCGGCTTGCAGAAGCATTTATGCTGAATGTTCTCGCTGCGGAGAATTCTCCCTTCAGAGAGGCGGCAAATGATTTCCTCTATCTGATAACCTACATTTCAGCCGATCTGAACAGAATCCCTGATGATCTTACCGGTCTCTCCGAAAGGAGTAAGCTCAATCTGATCCTCCTGCTCCTGGAACAGCATCTGCTTGATGAAGCCGGAAGGTTGATCCTGGAACTGGAGTCAGATTTTAACAGACTGCTCATGAACCTCTTTATCTCCTGGGAAGCGGGTCATTATAAAACAGCACTAACTCTGCTTCGTTCTCTCCCGGAACATGGTATTGAAGACACTGCACTTCTTAATCTCATTGCCGGAGAGACACTATATCATACCCATCTTTACCGGGATGCAGTTCCCAGGTATAGAAAATATCTCGAGTTTGATAATATTGACGAGAAATATGCGAATCATGCCCTCGGATATTGCTTCAAAGGTTACTATCGTTTTAACAGTACAGCCTATTGGTGGATCAAGAATCTGGAACCCGAAGAGGGTTTTTATGACTCCCTGGCTGCCAGAAATCTGGCAAAACTCTATACTTTCACAGAGAATTATCACACAGCTAAAGACTATTTCGACTATTTTGACCGGAAATACGGTTTCCCGGCGGAAGACAAGGAGTATCTTCTGAGTTTTCTCAAAACAATGGAAAAGACAGAAAGCATTCCTGTCCTGATTTCCTTTTTCGCTGAGCATGAAGAAATTATTCCTCACCGGGAGAGAGTTCCTGTTTTGCGGAGTATCGGAGATTATTACTTGAGACAAGGAGATGAAGAACTGGCAGTACTCTATTATGATAAGGTTCTGGACTATGAAACAGATTATCAGCTCATCCTTAAGTTAGAAAGACTGAGATTCGGAATGGGTGAATACAAGGATTCCGAGGATTTTGTCTTATCATTGCTAAAAAAATACCCGGAAAGCAGAATAAATACCGGCTTAGCCCTGGATCTGGCTAAATATTATCTTAACCAGAAAAGATACAGACAGGCTGTCGATTTTATCGAAGATTTCCTCGATAGTCGGGAGCAGGAAGATCATCTGGATTCTTTAGCCTATTATTCAGCCCTGGCACATAAAGAATTGATGGAGCAGGATAAAGCTCTGGACATATTGATAGACCTTCACCGTATTTCGGAGATTCCGTCAGTCAGGTCCCAGGCACTACAGCAGATTGAAAGTATTATGCTAACCATGGAGGCGAGAAAAGCTATCAATTTTCTTATCGGGATCATTGAAGAGTCTGATAATGAAGATTGGAATTTTGACTACCTCCGGATTCTCGCCAAAGTCTATGAAAAAGCTCATCTTTACCGGGAAGCTTCGGAAATATACAGGATATTAATAGAGTATGATGAGAAAAGAGATGAAACCGAGCTCTACTACCTGTTGGCTGTTAACGAAATGTACCTGAAGAACTACCGGGGGGCTCTCCAATACCTCGACCTGATCCTGAATTCCGAAGACCTGTCTTATGAAAGTGATGCCCTCATTCTTTCCTCTCTGGCTTATTATTCTCTTGATCAGCATTACAGAGCCCTGTTAATCCTCAGTCAGCTTTATTATGATTATCCCGGTATCCCGAAAAGATTCGAAGTAGTGCGCAATCTGATCGAACTTCTGATCGAAATGGAACTCTATTTCTTTGCCGGTTATTATGTAGATAACTTTTATCACCAGGCATCTCCGGCAGAAAAGTTCGTTCTCGAAAACTATAAGTCAATTATCTCTCAAAACAGGGGAGAGGAGATAAACGGGTTCCCGGAGATCATTGAGATGAGAAGACTGCTGGAGCTGACGATCAAAGGATTGGAAAGCTATGAAGATTGACTATCATATCCATAGTCATTTTAGCAGTGATAGCAACCTCGATGCCCCTTCTCTGATCTCTGCGGCAATTAATAAGGGATATTCCGAGATTGCCTTTACCGATCATTTTGACCTGCTCCCTTCAGAAATTGCAGTCTATGGAGTACCTTCCTACAAAGCTTATTCTCAAACAGTCAAAAACCTCAGAAACAAGTTTCCCGGGATAAAAATACTCAAAGGGGTCGAATTGGGAGAATACCATCGCTGTCACAAGCTGGTCGATGAGATAATCTTCACCGATGAAGAACCGGATCTAATCATAGCTTCTGTGCATATACTGCCCGATGGAACTAACTGCTCAACCCGTAATCAGATACCCTTCACTGAAAAGCATATCGAATCCTATTATCTCGAAAACTTAGCCCTCGCTGCCTACGGTCATTTCGATATTCTTGGGCACCTTGGAATTTTCAAGAGATATCTGACCGAAGAACCTGAGGAAAAAAACTTCCTGGATATTGTCGAAGAGATCTTTAAACAGTTAATTAGGCAAAATATCGCTCTGGAGGTCAATCTCTCCGGTCTCCGGAATCCACTGAAAAAACTCATTCCTTCTCCCGAATTACTTCATATTTATCGTCAAATGGGAGGCGAACTGATCACCATTGGCTCTGACTCTCATCATCTTGACCATTTTGATGCCCACTACTCCGAAGCAATACAAAGACTGAGCAACACAGGCTTTTCTTATCTCGCCGGAAAAGGTGAAAATGACTGGCACATGATCAGTATCAAATAAACTAATCGTCAGCTGCTTTCTTTTCATCTCCCTTCCCGGGAAAAACCAGAGAAAACGGAATAATCCTGCAGTAGGGAGACACCACCCCCGATCTCTTATTCATATTGCTTTGCCTCTGACATTGACAACTCCATCTATCCGTAATACAGATCTCTGCTCTGCCAGAGACAGAGGGGGATCTCTACCGCATCACGATCCCCTCTTTCACTCCCTGCTCCCCGCTGATTACCCTTTAGAAATCTCTAAGATATCTCTACTGTAAGTCGTTGTCGCTCTGAGCCGACTACGACTTACACTAGAGATGCACTAAGGGTATGACTTATTCCTCAGTTCTTTTCCCTGCGAAAGGAGAGCCGTTTAATCATTTAGCTTTTTTGCCAATAGAGTAATTAAACCTGAGATGAAATATTTAATTGACAGATGTAATTTATCTGTAAAGCTTGGTCCTGTAGATAATCGGTACGGCGATTAAGGAGGGTGTAATGAAATATGATGAATTGCTGAAAATCTATAATGAGGAGATCATTTCTCTTACCGGGGGAGCTTACCGGGTGAGTCCGGCAACCCCCAAAGAATTGGAGCATCTTGTCCCGCAATCTCTGAAAAACTTCTGGGATTTACCCCCCAATATGCAGCGTATTTTCCGTATTGCCTCTCTTATTCAGGGGAAAGTGGGAAATTTTGTCTTTCAGTCATCTCATGGGTCACAGCAAATTAAGCTTTATGAGCCGGAAAAGTATAAAAATAACCGCAACACTCCTCTCAGGATAAGGGCAAGAACAATAGTGCATTTAGCTTCCAAAGAGCCCGTAGAAAACAGAAAGAATAAGATCAGGGAACTATACCGGACATTCCCTTTTTATCTGCCGAAGAATGAACCGGTTAAATTACGGGTTAAAAATTTCTACTTCTCCAAAGAGCTAAGAGAGGGTGATTCTCTCCGGATCTATCGGGCTTCTGCTCCTCCCAGTCAGGATCCGGAACTCGACAAGTTGCATTTGGAAGTCTCCTACTCCCCCGGAAAAAGCATTCTCTTTCACTATGAGGAAGAAAAAGAACAGTATTTTTACGCTCTGAATCTGAGAAACAACAGCTGTTCCAATCTGCTCCATTTTAGCTGGCAGGATGATATAAAACCCCTATATGCTAAGTAAACCTCATTTTATCATACATGGTAATGAAATATTTGTGATACGTTAGAAGCAATCAAGGAACAAACCGGTAAATTCCCGACGGATTATCCTATTCCCTTTTTAAAGGGGTTATTTTTAAAATAGAAGCTTCATTCCTCACACTCACCATAGCAACAGTTAATAGATTGGCATCAAAAGCAATGACTAACAGTCAAAATAATAGTTCTTGCAGGTTACGATTAAAATAAATAAGAGATCAGACAGCAAATATTAGACAGATAAATATCTAATATAGTAACCAGCATAGAGATAGCAATATATCATTGCAATACATATTCAAATAATTACTACAAAGATAAATAATTGCTTGACAGATAAAATATGGGAAATAAACTTTATCTGTAAGTGCGAGAGAATTTCTTTATTCACTTGTTAAATGATTAGGGTAATTTCTTGTTGAAAGCCGGAGGGTTAAATGAACAGGAAGATTATACTCAATGTTCAGCAGCAGCAGAATATAGCAATACTATTGCTCTGTTATGAATTGCCTGGCTATAGATCCTGCTTGGAAAAGCTTATCTGTTTCCTTTCTTCATCTTTTTTGCCGGGGATTTCAACACACAATAAATTCATTTTATCCCCGTCTCTCTACCTTTCGGAGAGACGGAAATAAAGGGAGTGAAATTAAAATTTAGGTCTTTTTTCTTGAAAGAAAATCAAGTATTGATACCATAACAAAGGAGGAGTATAATGACAGTAAAATTCAGGTACCTTTTAATACTACTAATGGCGGGACTTCTGACTCTAATCTTGACCGGCAATCTTAGTGCACATTTTGATGGAGAAGGGACAGAAGAGAACCCGTATTTGATAGAAGATGCCGATCAGTTATATATGATCAGAGATTATTTAACTTCACATTTCAGACAGGTCTCCGATATTGATCTCAGTGACTATTCGAGTGGAGAAGGCTGGGAACCGATAAACGGGTTTATGGGAACCTATTATGGCAGTGGTTATTCTATTAGCAAGCTTTTCATAGACAGAGAAGGAACCGATAATGTAGGTCTTTTCGGTTATACCAAGAAAGCAATTCTTGGCGGGATAAAACTGATCGATTTCGAGATCTGCGGTAAAAACAATGTCGGCAGTTTAGTTGGATATAGCGAAGATACTGAGATGTATCAGATCTATACCTCTGGTACCGTCAAAGGCAACTCCCAAGCCGGGGGACTCGCAGGGAAAATAGATTCGGGTCTAATCAGCGAGAGTCATACCTTCACAACAGTCAAAGCGAGCATAATGAGCGGAGGTTTGGCAGGTTTAGCGATCGATGCTGAAATCACGAATTGTTATTCTTTAGGTATCACGGAGGGTGAAGCAGGTGTTGGAGGACTGATAGGCATTATTTCCGGAAATACTGTCATTCAGAACTGCTATGCTGCCGGACCGGTTAAGGGAGATACTGATTTCGGAGGTTTGATAGGCAGCGGAAGTGGTACTGTCGAAAACAGTTACTGGGACATTGAAACTACCGGTCAAGCAGCATCAGCCGGTGGTGAGGGAAGAGATACCGAACAGATGACTTATCCCTACGATCCGGGAACCTTCGAAACCTGGAAATTCAATCAAAAGTGGCTTGAAGACGAAGAATACTTTTTCAGCAACGGCTATCCCTCACTTTTCATGGCACCGAGCAGGGAGGAACACATACCTTGGCCAATTTTCTCGGGTGGCGATGGAACAGCACAGGATCCATACGTTGTAGAATATCTCTACCAGTTGAATTGGATAAGACATCCATTGTTCATCAGGATGCATTTCATTCAATCAGAAGATATTGATTTGGATGAATATCCCTGGAATGAAGGTGAAGGCTGGTTCCCTATCGGAACCCCTGCAATTCCTTTCGGCAATGTTGTATTGTCTGATGCATACGGCAATTTATACTATACCTGTTCATACAACGGTAATCGCTATACTATCTTCAATCTCTTTATTGACAGAGAATCCGAACACGTAGTTGGCTTTTTCGGTTACATCAACGGAGCACATGTTTACGACCTTAATATCGAATCTACCTATATATCCGGTCATCATGCTGTTGGAGTATTAGCAGGAGCTGTCAGGAATGCACTCATTGAAAGATGTTCGGCTTATGTGGAGATAAATGCCTTCGGTAATTTTGCCGGAGGTCTTATCGGTTCAAACTATTACTCCTTTATTCATCATTGTTATAGCAGTGGAAATGTCAATGCGGTTGGCTGCAGTGTCGGGGGGTTGGTCGGATCGAATGTGTTTTCGCATATTTCCGGATCTCAGAGTAGTGTTAATGTTACCGGAATAAATGATCATGTCGGGGGACTTGTTGGTTCTAACATGGCATCTTCAACGATAGAAGATTGTCACAGTTCAGGAATTATTGCCGGGAACTACGACATCGGAGGATTAGCCGGTCGTAACAGCCAGTCTGAAATCTTGAACTCCACAAGCTCCGCGTCGGTTAACGGCTATACCTTCGTTGGCGGTTTAGTTGGCAATACAAATGATTCTGTTATTAATAATTGCTATTCTAACGGTGATGTTAACGGTGATAACTATGTAGGCGGATTAGTAGGACATCATACTTCCGGCTCGACGCTAAGCTTAAGTTCGAATTCCTCCAGTGTTAACGGTGATAACTATGTAGGCGGATTAGTGGGAAGAAATGACAATAATGCCGAAATTGAGAACTGCTATAACTCCGGCAACATTACCGGTACCTGGAATGTTGGCGGTTTGGTTGGATTCAATCATGTCGGCTTGGTCAATAACAGCTTCTATAATTATGAGTCGGTGACGATTAACGGACAAAACATTATTACCATCGGTGCTTTACCTAACAACCTATATTCAGCCTGGATAACCAATGGCTTGAGTCTTGATATCAATAATTATCTGACCGACTCTCCCGAAGGGTATATAGTGAGTTCCTTCAACGATTTGCAAAAATTGCTTGCCTTCGGTCTCATTGATCACTATAATTACATCCTGACAGAGAGCATTGATCTTTCCGGTCAGCCGGGATTTTTTATTCCCTATTTCACAGGTGTCTTCGATGGAGACGGAAATATGATTAAAGGACTGCATTTGGATATGGGTATTTCTTCTAATATCGGTTTGTTCGGGTATGTTCTCAACGCTGCAATCTCTGGAACGAGTGTAGAAGAGGTCAATATGACCGGCATTGATTATGTCGGAGGTCTGATCGGTTTCGCCTATGACAGTTCCGTATTTTTGTGCTCAGCTACCGGAAATGTGGCAGGAGAGAGTAATATTGGGGGGTTAATCGGCGGAAATCACTATAACTGTGACGTCGGAAAAAGTTATAGTAATGCCGCTGTTTTCTCAAACGGCTACGGACACACCGGGGGGCTGATCGGTTATAACAGGTTATCTTCTAATGTTTGGCTGAGTTACAGCACCGGATCTGTTACAGGTTCCAATGGTAACGCAGTCGGTGGTCTTGTCGGTGTTAGTTGGAGTAATTCAAACATCATGAATTCTTATAGTTCATCAACTGTTTCGGGAGATTCACAAGTAGGCGGTTTAGTAGGGTTACTTATCGATTCTGTAATCGGATTGAGTTATAGTAAGGGATCAGTCTATGGTAATTCTAATGTCGGCGGTTTCATCGGTATGATCAGTAATTCTGGTGTCGGGGCAAACTACTGGGATATCGTTACTTCCGGACAGACCGAATCTGCCGGCGGACAGGGAGTTACAGGAGCAATGACCGTAGAAATGGTGGAGGATAACTCGTTGTACAGCAACTGGGATTTTAACACGATCTGGTCTTTAAGAGACTATACGACTTACCCCTATCTGCAGTGGCAGGATGAACCAGGTATTCATAACTACCCTCCTCACGGATATCATAAGGTTTACTTAGGGCGAGAGTGGTATTGGGAATCATTCCCTGTCCTTTATGATCGAGATCAGTACGGATACCAATCGGGCAGTGAAGTGCTTGATCCGTTAACCGAACAAGTAGAAACGCTTTTCTGTTATGATGAAGATGGAGCCTGGATAGGCTATTTTTATGAAAATTGGACCGGTCACATCCTTTTTCACAGTACCCGCGGTTATCAGTTAACCTTATTACCCCCGAATGAGTATAGCATGTTAGTGGAAGGAGATATCGGTATTCCTTCTAATATTGCTTTTAGTGATTCTCTGGAAATTGATCCCGAAATTGAAGGTTATAACTTTCTTGGTTATTTCATTCCGCAGACGCAGTGCGTATTCAGTGCCTTTGACGAAGTGATTGACGATCTGGTTGAGATCCTGTCGGAAGACTGGGGTCTTTACCGGAACAATTTAGGCGAATGGGAGTATGATGTCAGCCTGGAGCCGAAAGTCCTCTACGGTAAGATGTATAAAGTACAACTGCATCCTGATGTAGAGCAAACGGTCAGTTTCTGCTGGAATATCCCGGATGAACCGGAATACTGGATACCAAGACCGGAGCCGGAATTCTTTACTTTCCAGCAGAAGGCATCCTACGAGTCTTATTTCATTGATTATATCGTAGACGATGAGGATGTTCTGGAAGTGGCTGTTTATGCCGATAATGAGTGTGTCGGAGCGACTGTCTTTCCCGGAGTCTATCCCTTCGAGATCCTCGCCTATACCGATGAGTCACATGCCAATGCTGTGATCAGCTTCGTTATCCATCGTGATAGTCAGAGAGGAGAAGGGGAGAAGCTCACGGAAGTGGAGGTGAAGAATAATGAGAGCGGTGAATATTCTCTGGAGGTATTGAAACCTCTGAGACAGAGCTACACGGTTGTCCGGCTTCATAACAACGAACATGAATCAGAGGCTCCTGTGATCCCGGAGGTCACTCTCTACCAGAATTACCCCAATCCCTTCACCTACACTGAAGCGAGCCGTTCTCATCTGACCGAAATACCCTTCTATCTTCCCGAAGAGAGAGAGGTAACGCTGGAGATCTATAACATCCGGGGACAGAGAGTTAGAACTCTCTTTTCCGGTACCGCCTCAGCAGGAAAACACTCTGTTGGCTGGAACGGGTTCAATGAACAGAACCGCCGGGTAGGTTCGGGGATCTATTTCTACCGCCTGGACAGCGGAGATAAGACCCTCACCCGCAAGATGCTCCTGATCAGATAGTGGAATCGCAAACGAACACGAAAAAAGTATAGACATTAAACGATAATAATGAAAATGTGCAGGGGCGGTTCGGAGAGCTGCCCCTGCACAAACTCTAAAAGTCACAACGCGAATAATGAATAGATGGGAGAAAAAATGAAGTATTTAATGATCCTTCTCATTATTTTGACGAAATCTGCTCTTGTCAGCCTGACAACTTATATCATCACTCAGGACGGAACCGGGGATTATACATCAATTCAAGCCGGAATAA
>CAYXFD010000017.1:0-60358 GCA_964464175.1 uncultured Candidatus Cloacimonadota bacterium | reverse complement strand
GTACGAGAAAACCTGCGGATGGAATAGCAGGAAGAAAAAAGAAAAAGCCTGCGGATGCAGAGCAAGTAATGTACCGCAAATTGGTAATTTGCGGAAAAGAAACAAGTTGCCAACTTGTTGTACGATAAAACCTGCGGAGGGAATAGCTTCGAAGAAAAGTGAAAATCCTGCGGAAGCAGAGCAAGTTATGTACCGCAAAGTGGTAGTTTGCGGAATACAGGGTCTGCTTATCATCCTGTTCAATGATAAAAACAGCCGATGGATTAGCTTCAAAGATAGGATTATCTCTTCCCGGCCGCCACTCCGAAAAAAAACTGGTGTCAATTCCGGATTGAAGAGATAGACAGGGAAGAATTGTCAGACAGATAAACATTTCCAACATAATTCTTGACAATTGATTTAGAGGAATGACGATTGGTCATGGAAAAAATGCAGGGCAGCGGCACGCTTTTGCTTTGTTTGCACAGCATCTGCTGTCCCCAGACACTTATACAAAAAAAAGAGAGGTATGTTATGAAAAAGGGAATTCTTATCATGTTCATTGCTATAGCAATGTTTTTTACAATGAATTTGTACGGACAATTGAAACCGGTATTGGTAGAGTTGTATGATATTGGAGGCTCTTATCCGGATAATGTAGTTTATCCTGAAGAAGGAACGATTGAATATGCAGTATGGATGGTTGCTCGACCACATGATATTCAAGTATTTCCTGGTCCTGGTTGTTCTGCAGCTATGGATCCGGATCAAGGAAGATTCATGTTACAGTGGAATATGGGTAATTTTGATGAACCTTGGTCTGGTGGAGAGATAATACGAATAGAGCTGGTTCAAACTACAACAGGCTATGTAGTCAATAAAGAATTTGCTATTGTAGGTGGAACAAGCCCTCAATTCCGGCTGAATGAATTAGCTTTAGTTTTGGCTTTACCACCAGTACTTCTCTTCGACTCAAATTCGGCCGAAGACGACATGTCTTACGGACCTGATGTCGGAAATCTGGGAGCAGCAGGCGGGATTTACTATTCCAATGACTGGGCAACCGGACGCTATATGTATATCGCCTTCCCACTCACTGAGGTCAGTGGAAGTATAGTTGTAGATTTCTCAATGAGGAGACAGTATCAGGAGGGTGGTCCTCCTTTCTTTAACCTGGAGCAAGCGGGTCCCCGTCACTGGTACACCGAATATAGGGTAGATGAGGGAACCTGGGTAGAAACTGCACCCGATATTGGCAACTATTACTCGCTTGATGCCTCAGGAGCTGTCTGGTATAATGATACGATCGAAATTCCCTGGACTGCTACCCGCAGCGGCGATACAATGGAAGTACGCTGGGTAGCAGCGGTCGGTCCGGAAGCCGGTAACGGTTATATGGAGATGAAAGATGTGGTTGCTTCCGGAGAGGGTATTCCCCCGGAGATCCATACCCTGAGTATTGATATAGCTGATGATGGAGAGGGCACGATCGAGGTTAACGGTAATCCGGTAGCAGTTCCCTATAACGCCGGTTATGCTCTGGGAACTATTGTCGAGTTAGAGGCTGTACCCGCTGCAGGCTGGGTATTTGTGAAGTGGGTTCTCAGTGAGGACGGTGAAGATGATCTGGAACTGACAACTCCTGAGATCCAGATTACGATGGATACAGAAAAGACAGCCATAGCACATTTCTTTGAACCTCTTCCACCGGACAATGCCGTAGTGGTTTATCCCGTACATAATGCTGCCAATATTCCGGTAGATCTGACCTTTCTCTGGCAGCCTGCAGATACCGGACCGGAACCGGACGGTTACCTGTTTAATTACTGGATCGGGGCAACTGTACCTGATCTGCTCGATGTCGGCGATGTTACCCAATATACAGTAACGGAAGATCTTCAGTTCAACACCTGGTATCGCTGGAGAGTTGTCCCTTATATCCTTGTAGGGAGAGGGGAAAGAGTACTGCTTCCGGCTCTGACTGAAACGAGAGTTTCAGGCAGCAGGGATGGTTATCTGGTCCCTGACGATCCACCAACCACCTTATTTCGGACAGCAGCGCAGCAAGTTGCCCTGACGGTTAATCAGCCGGTAGGTGAGGGAACGGTTTCGGTAAACGGAACCCCGGTAGCAGCTTATCCTCATATCCAGAATTTCGGTTTGAACACTAATGTAACCCTGCTGGCAAACCCGGCAGCTGACTGGGCATTTGAGAAATGGATAATCAGTCAGGACGGGGAAGCAGATATAGAGCAGACCACACCACAAATCATGGTAATGATGAATGCCAATAAAACAGCTTCTGTCCATTTCAAGAGACAGCCCCCCCTGGCAGCAATCAATCCGCTACCGGCTAACGGAGCAACGGATGTCGAGATAACCGGTCTGGTCTTGCAATGGTCTCCGGATATTACCGGACCTGCTCCCGACGGATATCTCTTCAACTACTGGTTATCTACGGATGTTCAACCGGAGATGGACGATCTGGGAGGAGATACTCAATATACCGTCGCCGAAGATTTGGTTTATGATACAGAATACAGCTGGCAGGTTATTCCATATATCAACCTGTCTGACGGTAGAAGGGAGAATCTGCCGGTTCTGAGCAGCAACAGCCTAAGCCGTGAAGACGATACATTGCCGGCTGTTGATCCTCCGGTCTGGACATTTACGACAAAAGAAGAACCCAATATTCTTACCGTCAACAAGGCAGGAGAGGGGACAATTGCCGTCAACACGGTAGAAATTGAGACTTTTCCTGAAGTTCTGGAATTCAATCCGAATGAAGTGGTCACTTTAGCAGCAACACCGGCGGCGGATTGGGATTTCGTAAAATGGGTGATCAGTGAAGCCGGTGAACTGGATGTGGAAGAGACCGATCTGCAGATAAATATTACGATGACAGCCGATAAAGAGGTAACCGGTTATTTTGAGCAGCTTCCTCCTTTACCGGCAATCACTTTCTATCCTGAGGATGAAGCGCTTGATATCCCTGTCGATCTGACCTTCACCTGGCAGCCCGATTTAGACGGACCTGCACCTGACGGTTATCTGTTCGGTTATTGGGAAGTTGCCGAAGAACCGGGAAGGATAGAAGATCTGACTGATGTTGGTGATGTAACAGAATTTACCCCTGACGTCGCCTTAGCTTATTCTACCGAATATGAATGGCAGGTAATTCCCTATGTTACAACTGTAAATGGTGGAGAAGAGAGGGAAATCATTGACCAGATCCATGCCGAAGATACCGAAATCCTGTCATTCACGACAGCAGCGGAACCGTTCTTGCTGACGATCGAGATTGCCGGAGAAGGTTCTGTTTTGATAGATGATATTGGGATAGAATTACCTTTCATCGAGGCTTATCCGGACGGAACACTGCTATCATTAGAAGCTCAGGCAGAGACCGATTGGACATTCTCCAAATGGGTTATTGCACAGGCTGGAGTAGATGATTTAGAAAACACCGATTTGGAAATAGATGTAATAATGGACGCCGATAAAACAGTTACGGCTCACTTCGAGCAATTACCCCCTCTTCCGGCTGCAGCAGTTTATCCTCTTGACGAAGCCGACGGGGTAGAGGTTGGTCTGACCTTTGCCTGGGAAGCTAACATTGAAGGTCCTGCTCCTGACGGTTATCTTTTCGGATACTGGGAAGCTGAAGATGACCCGGTAAGAACAGAGGATTTGGAAGACGTAGGAAATGTAACGGAATTTATTGTTCCTGATGATCTTGATTATTATACAGTATATGAATGGCAGGTAGTTCCCTATATTATTCCGGCTGATGCTGAAGAAGAGCGTGATATAGTTGATTATATCCTTACTGAAGATCCAGAGGTATGGACTTTCAGAACCGTACCTGAGCTCCCCTTACCGGCTGTTGCCTTAGTGCCTCTCCCCGGAGCAGAAGATGTTGTGATTGATCCGGAGTTTTCCTGGGAAGCAGCTGCCGAAGGTCCTGTACCTGACGGCTATCTCTTCAATTACTGGTCAGCAGAAGTTGAACAGCCGGAAATGCTTGATCTGGAAGGTGCGACGGTTTTTCAGGTTGCAGAAACTCTTTTCTATGAAAGGGATTATAACTGGCAGGTTGTACCCTATGTCGAGATCGACGGGATAAAATATTATGCCGAGGATTCTCCTGTCTGGGCTTTCACCACCGAAGATATCCCTGATGATATTTTTGTCCTGACGATTGATGTTATCGGTCAGGGTTCAGTGGAAGTTGATGAGGTTGAGTTAGCTCTTCCGTATTTTGCCTATATTGCCGAAGATACCGTTATAGAACTCAATGCGATACCCGTACCTCTCTGGGTATTCGATAAATGGGTTGTAAATGATATCGAAGTAGTTGACGGTACGGAAGAACTTACCGTAACAATGACCGAGAATAAAGATATTGTTGTTCATTTCAGACAACTTCCTCCTCATCCGGCAGTCGCCGTTTATCCTCCCGATGGAGAGACTGAAGTTCTCATTGAGGTGGAATTCGAGTGGGATGCACCGGCGGAAGGAGCTCTGCCTGCAGGTTATCTCTTCGGCTATTGGGTAGAAGAAGACGAAAATGAGGTGCGTGATCTGGAAATGATCGATGTTGGTGAAGATACAACTTATCAACCGGCGGAACCCCTGTTATACGGAACCGAATACAACTGGCAGGTAATACCCTATATAGTATCGGAACTCGATGAAAGTATCATTGAAGCAGAAGATACTCCGGTCTGGACCTTCGGAACGATCGGTGCGGTTGCTCTGACGGTAGATAAGGTTGGAGAAGGAAGCGTATTAATCGACGGAGATGAGATAGCTGATTATCCTGCTGAATATACTTTCCAGGATGGGGCAGAGGTAACTCTGACGGCTGAACCGTCAGCATTATGGCTCTTTGAGAAATGGATCGTAAGTCAGGAAGGTATAGCTGATCTTGAGATTCTAAGCGAAGAAACCATTATTACGATGGATGAAGATAAACAAGCAGTTGCTCACTTTGTTCCAATGCCTCCTCTGGCAGCTACAGCTGTTGCTCCGGCAGACGGAGCTGTCGATCAGCTTATTGATCTTACTTTCGAATGGACACCTAATAATGGAACAGCCCCGGTTCCGGACGGATATTATTTCAATTACTGGTTAGCTTCGGCACCGCAGCCTGTAATGATAGATGTCGGTGCAGACACCAGTTACGGAGTGACAGGCTTGGTTTATGAAGCTGTTTATAACTGGCAGGTTATCCCCTATATTGAGATAGATGAAGATAGGATTGAGGCAGTCGATTGTCCGGTCTGGTCATTCACAACCGAAGATGCTCCGGCAGGGGTATATTCTCTAACCGTAGATATTGACGGAGAAGGGTCGGTTGAGGTAAACGGTACAGTAATAACTTCATTCCCCTATCAGGCTAATTTTACCGACAATACTCAGGTCACTCTCATTGCCGAAGCAGCAGAGTTTTGGGCATTTGATAAGTGGGTTGTGGACGGAGTAGATGATTTTGATGAAGAAGTATTATTAACAATTACTGCTAACACTGTAGCCATTGCCCATTTCGAGCAAGTTCCACCACTTCCCGCGTTGGCAATATTCCCCGGTGACGGAGATACAGATGTTCCGGTGGATTTAACTTTCCAATGGGAACATGACCCGGCAGGATCACCTCCTCATGGTTATTTCTTTAATTATTGGCTCGCTTCGGATACAGAACCGGTGATGATTGATGTCGGAACAGAAACAACATATCAGGTTCCTGAACCGCTGGAATTCGACACGGAGTATGAATGGCAGGTAATACCCTACGTTATAATAGATGAAGAGGTTGTTGAAATTGAAAACTGCCCTGTCTGGTCGTTTACAACAGAAGAAGAGCTTTATACCTTAACTGTTCTTATCGAGGGAGAGGGAGCAGTCGAAGTTGATGAAGTATTGGTAACCGAATTTCCGGCTGAATTTATCCGGCTGGTTGATTCAACAGTTGAACTGCTGGCTATACCCAACGCAGATTGGGGTTTTGAAAAATGGGTCATTGACGGAGTCGAGGAATTTGCTGCTGAAACTGAAATAGTCATTACTGCTGATGCAACCGCAACTGCTCATTTCTACGAGATGCCGCTTGCAGCAACAGCGATCTACCCGCCGGAAGATGAAACTGACGTAATGATAGATCTGACCTTTGAATGGGAAGCCAACGTCGAAGGTGCAGAACCGGAAGGGTATCTCTTTGCCTACTGGGTTGCAGGCAATGATCTGCGGGAAATGATTGATGTCGGTGAGGCTACTACTTATGAAGCAGAAGGTCTGGAATATGATACCCTTTATAACTGGGAGGTTATTCCCTATATAACCATAAATGAGGAGAGAGTTGAAGCTGTCGATACTCCGGTTTGGGCATTTACTACTATCGCTCAGTACACCCTGACGATAGCTGTAGCCGGTGAAGGTACTACCGAACCGGAAGCCGGAGAACATCT
The DNA here is from genome assembly GCA_964464175.1 of uncultured Candidatus Cloacimonadota bacterium. Taxonomy (GTDB): domain Bacteria; phylum Cloacimonadota; class Cloacimonadia; order Cloacimonadales; family JAJBBL01; genus CAYXFD01. Next base: position 53,912 of record CAYXFD010000017.1, on the reverse strand, counting down.
CTATCTCAATGGAAGTATCGTCAATATCGAAGCATTCCCGGCTGAAGGCTGGGCTTTCGAGAAATGGGTAATCAACGGAACAGAAGATTATGAAGCAGCAACAGAGATCATGGTAGATGCTGATTTGACGGCTACCGCTCATTTCTATCTGTTACCGCTTCCCGCAGCCGTTATATACCCGGAAGAAGATGAGATGGGAGTTCTGACCGAACTGACCTTCGAATGGGCTTATAGCGGAGAAGGTGCAGTTCCGGACGGTTACCTCTTCAATTACTGGATTGAGGGAGAAGAAGAGCCGGTAATGATGGATCTCAGTGACGAGACAACATACCAGGCAGCAGGTCTGGAGTACTTCACACTTTATAACTGGCAGGTCATACCCTATGTTATTGTAGGAGAAGCTTATGTCGAAGCCGAAGATTGTCCTGTCTGGTCATTTACGACAATCGAGACCTTCGCTCTGGAGATTGTTGTCGAAGGGGAAGGTGTCACAGTTCCGGAACCCGGAATCCATATATATGAAGATGGAACAGTAGTAGATTTAGCTGCAGTTCCCGCAGAGAACTGGGGATTCAAGAAATGGGTTATCGACGGCGTTGATATCCTGGAAGTAGCAACAGAAGTTGTTATGACTTCCAATGTGACAGCCACTGCTCATTTCTATCTGTTACCGCTTCCGGCTTTTGCCGTAAATCCTCAGGATGGTGAAACTGATCTGATGATCGATCTGACCTTTGAGTGGGAAGCAGATCTCAGCGGAGCGGAACCGGAAGGTTACCTGTTCAATTATTGGATAACCGGAGATGAATCAAGAGAAATGATCGACGTAGGAGCGAATACTACTTATGAAGTTGAAGGCTTGGAATATGCAACCCTCTATAACTGGCAGGTAGTTCCCTACATAACGATCAATGATGAACAAATACAAGCTGCTGATATCCCGGTATGGGAATTCACAACCATCGCTCAATATGCCCTTAACATTGTGATTGTCGGAGAAGGAACTACAGTCCCGGAAGCTGGAGAAAACCTCTATCTGGATGGAGACCTGGTCGAGTTGTTTGCTGACCCGGCAGAACATTGGGGATTTGAGAAATGGGTTATCGGAGATGAAGAGATATTTGCCCCGGAGGCAGAACTGCAAATCACCGCTGACCTGACAGCAACGGCATACTTCTATCAATTACCACCTTATCCGGCTGTAGCGGTATATCCGGAAGACGGAGCAATAGAGATACCGGTCGATATGAGCTTTGATTGGAATGCCTCTGATCAAGGTCCTCCGGCAGACGGTTTCCTGTTTGCCTACTGGTCATCGGAGGAAGATGTTCCCGAAATGATTGATTTGGGTGAGTTAACCGCTTATACTCCGGAAGATCTCTTGCTGTACAATTCAACCTATCATTGGCAGGTAGTTCCCTATATTTACAAATGGGATGATAACAGTCTGATATTGGCTGAAAACTCACCTGTCTGGACTTTCGATTCTCAGGAATTATATCATCCTCTTACCGTAGATATCGTCGGTTACGGGAGTGTTATTGTTGATGGGGTAGAAGTTAGCGCATATCAGGAATTTGAGATTGCCGATGCCACAACTGTTGAGTTCAATGCTGTTCCCGATACCCATTGGGAATTCGAGAAATGGATTGTTAACGGGGTAGAGGTCTTTGATCAGGCTATTGAAGTACTCATGATAGAAGAGGTAACGGTGACCGCTTATTTCTACCAGTTACCGCCATTACCGGCAACAGTTGTTTATCCTGCTGACGGAGCTGAGAATCTTCCTATTCATAATATTAACTTCCAATGGACAGCAAGCACTGAAGGACCAACTCCTGACGGCTATATGTTCGGTTATTGGGCAGATGATGAAGAAATGCTGGATATCGGTAATGTGACCTCATATCAGATAACTGAACCTTTGGATTATGATACCGAATACTTCTGGCAGGTTATTCCCTATGTTGTTTCTCTAACCGGGGAAAGAATTCTGCTTACCGCTCTGAGCAGAACGGTGAGAGAAGATGATTACATCTTTGCCGAAGATTGTCCGGTATGGTCATTTGAGACAGTTGTACCGCTGCCTGACTTCTATGAACCATTTGATGCAGTGACAACACCACTACTGCCCGCAGGCTGGACTTCGATTGTTCAATCAACATCAGTCAATGCCTTTGTTAAAACCTGGGCGGGTGGAACCGGGGCGAATAGTCCTGTCACTCCGCCGAATCAGGTACAGATGTCAACCGGTCCGAATCATTTGATGGATCTGATGTTAATCACTCCGCCGGTTGATAATTTCGCTGATAATTATCTCAGATTCTGGGCGAAATTCTCACTACCGGGACGTTCAGGTAACGTCGTTGTTGGGGTAATGTCTAACCCACACGATGCAGCTACCTTCCAGGCTGTCGAGACCATCTACATCGAACAGAACTCTGTTTACAGGCAGTATGGCGTTGAATTCCCCTCAGCAACAGAAGCCCAGCATATTGCCTTCAAACTCCAGGCAGATCAAAACTATTCTGTGCTGATCCTCGATGATGTTGAATGGCAGGCTGCACCGGTTGTACCGAACCCGCCTCAGAATTTATCTGCTCAAGCCGGGATAGAAACAATTACTCTGGAATGGTCACCGCCTGCCGGAACAAATCGCCATGACTTAAGAAATACGATGGGTTATAACGTATATCGCAATGGTGTCTTAATCAATCCTCAACCGTTGACCGAAACTTCTTATGAAGACACTGATGTCGTTAACTTCGTTAACTACACTTATTATGTCACAACGATAACCCATTACGGTATCTACGGGGAATCGAATCCCTCCAATACTGTTCAGGCTTCACCATATACTCTTGTACCACCGCACGGACTGTCTGCTGCGGCAGGCGAGAATGAAGTATTCCTCAGTTGGCAGGCTCCCGATCTTTCACCTCCTGTAAGAGGAACGCTTTCCCAAACAAGAGCAGGAAATGAGAGAGAGCTGAGACAGATTACCCTGACCGGATACAATATCTATCGAAACGGGTCGGTAATCTTCACCCAGACTTCTGCGAATACTACATATACCGATAGCAACGTTCAAGGTGGAACAACTTATCAGTATTATGTTACTGCTGTCTATAACCATGGTGAATCTCAAGCTTCCAACACGGTTCAGGTAACTCCCTATACGCTGCATCCACCGAGAAACCTCGCTGCAGTTGCCGGAGAGAACAGAGTTTCTCTTAACTGGAGAGCTCCTCTGCCGCAAAGAGTTGCACTACAAGGTTATAATATCTATCGCAACGGAACCCTTATTAATCCAACAATAGTAACTAATGCCCAATATGTTGATCTTGGCGTCGAGAGCGGAGTAACATATCAATATTACGTAACTGCAGTGTATAACGTTGGTGAATCCAACGCTTCCAATCAGGTAGAAGCTACACCTTTTGCTTTCATTCCACCGCATAACCTTAGTGCAGCAGGTGGGGAAAATCTGGTTGCTCTTGCCTGGGAAGAACCGACAGGACACGGCTTGACCGTTTCCGGTTACAAAGTCTATCGGAACGGACAGCTAATCCATCCGCTGCTTGTCACTGAAACAGAATACGAGGACAGCGGAGTAACAGGCGGAGTGACTTATGAGTATTTCGTAAGAGCTGTTTATGCTGCCGGTACCTCTGCACCCTCGAATGTTGTTGAAGCTACTCCTTATGCCCTATATCCACCGCAAAATCTCTCCGGATCTGCCGGCGAGATGATGAATATCCTTTCCTGGGAAGAACCAATGCCGCATGGTGCGGATCTTATCGGTTACAACGTCTATCGTAATGAGATTATGATCTCTGCTGATCCGGTGACTGAGACCGAATATGAAGACAGTGATGTAGTTGCCGGAGAGACCTATACCTATTATGTCACTGCTGTATATGAGCAGGGAGAATCAAGTCCTTCCAATATGGTAAACATAACTACCGTAGATGCCGATGATGTAACAATTACGCCGTTAGTAACAGAGCTGCGCGGTAATTATCCGAATCCGTTCAACCCTGATACTACGATCAAGTTCACTTTAGAGAGTGATGAGTTTGTTATCCTCGAAATATACAACAGCCGGGGTCAGATGATCAGATCCCTGGTCAACGAATTCAAGCAGGCAGGTGAACACCAGGTATTCTGGAACGGACGTGATGAACAAAACCGCAATGTTGCCAGTGGTGTTTACTTCTATCGTATGAAAAGCGGCAGATATACAAGCACGAAGAAAATGCTGATGATGAAATAATAATCATACGATATACAATTCTTAAGAGCCCGGAGACTGTAATAATTCTTCGGGCTCTTTTAATATGTAGAGATAAGCAGGCAGCTTATCATTCTCCGGTATAGCTCAGGTTTGAGGATTAATAAGTTCATATATGTCATTCTGATTAGATTTGTAGAGTTTTTGTCCGGGAAAAAGCTTGACACATATACTTACTGACATATAAGTCCTATTTAAGTGGCAGGTTATCTGTTACCCTTAATTAATTAGAGGTTAGATAACACAAGTTGAACGCAAAAAAGCCTTTATAGTTCTTAAGACAGGTATATGTATGAGAAGTCCTCAAGAGGGCTTAAAAATGAATATTTACCAGACAAAACTACAAGGAGTAGATTTATGAGAGTAAAGCATTTTACATTACTATTAACTTTGCTAATGATAGGTATGATTTCGCTTTTAAGTGGTCAAGTCTATCTTTGGGAAGAGGATTTTGATCCGGATCCGGGTAACTGGACTCTGGATTCACACTGGTCAATTACATCCGGTTATCTGCAATTCTACTGGAGTCCAACCCAGACAGATTATAATATGTCTGCTACTTCACCACCGATAACGCTGCCAGGTAATGCCGGAGATTTACACGTAACCCAGTTTGCAAATTACTACACAAGTTATGTAGATGAAGCATTTGAGATAGCCGTTCTGGTAGATGGAACTGCTCACGTTTTATGGACTCATGATAACGGAATAGATTGGGGATCTGACGGTGGTGAATTGTTAACATTATCACTGATCCCTTTTCAGAATCAAATCATTCAGTTAAGGTTTCGAAGCTGGGGAACAAGTACCTGGAATATCAATCACTGGCGTATCTATCATCTCGGAATCGAGGGTTCTTACAATGATGATCTGGCAGCTTTGAGTATTGACGGACCTGTCAGTCCAAGCGTGGGAGAACCGGCAGAGTATACGATTACGATTGCTAATTACGGAATGAATACGCAATCAAATTATACGGTAAAACTGATGAAACATGATAATATAGAGCTTGATACGGCTGCCGGGACACCTATAGAACAGGGAGAGACGGAAGAATTCGTGCTCACCTGGACCCCGGGAGAAGAAGGGGCAGCGATACTTTATGGAGAAGTAGTTTTGGCGGGAGATGAAGTTCCCGATAACAATACAACTCCATTCCTTAATGTCTATGTTGGTGATTCCCTATCCGGTACGTATGAGATCAATCCGGACGGAACAGGTGATTTCATGAGTTTCTCGTCAGCCATGAGTACTCTCTCTCTTGTAGGGGTTGACGGACCGACAGTGTTTCAGGTAGCTCCCGGTGTTTATCAGGAGCAGCTGCTGATCGGTAATATTCCGGGAACATCCAGTGATAATCCAATAACATTTACCGGTAGCGGTGATGATCCTGCTGCTATTGTCCTCTCTTATGAACCTGATGATACCAATATTCGTCATCTAATCAAGCTTGATGGAGCTAAGCATCTAAGATTTAACAATATGACATTTACTATTGGAGAGAATGCCGGTTTCGGTTTCAATTTCCACATCCAGAATCAATCGGAAGATATTCAGATAACGAATAATGTTTTTAACAATATCCAGACAACCTCCTCGAATTATGTTCATATCGTATCTTCAAACAGCAACGTATGGACCGGAACAGGTCATACCGTAGATAATATCCTGATCAGCGGGAATACATTTAATGACGGATACGCAGCCCTCAGATTGAACGGAGAAAGTGCCAATCATCTGATGGATGTGGAGATCAGCGATAATGTTATCAACAATGCTTATTATCACGGGTTCTATCTCAATTACATTCATGCACCGATGGTGACAGGAAACACAATTAATATTCGTTCTGAAACTCCGACAACAACTCTCGGATCCGGTATTTGGCTGAATCATGTTCATGGACCATTCCTGGTCTCCAAGAATATTATAAGACACCCCGGTCAGTACGGAATCTATTTCTCCAATGGTGAAACATTAGCAGACCAACGTTCCCAGATCGTTAATAATATGATCGGCGGCGGTTTCCGAAATACCGGAGCTTTTGGCGGCGGGATCAGAATTTTGGGAACAGTGAGTAACCTGGACATTGTCTTTAACAGCTTAAATGTTGATGTTGGCAATGGAGCAGCACTGAATATCAGAGTCAGCACCGTTACCGATCTTGATATCCGTAACAATTCCTTTGCTTATACTGCCGGCGGTACAGGTTATGCCATCTATATCGACAGTACCAATACACCCTATATGATGAACAACAATAACTATTTCAGCAATGGCGATAATTTCGTTTATTACGGTTTGGCTTTAGCCGATTTATCTGCCCTTCAGAATACTAATATGCCTCCCGGCAATGATACAGAATCACGCCAGGGAGACCCCATGTATGTTTCTATGACTGATTTACATGCTCAGGGAATGCAATTATTTGGGGGGGGCGTTCCTATTCCGGGAATCGATGATGATATTGACGGAGAACCAAGGGATCCGAATACACCCTGTATCGGAGCAGATGAGTATGTACCGTTGACGGAAGACTTAGCAGCAGTAAGCATCTCCGGTCCCGGGATGGGAAGTGTTGGTGAACTTCTCGAATTTCAGATTGCGGTTCAGAATGCCGGTATCTCTGATCAGGGGAGCTATATGGTTAAATTAATGCAAGCTCCTGATATGGAATTAGCTACTATCCAGATAGATGTACCTCTTCCTGCCGGTGATGAAGCTCTGCACACATTGGAATGGACTCCGGCAGTTACAGGTTCATTCGAACTTTACGGAAGAGTTGAATTAGCAGGAGACCAAAATCCCGATAATGATGAGACAGACGCAACCATGATCACTATCTTTCCCCAAGATATGGATATCATTAACATTGGAGACGGAGTTACAACGGTTAATTATATCCCGTTTAACTTCTACTACCGTAACAGTGTAACGCAGACTATCTACATGGAAAACGAGATCAACGTTGCTGAAGGGACCATTCTTTCCATCAGCTATTATAATAGCTTCTCTTCCAATCTGACCAATATGCCGATAAGAATCTGGATGGGAAATACTACTCAAGCAAATCTTACCGATGGCTGGGTCAATGCCGGTCAGTTAGAGATGGTATTTGACGGAAATATTGATCTTCCGGGAGGTGAGAATAGTATTATCATACCCCTTGATCCCGTTTTTCAATATACAGGCGGTAATCTGATCATAATGGCAGAAAGACCGATGGATACAGTTTACTACAGCTCTTCCGATCATTTCTATTATACCGATACACCTGCCTATCCCGACAGAACAAGATACGCCAGAACGGACACCGTTACCAGTCCCTTCGATCCTTATGATATGACCGACGGGCTTGGCCCGAATACTGAGGCTCCGAATATCACGCTGTTCATAGGAGATGATGCTCCTCCCCCGGTTCTTTATCCACCGGAAAATCTAACTGCCGCAGCCGGGGATGCTGTCGTCAATCTGGACTGGGATGTTCCGGATATGCCTGTTGTCAGAGCAGTCAACAGAAGAGCAGCAGAACGAAATGCAATCCAAAACAGCAGTCTTCGCCTGGAGCTCTTGGGCTTTAATGTTTACAGGGATGATGTTATGATAAATGCTGACTTAGTCACGGAGACTGAGTTTGAAGACACCGATGTCGTCAATGATGTGACGTATTCATATTATGTAACAGCAGTCTATGATTTAGGAGAATCAGATCCTTCCAATACCGTGGAAGCAACACCTGAAACCGCTATATCACCTAATCCAACTGTTGCTCACTCCCCGATCCCGGAAGATGAAGCAATGGAGGTAGCGATTGATACCCCGATTGGCTGGACATATACTTCCGATCCTCTGTTTACCGATCCCATCGGTTTCATTGTCAATATGTGGACAGGTGATACCAATGATGATCCTTATCAGGCATATATCGAGGGTGGTCCCGGTGATCATTACTTTGAAGAGCATCCTTTTGCCTTCGATTATGATATAACCTATTACTGGCAGGTAATTCCTACTACCGATGCCCCGGTCAGATATGCTGACAATTTAACAAGAGCTTCAAAGAGAAACTCTCTGCAACGCGGCGATGCTGAAGATTGTCCGATTTGGTCATTCACTACCGAAGCGGAACCCGAAGCTTATCCCCCGGAGAATCTTACTTACGAGATTCAAGCACTTGATGTTCATCTCATGTGGGATGCACCCGGAACTTCCGGCGGCACTACTGAAGAGCTGATCTATGACAATGACGGAGCAACTACCGGAGCTTACAGTTATAACGGATTTACCATGGCAACCCAGATGTCGCCTTCAGAGGCTTGTCAAATCCTTACCTTGCGTTACTTCACTACAATCCAAGCCGGAGATAATGAGTTCAATGCTGAGGTCTATAACTGGGCAGGGACTGAACCGGGCACTGATGTACTCTTTACAGCTCTTACGGCAGCGGCAGACGAAGAATGGATCGATGTTGACGTCTCTGGTGAGAATATCCTTGTTGACGGAGATTTTGTAGTCGGTTTCGGATCGATCAACAGTACGACTTTCCTCGGTTATGACGGTGATCTTAACAACGGTCGTTCCTGGGATTTCGATGCTACCAGTCAAACATGGGGCAGCTGGACAGAAGCATACCTGATCAGAGCGGTAGTTCTCTATCCGGACGGTAGAATAGCAGAGATAGCACCGGTAACCTACCGCACAAGCAGAGCTCCTGAAATACAGGTGTCAGAAAAGAGTTCAGTAGCTTTAAGCGGAGTATATCCGGCACCGGCAGCCACCCGGGAACTGATAGGTTACAATGTCTATCGCGACGATGTGATGCTTAACACCGATCCGGTAACTGAGACCGAGTACCTCGATCAAGAGCTTGCTACCGGCAGCTATGTTTACTATGTAACGGCTCTCTATGACTTTGGTGAATCTGAACCTTCCAATGAGGTAAATGTGGTGATCACAACCACCGATGATGTAACTTCAGTACCATATGTAACAGGACTTCAGAGGAATTATCCGAATCCGTTCAATCCTGAGACGACGATAAGCTTCACCTTACAGGAAGCCGATCATGTCACTGTCGAGATATTCAACACCCGCGGTCAGCGAGTTAAGACCCTCGTTAATGAGCATCGTGAAGCAGGAGAGCATCAGCTTCTCTGGAACGGACGTGATGATTCTGACCGGGAGATTGCGAGCGGGATTTATTTCTATAGAATGAAGAGCGGTAGATATACCAGCACTAAGAAGATGTTGATGATGAAGTAAGAGAGTCATCGCTGTAATAATCAAAAAAAGGAAAAAGCCCGGGTTTTGCTCGGGCTTTTTTCTTGCTTTCTTGGTAACAGCACAAAGATAGTAACAAAGAAAGGCTGCCGGCTGCAACAAAAGTACAGATCGATAACAAAGTGAGATGAAGCATAGAAGATCAGAATTATTCACTTTATCTACACCAAGACGGGCGTACCCCGTCTCTACGAAAATGGTTTCGTTCGTCAGACAGTAGCTCCGAAGCATATTTTCGTACGGTTTTTTGGATCACCGTTACTTTTAATACCGGAAAAGAAAACCTGCGGAAGCAGAGTAGGGAAAGTACCGCAAATTGGTAACTTGCGGAAAAGAAACAAGTTGCCAACTTGTTGTACGAGAAAGCCTGCGGATGGCAAAGCTTCGCAGAAAAGTGAAAAGCCTGCAAGAAGCAGAGCAAGCAGGAGGGTTGTCGTGTATTGCCCTACTTTTTTAGCTTCTGAAACGGATGCTTTTAACGGGCTGGCAAGCTCCAGCTTGCCAGAATACGAAAATCCTGTTAACTACCAAAAAAACGAATCAGTCCAGATAAACTGATAGTTTCATTGTAGAGGCGGGGCATGTCCCGCCTGAGCGGAAGTGAGACTTTCGCTTCCTGATATCGGAAATGCGGGAGAAGGTTATGAATGCTTATATTTTTTTACCTTCTTTCTTTTCGGCGGTGAAAAGAAAGTAACAAAGAAAGGCTGCCGGCTGCAACAAAAGTACAGATCGATAACAAAGTGAGATGAAGCATAGAAGATCAGAATTATTCACTTTATCTACACCAAGACGGGCGTACCCCGTCTCTACGAAAATGGTTTCGTTCGTCAGACAGTAGCTCCGAAGCATATTTTCGTACGGTTTTTTGGATCACCGTTACTTTTAATACCGGAAAAGAAAATCTGCGGAAGCAGAGTAGGGAAAGTACCGCATATTGGTAATTTGCGGAAAAGAAACAAGTTGCCAACTTGTTGTACGAGAAAGCCTGCGGATGGAATAGCATGATGGAAAACATGATCTATTCCCAGCCATCACCGAAGCAAGCAAAGAGAACGAACAAGAATAACACTTATAATTCTCCAGCAGGCTGAGAGGATAAAACGGAGATCATTGAAACATGGATATTAATCCGGAAAGAGACAAAACTATTGACAACTAAGCTTCTAAAGATATCTTTAAGTTAGAATAAACCGGGAGATGACAATGGAGAGTTACAAAACAATTAAGACTTATAATGATTCGGTAGAAGCTAATTTAGCCAAGAACTACCTGCTGGAGAACGGCATTGATGTAATCCTGACCGATGAATATACCGGAGAGATTTTCAGCAATGTAGTAAAAGGTATCAAGATGAAGGTGCACCTTGACCACTATGTTCAGGCTGAGGAACTGTTGAAAGCGTTATCACTGGAAACCGAATTTGAATCCGGAGATGAGGAGATCATAGAAATCCTTGAAGAGAACGGAGCTTTTCAGAGTGGACATTTCCAGCTTACTTCCGGATTGCATAGTGATAAATATATCGAGAAGATAAGAATTATTCAAAATCCGGAGCAGATCACAATTCTCTGCCGTAAATTAGCCGAAAAATTGCAGGACATAGAAGCTGACATTGTTGTCGGTATTGCCATGGGTGGTATTGTGCTTGGTTATGAAGTCGCTAAGAGTCTCTCTAAGCAGTTTGTTTTCAGTCAGAGGAATGAGGGGAAAATGATTATCCGCAAAGGATTCAATATTCAACCCGGTTCTAAAGCGATAATTATTGAAGATATTGTTACCACCGGAGGAAGCGTCAGAGAGGTAATGGATTTTTTGAAGAGGAAGGAAATTGAGCTTACGGCTATCGGTTTGTTGGTAGATCGTAGTGGCGGGAAGGTTGATTTCGGAGTCAGAACTGAGTCCTTGTTAAAACTCAATATTGTCAGTTACAAGCCGGAAGAATGTCCGTTATGTGAGAGAGGTGAAGCGTTAACAGTACCGGGATCTTCAGACAAGGTAAGAGCAAGATAAATCTATATACATAGAACAATAATCAGAACAAACAGGAGGAAAGAATTCGACGAACAATAGCCATAACTACCGGTGATCCGGCTGGAATAGGCCCGGAAGTCGTACGGAGTTGTATCAGTAACTATCCCATACCTCAAAAGGTGGCTTTAGTTATCTATGGTGAGAAATGCTTACCGCCCGGTTTTTCTTATATTCGTTCCGAAGCAGCACTTACAGGAACTGAGCAGGATAGGAAAAAGATCATGATTATTGATAATCCCTCTAAGGTTACCGGAAATTGTCAGCTTTACGCTGTAATTATTAGCGCTGCCGATATACAGAAGGGAAAACCTAATGATAATTCAGACAGGGTTTCTTATCAAATATTAGAGAGAGCAGTAAGAGATATTAAAGATTATCAAATGGATGCCCTGATAACCTCTCCGGTATCTAAGGCAGCGATCAGGAAATCCGATCCATCATTTATCGGACATACAGAGTATTTGGCAGCGAAATTCAATACAGCGGTTTTTGTCATGAATTTTGTCTCTTCCGATCTTGATGTTGCTTTACTGACAACTCATACCTCGCTCAAGAAAGTTTCGGATCAGATAAAAGAGGAATTGATTATTCCCAAGATGAGAATGATCTATCAGTTTACCAGGCAGAGATATAAGGAAGGAAAAGTAGCCCTGTTAGCGTTAAATCCCCATTGCGGGGAAGATGGTGCTTTCGGCAGAGAAGAAGAAATACTGAATTCGGCATTGGAGAAACTTGCAAAAGAAGGAATCATTATCGATGGTCCCTATCCTGCTGATTCATTCTTCAGATATAAATTACCGGAATACCGCCAGATTATTGCCTGTTATCATGATCAGGGTCTAATACCTTTCAAAATGCTTGCTAAGGGAAGCGGAGTCAATGTTACTCTGGGATTACCCTTCTTCCGGGCATCGGTAGATCATGGTACTGCCTACGATATTGCCGGGAAAGGTATTGCCTCACCCAAAAGCATGAATAGTGCCCTTACTTTGACCCTGCAAATAATCTAAAGTTTTCGGGCTAAGCAACAGATGTCGATGCTCTACTACAATGAGAAACTGCTTTATCAGAGATTCGGAAGGATTGCCGGCGTAGATGAAGCAGGGAGAGGTCCCTTAGCAGGACCATTGGTAGTAGCAGCTTGTATTCTCCATCCGGAAAAGATGATACCGGGATTGAATGATTCCAAGAAAATAGCAGAGAAGAAACGGGATTATTTTTATGAGCAAGTCTTGATTTCCTCTCTCGACTACAGTATTGTTATTGTATCATCAGAAGAGATTGACCGGTTAAATATTCTGGCTGCTACCCTGCAAGGGATGAAAGAAGCTGTTGGTAAACTTAGATTTGAACCGGACTTGGTCTTAATTGACGGTAACCGGGTACCGTCAGGATTGCCCTGTGCCAGAGGTATCGTTAAAGGTGACAGCAAATATGCCTCCATTGCAGCAGCCTCGATCCTGGCAAAGGTAACCAGAGACAGGATTATGAGAGATCTGCACCAGGTTCATCCTGATTACAATTTTCTGAAAAACAAAGGGTATCCGACAAAGGAACATATAGACGCTCTAAGTTTGTATGGGATAACGATACATCATAGAAGATCTTATAGCCCGGTTAAAAGTATTTGCTTGAGAAACAGTCATAGATTGATTAGCGGATCAGAAGCTATGGTCAGTGAAGTGGCACAGGTTGAGAAAGAAGTTAGTTTTGATTTTGGAGATAAGGAGTAACAGATGAGTAAAGTGTATTTTGCCTCTTCAAGGGCAGAAGGAAACAAAGGATTATTGGAAAAATTTACTGAATTGATCAGATTGGTCAGGATCGATTGGCTGCAGGCCAAAGAAACGGTTTGTATCAAGACTCATTTCGGAGAAGACGGCAATACAACTTTCGTTTCGCCCCTCTATATTAGAAAAGTTGTTGATCTCTTGAAAGAAAAGGGAGCTTATCCGGTAATCGGAGATACCAATACCCTTTATTCAGGGAGAAGGATGCAGGGGGCAACGCATCTGGAACTGGCGATAGAACACGGCTTTGATTATTCCGTAGTTCAGGCACCGCTTGTCATTCTCGACGGACTGAAGGGGCAGTATCAAAGAGCGATCTCAATTGATAAAAAGCATTTTCAAAAGGTGTTTCTGGCGGGAATGCTGGAAGATATCGACAGTATGATATGTGTCTCTCATTTTAAGGGGCATCTGGCTATTGGTTTCGGAGGGGCAGTCAAGAATCTGGCAATGGGTCTGGCTACCCGTAAACAAAAACAGTTAATGCATGCCGATGTCAAACCGAAATACCTGGAAAAGAAATGTATTAAATGCCGAAAGTGTTCTCAGATCTGCCCCGTAAACGCCATTACCTGGGAAGATAACATCTTTCAGCTTGATAATAATATCTGTATCGGATGTGCTGAATGTATAACAGCTTGTCCTACCGGTGCCTTAAAGATCCTCTGGAACGAAACACCAGAGAATATGGCGGAAAAAGTTGCCGAAACAGCCCTGGGTGCAGTCGAATATCTGAAAAGAAAGATCTTCTACTGCAATTTTCTGCTGGATATCACACCCCATTGTGATTGTTTCGGGCTATCTGATAATGCTGTTGTTGAAGATATCGGGATTCTGCTCTCCTCAGACCCTGTAGCTATTGACAAGGCAAGTTTCGATCTAACTGCCCAAGCCAGAAAGATCTATAATTCTGTGATCAAAGGAGAAGAAGGAGAACCGTTCAGAAATCTTTACAAAGATGTAGATCCTCTACAGCAACTGAACTACGCTGCCAAGATTGGGCTCGGTAAGCTTGATTACGAACTCGTAAAACCGGATCTCTCGGGTTGATCAGCAGCAGGCAGCGTTTATTGCTGCCATTCATAAGCCTTAACTACATTTTTTAACAGCATGGCGGTAGTGACACTGCCAATGCCTCCCGGAACCGGTGTGATAGCCGCTGCTTTTGCATAACAGGCTTCGTAATCTACATCGCCGGTATAAGAGGTTTTTCCCTCTTCAATTATCTCGTTTGTTCCCACATCAAGGATAATTACTCCGTCCCTGACCATTTCGCTTTTGATAAAACGGGCTATTCCCATAGCGGTAATTAATATATCAGCGCGGAGCGTATGAACTGCCAGATCTTTTGTCCTGCTGTGGCAAACGGTGACAGTAGCATTTCCCGGCTGCTGTTTATTGATCAACAGATTAAGCAAAGGTTTGCCGACAATATGGCTTCTGCCGCAGAGTACTGTATGTTTGCTGGAGAGTTCGATTCCGTAATACCGGATCATTTCCATGACGGCGGCAGGGGTAGAGGGGAGAAGGGAGTCGGTTTCCAGCAGCATTTTTCCCAGATTGACCGGATTGAAACCGTCAACATCCTTTTGAGGATTAATTGCTGCTGCGATAAGGTTATCATCTATATGAGGAGGCAATGGTTTCTGGACCATGATGGCATTTACCAGAGGGTCTGAATTGAGTTCTTTCAGTATTGAGATAAGTTCATCTTGCTTTGTATCGATACTCATTCTTTTAATGGCAGTATCAATCCCTGCTTTCTTACCTTTCTTCTCGATATTAGCTATGTAGAATTCAGCTGCCGGATCTTCTCCGAGTATAAGTACTGTCAACAGGGGTTTTCTGGCATAGCCTGCTGTCTTTTCTGCCAGTTCTTGATAGAGTTCCCTTATCAATGGTTTGGCTTTCAGCTCTTTTTCCATAGTGATCTCCTTACTAATGGTTGAAAATCTTTACCAATCGAAGAGAGGAAAGACTCCACAACAAAGCCAAGAGATACCCAGGTCATCAACTACGTTAAACTTTTTCTCTTTAACTATCGGATTAACTTAACCCATCCCTAATAGGTTCTCTTTACTTACTTCAGTAACTCCACCGCTCTGAAGGAAGGATAAAGATTGCTCCGGTAAGCTGAGCAGCAAGGGAATTGGAAATTATCCGTTATCAGAGAAAAATTCCTTGATCCTTGTTATCTTTGTAGCTTTCCCGCTTTGTTCATCCAGAGTGATAAAAACAGCATTAAGCTGTTTACCTCTTTCGGCGACTTCATATCTGACAGGCATTCCGGTCATTATTTTTTCGAAAATGATCTCTTTCTTGATTCCTATCACCGAATTATGAGGACCGGTCATTCCAACATCGGTTATATAGGCAGTACCACCGGGTAAAATCTCTTCATCGGCAGTTTGGATATGAGTATGTGTCCCGACAATAATGTTTACCACGCCATCGAAATAGAGTCCAAAAGCCCTCTTCTCAGCAGTAGCCTCCGCATGAAAATCCACCAGGATGTAATCTGCTGCTTCTTTTAATGTGGGGAGAATCTCTTCCAATGTTAAAAATGGTGAATTGACCGGATTCATAAACGCCTGTCCACATAAAGTCAGCACGGCAAGTTTTTTCCCATTCGGGAGGTTTTTGCAGAAAAAAGAATTCCCTAGCGATTTTGGAGGGAAATTTACCGGTTTCAATATCCTTTTTTCGATAGCCAGATAAGCAAACACTTCTTTCTTGTCCCAGAGATGATTGCCTCCGGTTATGACGTCAACTCCGGCATTAAATACATCATCAGCTGTCTTTTCGGTGATACCCAAACCGGCAGCACTATTCTCACAGTTTGCTACACAGACATCTACTGCTAATTCTTTTTTCAGTTCAGGCAGCCTGTTCTTAACGACATTTCTTCCGGGTCTGCCGAAGATATCTCCGATAAAGAGGATATTCATTTACTTAGCCACATCCTGATGCCGCGTTTCACGAATTACCGTGACCTTTATCTGTCCGGGATACTGCATCTCCCGTTCGATCTTTCTGGCGATATCGGAGGCAATATATATCGATTTGCTGTCATCAATAGACACCGGATCAACAATAATTCTCAATTCTCTGCCTGCTTGGATGGCATAACACTTATCAACACCCTCTAAGGTATTAGCCAGTTCTTCCAGCTTCTCTAATCTCTGCATATAGGATTCGAGTACCTCTCTCCGGGCACCGGGTCTGGCTCCGGAAATTGCATCAGAAGCCTGTACTAAGGGTGCATAAACCGATTGAGCAGCTACCTCTTCATGGTGTGCTTCAATAGCGTTAACGACGATTGGTTTTTCTCCGTTCTTACGGGCAAAGTTTGCTCCTAAGACGGCATGAGAACCATCAAACTCATGATCTATGGCTTTTCCGATATCATGGAGAAAGCCTACCCGGCGGGCAATCTCTTGATTCAGTCCTAACTCCGCAGCTAACATACCGCAGATCCAGGCGCTTTCTTTACTGTGCTGGAGAACATTCTGTCCGTAGCTGGTACGGTAATTCAGTCTGCCGATAAGTCTGATGATATTCTGGGAAACATTTTTGATGTTCAGATCGAGACAAGCTTTTTCTCCTAATTCAATGAGATGCTTTTCCATTTCTTTGCGGGTTTTTTCAATCAGGTCTTCAATTCTGCCCGGATGAATTCTGCCGTCAACGATCAGCTTTTCTAAAGAGAGTCGGGCTATTTCTCTTCGTACCGGGTCGAAACAGGATAAAACGACCGCTTCCGGAGTGTCATCGATTATTAAATCAACTCCAGACGCTTTTTCAAAAGTTCGGATGTTTCTACCTTCTCTGCCTATTATTCTCCCTTTCATCTCTTCAGTCGGGATTGAGACTACAGATACGGTGGATTCAGCCACATAATCTACTGACATTCTTTGGATTGCCGTGGATAGGTAATCGGCGGATATCTTGTTGGCATCTAATTTTATCTGCTCAATCGATTCTTTGACTTCCTTCGCAGCATGATCCCGGGCTTCACCAATTAACTGGTTTTTCAGCAGGTTCACAGCTTCTTCTTTGCTTAGTTGAGCTATTTCACTCAGTTTACGCTGTTGCTTGATGATCAATTCATTGATTTCTTGCTTCCTTGTTTCAAGTTCGGATTCTCTGATCTTGTTCTTGTTTTCTAACTCATTGATCCTGTTTTCTTTCTTGTCTAAACCTTCGAATCTTTTATCCAGGACGGATAAGCGTTCATTAAATTTCTTTTCCAGGGTTCTGATCTCACGTTTCCGCTGGTTGATTTCCTCTTCGTGACTCCGTTTCGTTTGATACCATTCATCTTTTACTTCGATCAGAGCAGCCTTTTTTTCTAATTTTGCCTGCTGACGATTCTCCTCAATGATGCGGGCACCCTCTTCTTTGGCGGTCGAGATGATCCTAAACGCCTTATTTTTCATGATCAGAAAGACGACCACTGTGACTATCGAGCCTAAGATTAGTCCACCTAATATATATATAACCTCTTTCATTAATTACCTCTCTTTATCGGGATCTATTTTCTTGAATCCGGACATGTAAAACACCTGAACAGCGATTATTATATCCGAAAACCTGCGGTACCGTGTCTATTTGTACATCTTGAACCTTAAGTCAAGATGGGCATCTACCTGTGCTGCTTTTTACTTCCCGGACATATTGCCGGGCTTGTAAGCCACAACCGGATCGATTCCCTGATTATATATTGGCTCAATTACAAATACATTCACGCATACCGCAGGAGTTATTTTATCAAAGCATATCATGACCAACATCCGGAAAATGGATTAATCATTCTAAACTGCGTTATTCTTCATAAAGACGGATATTTTACTATGCAATCTGTCAATTTCTTTTTTGAGATTTTCACTCGTTTCGGTCTGTTGAAAGAGTTTCTCCGTTAAGATCATACCGGCAAGAGTCAGGGTGTCTTTAGCATCAACCAATCCGTACTTAGCGGCTATCTCATCGAGAGTACTGTTCAAATAAGCGGCATATTCCTTCAACTGTTCCGGGTTTTCACTTCTCAGACGAAATTTCTTACCGAATATAACGACTTCGACAGTTTGCATTTTCTACTGATTTTTTACAGTATTACAACTGATTAAGTTGGGACAGAATATCGTCGATCTTTGAGGAAGCGGTCTTGGTAACGTTTTCCATGTTAGAAAGTTTTTCTTCATATTCAGCACACTTCTGTTCAACACTTTCCAGGGATCTTGTTTTTGCGGTCAGCTCATTATCGAGTTCCGATAATTTACTCTGCAGGGTGGAAATTGTCTGATGATTGTTAGTATTCTGTTCCTTAAGAATGGCATTTTCATCCAACAATTCACCGTACTTCTTTTTCAGATCCTTGTAGTTATCTATCAGCATTTGAATCTTTGCATCTAATTGAGATAACGGTTGTTTATCCATTATTTACCTCATTTCTATTTCGTAATCTTTCTTTAACTTAGTTATGATTGTATCCATTAGTAGATTTACTCTTTCGTCGGTTAAAGTACCTTCCCGGGAACTGAAAAGAATACTATAAGTCAAGCTGCGGGATCCTTGAGGTATGTTCTTTCCCATGAATTCATCTTTTAACCGTATATTACCGATCAGCTCTCTATTAGTCTCTCGGATTGTTTTTTCTATCTCCTGGTGTTGAAAATCTTTACTGATAACGAAGGACAGATCACGGGTCACGGGAGGATATTTGTTTACTTCCCGGTAAGAAACTGTCTTATGTTGAGCAGTTTTTCGTAAGAGAGTGATATCTATATCGAAAACATAAACCGCTTCCTCGATGTCAATGCTCGAAGCTAACAATGGATCAAGCTTTCCTACAGTCCCGACAGGTATCTTATTCATCACAATTTCCATACCTGAACCGGACTGGCAGTAAGAGATATCAGCAGATCTAAAATGTTGTTCATCGTCTGTCAGCTGTGCTAAAAGACCTTCTACGTATCCCTTGACAGAGAAAATGCTCGTTTCCCGGGTTTTATATCTCCAGTGATCTTGACTGATATCTCCCGAGACAACGCCTGTTAAATAATACCTCTCTTCCGGTTCCTTATCCTTCTTCAGATAGACCTTTCCCAATTCGAACAACTTGATTTCAGTCTGACCGTTGTGCAGGTTAAATTGAACATTTTTCAGCAATCCCGGAATAAGTGTTGTTCTCATCATCGAAAAACTGGCACCCAAGGGATTATTCAATTCAAAGTAATGATTACGCTGATCATCGACGGGGAGTTTTAACTGTTTAATAATTGCCGGTTCGGTAAAAGAGGAATTAACGGCTTCGGAGAATCCATTGAAGATCAGATAATCTGCCAGGTAACGTTTCGTATGGAACCAATTCCAAGCGGTCAGTGATTCCTTTTCGCTCTTCTGAGGAATATTGTTATATCCGTAAAGGCGAATTAGCTCTTCTATCAGATCTATCTCCCGCGACAGATCTTTGCGATAGGGGGGGATTTCGAAGCGAAGAGATTCAGATTCAGTTGTTGTTTTTCTAAGCCCTAATGATTCTAACATCTCAGTTACATCTTTAGCTGAAAAATCGGTTGTTAGAAGTCTATTAGCTCTCGTTATTCTTAATTCTAAAGTCCTTTTTTCTTCCGGTTGCGGGTAAGAGTCCACAGTATATAATAATTCACCACCGCAGATCTCACAGATCAAAGCAGTTGCTCTTTGACTGATCAGGGAGACTGTCTCATCCGAGAGATTTCTCTCGAAACGATAGGAGGAATCGGTATTGATTTTCAATCTGGCAGCAGTTCTCCTGATCGAAAGATAATTGAAATTAGCGGCTTCCAGAACGATAGTCTCGGTCGAATTGGTAATAGAGCTATCTGTTCCCCCGACTATTCCGGCAAGAGCAACAGGATTGTCTTTGTCGGCAATTACCAGATCATTCTCCTCAAGCTGATAAACTCTCTGGTCTAAAGCAGAAATCTTTTCCCCTTTGTCTGCTTTTCTGATTCTTATCTGATCCCCTTTGAGCAGCTTATAATCGAAGGCGTGCAGAGGATGGCCAAATTCCAGCATAACATAATTCGTGATATCAACAAGATTATTAATCGGCTTTATAGCAGCTGCCAGCAATTTGTCTTTCAACCAGCGGGGTGATTCCATTATCCTGACCCCAGTTATTACCCGGGCGAGATAGCGGCTGCACAATTCCGGAGCTTCATTGGAGAGAGCAAAACTAAATTCTTTAGAGCTGTCCAATCTTAAACTAGCGTTAGGATAGGAATAACCGTCTGTAGGAAACCCTGCCGGCAAAATCAGTTGCTGTTTCGTTAAGGCAGCTACATCACGCGCTATTCCCAACATTCCTAATAAATCAGGCCGGTTTGGGGTTACTTCAACTTCATAAATAGTATCATTGAGAGAGAGATAACTTCGCAGATCTTTACCGATAACAGCATTATCCGGAAGGGACATAAGCCCGCTATGATCATCGGAAATATCGATATCGCGCTCCGAGCAGAGCATTCCCTCAGAATCTATACCCCGGATATTAACCTTGTTGATAACTGTATTTCCCAGCTTAACACCAACAGGGGCGTAGGGAGTGAGCATATTTTCCCGGCAATTGGGAGCGCCGCATACTACCTGTTTGATGCCGTTACCTGTATCTACCTGACATACAGATAATTTGTCAGCGTCAGGATGCTTCTCTACGGCTAAAATCTTAGCAATAGTTATATCCCGGAGTTTTTGGGCATAGGGATAATGAGTCTCGACCTCGATACCGCCAAAAGTCAAAATTCTGGCTAAAGCGTCCGGATCAGGTAATTCAATGTACTCCCGTAACCAGTTATAACTGAAAATCATTTTTTTCCTCGTTAATTTGGATTGCTAAATCCATTTTCATCAAGCCTTACAACAACTGCTGGTGACTGGTGACCACCAGAAATGCAACCTCATATATCCTTACAGAACCGCTAAATACCTCGATTAATTACATACCGGTGAAGTTACGAAACTGTTTAAGCATACGGAGATCATTTTCAAAAAGCAGACGGATATCAGGAAGTCTGTATTTCAAGAGAGCAATTCTGTCTATTCCAAGACCAAAAGCATATCCTGTGTATTTCTCAGAATCAATACCCACCATATCAAAGACATTAGGGTCAACCATTCCTGCTCCGCCAATCTCTAACCAACCGCTGTTTTTACAGATATTGCAGCCTTTACCGTGGCAATTAAAACAAATCAGATCCAATTCTGCACTCGGTTCCGTAAAAGGGAAAAAGTGCGGACGAAATCTTGTTTTGATATCTGGCCCGAACATCTTGACGGCAAAACTGTTCAGAATGTTTCTCAGATCCCCGAAAGTTATAGCAGTATCAACTGATAAGCCTTCAATTTGATGAAAAAAAGGAGAATGTGAAGCATCGGGTTTATCATTACGGTAACATCTGCCTATTGAGATGATCTTAAGCGGCGGGGCATGATTCTTCATGATCCTCACCTGAACAGTGGAAGTCTGGCTTCGCAGTAAGAGTCTGTTGCCGACAGAACTGTTATCTGCCTGTTTTAGATAGAAGGTATCCATCTCATTTCTGGCCGGATGGCCTGCCGGAGTATTCAGAGCATCAAAATTGTGAAATTCGTCTTCGATATCTGGTCCTTCGACCACATCAAATCCCATGCTGATAAAAATGTCTTCGATTTGACGCCAGATAATTGTCAAGGGGTGTAAACTTCCTGTTTCGGGAAGATAACCGGGCAGGGTTAAATCAACCGCTTCCCGGACAATAGTCCTTTGATATTGCTCGTTTTTGAGTTCTGCTGCTCGCATCTCCAGCAGATTCTCGATCTCCTTTTTGAGTTCGTTGATCGCCTTGCCGTAACCAGGCCTCTCTTCCGGCGGTAAAGAACCAAGCTTTTTCATCATATCGGTAAGCATGCTCTTTTTGCCAATAGCCCGGGATTTGGCATTGTTTAGCTCATATTCATTCTGAGACTTGCCGATCTCCTGCTTTGCCTTCTCCAGTATTTCGATCAATTCCTTGTTCACAGTAATTCCTTTTGACTTTCCCAGTTATCTGTATTCGATGATTTTTTGTCTTTAATTTATGTTCTCTTTGGCAAGATCACAAAGCTTGTTGAACGCTTCGGAATCATTCATTGCCAAATAAGCAAGTGTTTTACGGTCAACTTCGATATTGGCTTTCGTTAAGCCGTTGATGAAAGCACTGTAAGTTAATCCCTGTAAGCGAGCAGCAGCATTAATTCTGATAATCCAGAGTTTACGAAACTCTCTTTTCTTGTTTTTCCGGTCGCGGTAAGCGTATAGCCATCCTTTTTCTACTGCCTGTCTGGCAGCTTTGAGTTGTCGGCTGCGAGCCCCAAAATAGCCTTTTGCGGCTTTTAAATATTTTTTTTTTCGCTTCTTTGCTGCGACATTATTTGTTGCACGTGACATCTTCTTCTCCTTTCTCTTATCAAATTCATAATTGTTGTTACACTTTGTTCTAAATAAGTATCATCTTCAAGAAAACTCAGCTCTGATCAAGACGTTTATCTATCAGCTCTGAGCTTTTTACTCCGTTGATTATTCTCTTGCTCATCCCGGAATAAATCTCACTGTTATTGAGACCTAAATAATGGCAAAAAACTATCTTAAAGGAACAAAGCGATAGCCTAAAAGTTATGCGTTGATCATTTTCCGTATGCGCGGAACATCTGCCGGAGCGACTAAACCGGCTTGGCGTAATTGTCTCTTGCGTTTACGTGTTTTCTTGGTAAGAATATGACCTAAGTAAGCATGCTGGCGTTTAATCTTTCCGGTCGCTGAAACCTTAAATCGCTTGGCAGCTCCTCTTCTTGTTTTCATTTTCGGCATCTAAATTTCCTCCTTAGGATTCCTTTGTTCGAAAAAATCTCTTATTCTGACTTTTTATCATCGGTAGATTCTTCCGAATCATTACCGATATCTTTCTTAGCAACTAAGATCATTGAGATAGTTCTCGCTTCTTCACTCGGTTTCGAATCAATCTCTGCATATTCCTGCAAATCTTCATAAAGTTTCTCCAATAGTCTGTATCCGATATCTTTATGAGCAAGTTGACGTCCCTTGAAACGAATAGTAAATTTAACCTTGTTCTGCTGTTTCAAAAATTTAATGGCATTGTTCTTCTTGAACTCATAATCGTGTTCTTCGGTGTGGGGACCCATCTTGATCTCTTTTACCTGAACGGTGTGTTGCCGTTTTTTTGCTTCCCGGACACTCTTTTCCTTATTATAGAAATACTTGTCAAAGCGCATGATCTTGCATACCGGGGGATCTGCCCCGGGAGCGATCTCGACTAAATCAAGCTCAGCATCCTCTGCCATTTGCAAAGCTTTGCCAGTCTCTACTATACCTATCTGTTTTCCCTGGCTGTCGATCAAACGAACTTTTTCAGCAAAAATCTGCTCGTTTATTCTCTCTTTAGGCACCTCGATCTTAGTCCTAGCTCTGCCTTTCCTGTAACGTATTGTGATAGACACCTCCTTAGTGTTTTCTCAAAAAAAAACGGGTGAACAAAGTCCACCCGCTTTTTCTGAAAAACCGACTCATGTCATTTTTCTTTTATCTTTCCATAACCTTAGCGAATTCTTCCGCAAGGTAGAAGCAGGCAGCTTCATTTCTACAGCTCTTTTTCGAGTGACATCTTTTCCGGCAGTCTCTTTTTAGTCAAGCAGAAACTATGTAAGGTAATAGAAACACGTTGCGAGGCAATGATTGGTAAGCAATGGTATCCGGAAAATTATCCGGTAAACATCGCAGTTTGTCTGATCCTTGATATTTGATTATATTTTCTAACAATGAATGATAATTAGTTCAGGGAGAATGATGATGGATTCAAAATTGGAGAAACGGATTTATAGAATTGACGGCATGTCATGTGCCGCTTGTGCAGCAGGAATAAAAAAGAAACTGCTCGAACTACCCGCTATACAGGACGCAAAAGTCAATTATGCCAACGGTAAAGGGTATGTTGTCTGTGCTGAGAATGATTGTTCCGATGAGCAGATCATTACTCTCATCTCAGATTTGGGCTACCGGGCAGAGAAAGAAGAGGAGAGTGAAGCTGTTAAGCTTACATTCCGGATCAGAGGAATGACTTGTGCCGGATGTGCTGCCGGTATCGAAGCAAAGTTAAAGAATACGGAGGGGATCGAAGAAGCCCGGATAAATTATGCCTCGGAAAAGGGTATAATTGTTTACAGAAAAGATCAGATCCGGATCTCAGAGATAAAGAAGATAATTTCTGTCCTGGGTTATGAAGCTTCAGTTTCAGAGGATTTTACCGACGGAGAAGAGGATGATACAGTGCGTAACTCTTTTTTAAGGATGGTCTCAGCGGCTATTCTTGCCGGTATTGTCATGAGTTTGATGATCCTGAAAATGCTGGGCATCAGCATTCCCTTTTATCATCTTCTTACAGTCATTTTAGGCTTTCCGGTTGTATTTATTATCGGGTGGAGAGTGCATAGATCAAGCTGGTCTTCCCTCCGGAACGGGACAGCGAATATGGATGTTCTGGTCAGTCTTGGTTCTCTTCCACCTTATCTGATAGGCTTTACAGGATTTTTCTGGGATGTACAGACTTTTGTCGAAATGGCAACAGCGATCATGACCTTCCATTTGATAGGAAAGTTTTTAGAGACCAAAGCCAAAGGAAAAACTTCGGAAGCGATTAAAAAACTCATCAAACTCGGAGCAAAAACTGCCCGTATTGAGAGAGAGGGGGAGCAGATAGAAGTGGCGGTAGAAGAACTGGAAACCGGAGACCTGATGATTATTAAACCGGGGGAGAAAATCCCGATAGACGGAGTAATTATAGAAGGTGAGAGTAGTATTGACGAATCGATGGTAACCGGTGAATCAATGCCTGTTTTCCGCACAACCGGGGAGGAAATAATTGGAGCTACGATCAATAAACAGGGGTTTCTTAAGGTCAAAGTCACTAAAACCGGGAAGAATACTTTTCTCTCTCAGGTGATCAAATTAGTTGAAGAGTGTCAGGGATCAAAAGTACCGATCCAGGATTTTGCCGATAGAGTCACCGGATACTTTGTTCCGGTGATAATAGTTTTAACGTTTCTGACCTTTCTTTCCTTTAACATTTTTCCCGGATTTCACCGGCAGATCATTGTCTGGGGTGCTTCCTTCTTACCCTGGGTGAATCCCTCCCTCTCGAATTTAGCTCTGGCTTTTATTTCAGCTACAGCTGTTTTGGTCATTGCCTGTCCCTGTGCCCTGGGGCTGGGAACTCCAACGGCTTTGATGGTCGGAAGCGGCTTAGGGGCTGAGAACGGTATTCTTATCCGGAATGGGGAAGCAGTTCAGACATTGCGAGAGATCAGGGCAGTAGCTTTTGATAAAACAGGAACGATAACTATCGGAAAACCAACGTTGACTGATATAATCGTTTATGATGGTATTACTGAAAAAGAGTTGCTGGAGTTCACAGTATCTCTGGAAAATAACTCTGAGCATCCCTTAGCCCGGGCAATAACCGAGAGGGGAGAAAAAGAGGGGATAACCTTAAGGAGCACTAAAGGAACAGAAGCTATCTCAGGCAAGGGAATTAAGGGTTTTATTAGCGGTGTGCAGGTTTTGGCGGGAAACCGCAGGATGATGGATGAATTCGAGATCATTTATGAAAAGGCAGAAGCTGATATGCAGAAGCTGGAGGATGAGGCCAAAACATTGCTGCTCATAGCGATCGAAGGGAAATTGAAAGGTCTGTTGGCTGTAGCTGACAGTATCAAGGAAGATTCCTTTCAGGCAATTAAGATGCTGAATGAGATGGGTATTACAACGGTTATGCTGACCGGAGATAATAAACAGACTGCCAGAGCGATAGCAGAAAAAGCCGGTATCGAGAGAACTGCAGCAGAGGTATTGCCTCAGGGTAAAGTTGACGAGATAGTCAGGTTACAGGAGGAATTCGGGCTGGTGGCAATGGTGGGGGACGGTATTAATGATGCTCCAGCGTTGAAGCAAGCTAATGTAGGAATAGCTCTGGGAACAGGTACTGATATAGCGATAGAGGCGGCAGATGTTACTCTGATCAGAGATGAACTGATGAATGTTGTGCTTGCCATAAAATTGTCGAGAGCGATCTTCAGAAAAATTAAAGAGAACTTTTTCTGGGCCTGGATCTACAATTTAGTTGCCGTCCCGGTAGCGATGATGGGTCTGTTGCATCCTATGATCGGAGCGGCAGCAATGTCTTTCAGTTCCTTGAATGTTGTCTATAATTCTCTGAGACTAAAGAGGGTCAGATTACAAGAGTTCTGAACAAGTAAGCGTTTCAGGAATCGATAAAGCAGGGTCGATGGCATAGAAGTTGCTTTATATTTAGATGTATTGCTATGAGAAAAAAAATGAGATAAATGAAGAGGTTAAAAAATGTTATTCTTCAAGAAACGATTTGTGTTGCTGCTAATGATTTTCGTCATTTTTTCACTGAGTCATGCCGTTTTTACCGGTATTGAACTCGACAATGAAGGATCGAAGATAGAAATATCCTCAGGTGACCGTTACGGCTTATCTGTAATGTACCGGTTCGATCGTTTACACTCCTTTACCGTGACTACGGAAGAAGGAAATTTCAGTGAGATCTTTATCGAGGATTTAGCTCATACCAATATAATTGGAGAACCCAAATTGCCCATGAGCCGCCGTCTAATAGCAGTGCCGCTCGAAGCGGATGTTTCTCTTAAGCCGGTCGATTACAAAGTGACTGATTATCATTTGTTCGATCACGGCCTAGAGTATCCAATAATACCGAGGCAGCATCCGGTAGCCAAATGTCCTGATGCAGAAATCCCGCCCTTTGCCTACAACAGACAGGTATATCAGCGGAATGGCTTCGGAGATTCTCCTCTGGTCAAAGGCGAAGAAATCGGAATCATGAGAGGTGTAAGGTTATTTGCTGTCGAAGTATATCCCGTTCAATATAATCCTCAGGAGGGGATTCTGAGAATATTCAACAACATAGAGATAGAGATAACTTTCTCGAACGGAAACTATGTTTCTACTGAGGAGCTGAGACAGCGTACTTATTCACCCTATTTCGATTTTTTGTATAAAGAACAGATCATTAACTATGAACCGGCAGCAGAAAGAGATAATCTTACCCGTTACCCGGTGAAATATATCATTATTTCCGATCCGATGTTCAGTGATGCCCTACAGCCCTTTATCGAGTGGAAAACAAGGAAAGGCTTCGAAACAATCGTAGGCTATACCGGGACTGCAGAAGTTGGATCGACAACTACTACAATCAGGAATTATATTCTTAACATCTGGAATGCAGCTACCCCCGAAGATCCGGCACCCTCTTTTCTCCTTTTTGTTGGAGATACAGCCCAGATACCTCCATTCTCCGGAGATACCGGTTCCCACGTAACGGATCTGACTTATGTAAGATTAGAGGGGAGCGATTATCTGCCGGAAATGTTTTATGGAAGGTTTTCAGCTAATAATTTAGCGGAATTGCAGCCGCAAATTGATAAGACTTTAGAATACGAACAGTATTTAATGGCAGATCCCTCATATCTGGGAGAAGCCGTTTTAATAGCTGGTCATGATAGTTACTGGGCTTCATCACACGGTAACGGGCATATTAATTACGGTACTCAGCATTATTTCAATGCTTCCAACGGAATAGTCGCTCATCCTTATCTCTATCCTCAATCAAGTGGCAGTTCACAGGCTATTATTAACAATGTCAGCAATGGGGTCGGTTATGTCAATTATACCGCTCACGGTTCTCCCACATCCTGGTCAGATCCCAGTTTTACTATCGGTAATATTAACAGCTTACAGAATAGCGGCAAGTATCCCTTCGTAGTAGGGAATTGCTGTATTACCAATAAATTCGATGTTTATACCTGTTTTGGAGAAGCCTGGCTTAGAGCCTCTAACAAGGGCTCAATCGGCTATATCGGCGGAACAGACAATACTTACTGGGATGAAGATTACTGGTGGGGAGTTGGTCATGTAGCCAGCATCCCTTCTCATGGTAATGCCTTACCCTATGATCAGACAGGACCGGGGATGTTCGACGGTCTGTTTCATACTCAGGGAGAAGACTTTATTAACTGGTACACGACCGGCGGAGCTATGATCTATTCCGGTAATATGGCTGTTGAGCATTCCAACAGTACGCGAAAAAACTACTATTGGGAGATCTACTCCCTTATGGGCGATCCATCCCTGACTCCTTACATGCGGGTCCCTTTGGAGAATACAGCTAATTATCCCACGCAGATTTTTCTGGGTCAAAGCCAGATAGATGTTACGGCAGAACCCTATTCTTATGTCGGTTTGTCAATGGATGGTGAGATTCACGGAACTACTCTTATTGATGAAACTGGTCAGGGTGTAGTGCATATTACTCCCTTTTCATCTGTGGGGACGGCAGATCTGGTCATAACTTTACAGAACCATGAGCCGGTAATCAGTGAGATCCAGGTCATTCCTAACGAAGGTTCTTATGTTGTCTTGAACAGCTACGAATTAGATGTGGTTGACAGCACTATTAATCTGCCTCAATTTGGAGATTTGATCGACCTGCATGTAACCCTGGAAAATGTCGGAATCGAAGAAGCAACAAATGTAACAGCTCAATTGTCAACAGAAGATACATATATCACAATTGTTGACGGGAGTCACTTTGCTGGTAATATTGAGGCAGAGGGAACAGTCCTGATTGAAAATGCCTTTAGGATCCAAATTGCTGATAATATACCCGATCAGCACAGGGTTTATTTCACGTTAACCATCTCGGATGATGAAGAAGCGTGGCTGTCTTATTTCAATTTTGCTGTTAATGCTCCTGAAATGGTAGTATTATACCCCGACATTGTTGATTCTCTACCGGATGGAAATGATGACGGACTCCTGGATCCGGGAGAAACTGTAACTCTGCTTTTTCCAATCCATAATGATGGACAAGCTCTTTCACCCGAGACTATGGTTAGATTTGTTGGTAGTTCACCATATATCACCCTTATTAGTGATGAATTTGTTATTATCGGAGAGTTGGAAAGCGGTGAGATGATAAATGCCCCATTCGAGATCGCGATTGATCCGGCAATTCCTAATGGGAGCAATCTAACGATCGGTCTAAATGTTTTTTCCGGGAACTATACAATCCAGGAAACTTTCACCCTGCCTGTCGGTCTGATTATCGAGGACTTTTCCGCAGGTAGTTTTGATTCCTTCGACTGGACTTTCAGCGGTAATAACAATTGGTTTGTTGACAGCTCCCAGGCACATTCCGGTAACTATTCTGCTCGTTCCGGTTCGATTTCTCACAATCAAAGCAGTTCTTTGAGCTTGTCAATGGATGTACCGGTTGAGGGTGAGATAAGTTTTTACTTCAAGGTATCCTCCGAAAATAACTATGATTTTCTCCGCTTCTTTATTAACGACCAGCAGCAGGAAGAATGGTCGGGAGAAGTAGATTGGACTCAGGTATCCTTTCCGGTCCAGGCAGGTAACAACTCTTTCTGCTGGACTTATATCAAGGATTGGTCTGTCTCTAACGGATCTGACTGTGCCTGGGTCGATTATATTATCTTTCCGGCTTCCGGAGTTACTTCCTCCGGTTCGATTTTTGCCCTCTATCCCCAAGACCTCGATTTTGGGGAAGTTCCGATAGGATTTTCCACTACCCGTGACTTCACTATTAGTAATTTCGGAGATGAAACTCTTTATGGAATAATTACAACATACCAAGGTTTTGTTATTGAAAACGAAACAAGAAGAACTTCCAATTCTCCGCAGATCAGCAGAAACTCGAGAGATACCGGACAGTTGAGAGATGAGGAACGTTATGACTATACATATATGATACTCCCTGAAAGTAATCAGAATTTTATTCTGAAGTTTACTCCCGACGAGATAGATGATTATAGCGGACAGATCACGATAACAAGTGATGATGTAAATAATCCTCTTGCTTATATTGCTGTCAATGCTGCCGGAGTTTTCGGTCTTCTTCCTCCTACTGACTTAGAATACTCGATCCAGAATGAATTCGAAGTTTATCTGACCTGGCAGGAGCCCTCCTATCCAGATAATGGTTCCCGATTATTCGAGGATTCAAGATCTGAATTACTTGGCTATAATGTTTACAGAAATGAAGTAATAATCAATGACGAAGCATTAATTGGCCCGGAGTATGTTGATCTGCTCCCTGGTAACGGAACCTATGAATATTATGTTACCGCCCTTTACGACGGAGGTGAATCCGAGCCGTCGAACAGTGTTGTCTTGGAACTATTGTCAACAGAAGAGGAAGAGACAGTCGTTCCGTATGTAACCACCTTGAGGCAGAACTATCCCAATCCTTTCAATCCCAATACTACGATAGAATTCTCATTACAAAAAAGAGAAAGAGTTAAGATAGAGATATTTAACATTGCGGGTCAGTTAGTCAGAATTCTACTGAATGATGTCTTTGATCCCGGAGATCACAGAGTGAAATGGAACAGTATTAATAAGAACAACAAACCTCAACCGAGCGGAATCTATTTTTACCGCATGACTACTGAAAGTCATGTTGAAACACGAAAGATGATTTTGTTGAAATAAGCTTGACAAATTATGGTTAGATAATTAGATACAGAACATTAATGGAGGAATTATGAAGAGACTATTAATAAGCTTGATTATTGTTATGACGGCTTCATTCATGCTGGCAGAAACAGTATTTGTTTCTCCCGGATATGATAATACAGCCACAGTGTTACAAAGCGATGATATGAGCACCGTCATTGAATACAGGATTGCCAGCTTTACCAGACAGCCTGTTCAAATCGATGGCAGAACTTTTTATCATATCGGTTTGGAGAATAAACCCATTATGCTGAAAGAGGGAGATCCGGAATTACCATACGTAACCAGTAGTATAATTATACCAGACCAAGCCCTTACCGATCTAAGGATTATCTCTGCTGATTATACAGATCTGGTTATGGACATCGCTCCATCCAAAGGACTGCTTTTCCGGAATCAGATACCGGGAGAGATCCCTTACACCTTCTCAGAAACATATGATAGAGACACCTTTTATCCGGAAGTCCGGGCTGAATTGGGAGAACCTTATATCTTACGTGATTTCAGAGGACAGGTTGTCCGGTTTAATCCTTTCCAATATAATCCGGTAACCGGAACACTGCGGGTTTATCATAGCCTGACAGTGGAGATTAACAGTATCGGCACTGATACTCGTAACGTGTTAAATAGAGAACGAGATGGCTATGTTAGAGAATTTGAATCTATCTATAGCAACCGTTTCCTGAATTTTGCTGCTACCCGTTATACACCCTTGGAAGAACAAGGGAGAATGATCGTAATAGCTCATGATACCTTTGTTGATGCTATTATGCCTTATGTTGACTGGAAGAATCAGAAAGGAATTCCAACAACTATCTATCCCGTTTCTACGATTGGCAACAATGCCACTGCTATAAAGAACTTTATTCAAAGTGAGTACGATCTCGATGATGGTCTCATCTTTCTGCAATTGGTAGGAGATGCTGCCCAGATTCCAACCTTTACGGTTGGTGGTGGAGGTTCGGATCCTTCTTACTCACTTTTGGCAGGAAATGATGCCTACGGAGATATCTTTGTCGGTAGATTTTCCGCCGAAAATGTAGCTCAGGTTGAAACTCAGGTAGAGAGAACCATTCACTACGAACGTGACATGAATGAAACCGACACATGGCTATCCAGTGGTTTCGGTGTCGCTTCGAGCGAAGGGGCAGGTATCGGTCATGGTGGTCTTTCTGATATTCAACATCAGAATTTGATTCGAGGGTATCTATTAGATTATACCTATACCCATGTTGACCAGATCTATGCTCCCGGTGCTACTTCTGCTCAAGTTTCCAATGCAGTCAATGCCGGACGGAGTTACGGTAACTATACCGGTCACGGCTCTAACACCTCCTGGTCAACCTCTGGCTTTTCCAATACGAATGTAAATGCCCTGACCAATGACTATAAGTTACCGTATATTGTCTCAGTTGCTTGTGTAAACGGAAATTTCACCGGTACAACCTGTTTTGCCGAAGCCTGGCTGCGAGCTACAAATAATACAACTGGAGCACCTACCGGTGCAATTGCCATGTATGCCTCAACAGTTAATCAATCTTGGGCTCCACCAATGTCCGGGCAATTAGAGGTAGCAAATTTGTTAGTATCCGAGCAGAAAAGTACGATCGGAGGTCTCTTTTTCAATGGCTCTTTCCAGATGATCGATGATTATGCCTCTCAGGGACCAAACGAATTCAAGAACTGGCACATCTTTGGAGATGCCTCTTTACAGGTAAGAACAGCAACTCCGGAAGCTATTGCTGCAAATCATATGGATGAAACCTTTATCGGTCTGGATTATTTCGAAGTTTCAACCGATACTCCTGACCTTTTAGTAGCAATTACCAAAGATGGTGAAATTCTGGCTTCCGGTTATACAGGGACAGATGGCAACATATCTTTGAATTTTGACGAACCGCCGATAGAACCGATGGACCTGACCCTTACGATAACCGGTCATAATAAGAAGACTTATATAACACCGATCAGTGTCATTCCGAGTGAAGGTCCTTATGTCGTTATTCATGAAATCAATGTTTTGGGTTCTGGAGATGACAACAGTGTAATCTACGGCGATACCGCGACATTGAATGTCAGATTACGAAATGTCGGAATAGAAACCGCTTTAATGGTCTCAGCAACTTTGATGACTGATGATCCCTATATTACTATTCTAGATGACAACGATTTCTTCGGGCATATTACTCCCGGCAGCAATGTTCTGAAGATTGATGCCTTTACTATAGAAGTCGCTGATTATGTTCCTGATCAACATCAGGCAAGTTTTTCACTGCATATTGAAGATAATGAAGAGAATACCTGGACAGGAAATTTCAGTTTCCTGATCAACGCTCCCGATTATTCTACTGAATCAGTACTGCTTGATGACACAACTTACGGCAACGGTGACGGTTATTTAGATCCGGGTGAAACAGTAGTATTAACTATTCCGCTCTCCAACTTAGGACATGCTGCCAGTCCCAACACATCCGTTCATTTAGTCAGCGGCAGTTCAGACATTACTATTGATTCCGATGCTTTTCTGGAGTTAGGAGTTCTTTATCCAAATGAAATTCACGAACCGGCTTTTACGATAACCGCAGCCAATGACATTGAGGTTGGTTCGATTTATACCCTCGGTTTTGTGATAACCGGCGGCGAGTATGAATGTCAGGTATCCTTTCCTTTGAGTGTCGGTCCTGTGATAGAAGACTTCGAAACCGGAGATTTTACTTCACATAACTGGGAATTTAGTGGTAATCAGCCCTGGCAGATCGTACAGGATGATGTCTATGAGGGAATATATGCAGCAAGATCCGGAAACATTACCCATAGCCAGTCAACCACTATGAGCATCACGATCGATGTTGCTTCAGCAGGTGAGATAAGTTTTTACCGAAAAGTCTCTTCGGAGAATAACTATGATTTCCTGAAATTCTTCATCAATGGAGATATGGTCGCTCAGTGGTCCGGTTCAGCTGCCTGGTCCCAGGTTGCCTATCCGGTAAATCCCGGTAACACGACCTTTACCTGGACATATTCCAAGGATCACATTGTTTCCAGCGGTTCTGACTGTGCCTGGATCGATTTCATAGAATTTCCAAACAGTGGTGATGTCCAGGGTGGTCCGGTCTTTCTGGCTAATCCGGCTCATATAGATTTTAGTGTTGTCGAAATATTGGATTTAGCGACTGAAAACTTCTGGATTAGGAATTTCGGGGATGAAGAGATGAGTGGTACAATTGAAGTTTATGAAGGATTTACCGTTGAAGAAACTGTTCCTGGGATTCTAAACGGTATAGGCAGGTCTGAAACCGGCAGAGATCTCTATAATTATACTATACCACCTCAAAGTAATATTCGTTTTCTGCTGCATTTTGAGCCGATAGAAGTCATAAACTATAGTGGAGAGATCATTATTACCAGCAACGCTGAGAATATTTCAGAGACTGAAATCAATGTAGTGGCTTATGGTTTCGAGCTTCTGCCTCCGGAGAATCTCACTTCCGATTTAGGAGATGATCATGTAATACTCAGTTGGGATGCTCCTGATATCAGTTTTGATTATCGGGAAAAAGGTACTAATGGTAAGCTAAAAGTACCCGCAGGAAAGATTCTCAGGGATTTTGAGATACTTGGTTATAATATCTACCGCGACGATGAGCTCTTAAATGTTGAACCGGTCGAGGATGAGTTCTACCATGATTATGACATTGAATTCCACGAGTCTTACAACTATGCAGTCTCAGTTGTCTATTCTTTAGGAGAATCACCTCACTGTGAGACAATATTAGTCGTTACTTCAACAGAAGAAGATGTGTCAGCTATTCCCTATGCAACGGAATTAAGAGGGAATTATCCGAATCCCTTCAATCCCTCAACTACTATCTCCTTTGCTCTACAGGGAGAGGGACGGGTACAGTTAGATATCTACAACATTCTTGGTCAGAAAGTAAAAACACTACTCGACGATGAACTTGATTCAGGTATTCATAATGTTAGATGGGATGGTACCAATGATCGGGGAGGCGTCGCAGCGAGTGGTATTTATTTCTACAGAATGAAGACGAGAGATTTTGACAGAACGAAAAAGATGATCTTAATGAAATAACCTGATACTCGTTCAGAAAGATGTTTTTTAAAAAGGGGACTATGCATAGTCCCCTTTTTTGTGTGCTCTGCATGCACTTGATCTATAGGGTTAAAGACCCGAACAGATAATGGTAGTGAGAACTCTTAACCGAAAAGCAAGGGTGTCCAGCGCGAGGTGGAATCTGAAAGAAGCTTAAGGCAAACTCCGGAGATGACGAACAGAAATCGGATTATCTTATCTATCTGAGAAAGCTCATGAAAAAAGAGTAAGAGAATAAGTAAAAAAAATAAGAAGTCAGGCTACCGCTTAGTTCGGCTAAAGCAACAACTGCCTCTGTTATTCTTATCGTTTCTGCTCAAAAAAAACAGAGAGTGTCTATTCCTTATCCTTTAGATCATCGTAGGTGATAACTCTTTTTTCGCGATTATACCAGGCAAACTTGATTTCTCCGGTGAAAATGGTGTGATCTCCGCTTCTTATCTGGTTAATGACTTCACATTCGAAATTAGCCGCAGCATTCCGGATGACAGGAAGTCTTGCCAATTTACCGGGAAAAGTATCAAAACCGCACAAAGAAAACTTGTCTTCGTTCTTTCCGGAAAGGGAACCACAGATATTAACAGCTTCTACCTGTTCGGGAGAAGGAAAACAAAGATTAAAATACCGATATGCCTTTAGGCATTGATAGGAATAACGGGTGTGACCTATGGAAATTGCCAGCATTGGCGGTTCTATCGAAGTCCTCATGTGCCATTCCAGGGTAATGGCATTATCTTTCCCTTCCCCATCCCTGACAACAGCCAGAGCTATCCTTACAGGATCTTTCACATATTGAATGACTTTAGATATATTCTCTTTGATCATAATAAACCATTAAATGAAAAACTCAAGAACTGATTACCAGTTCATATGAGTCAAACCGGCAAAGAAACTACCTAAAAGAATAAAAAGCAGGGCATAAACGACAGCTATAATAAGCCACCAGATAAGAGTTGCCTTCGCCCAGTTTGCTTTACTGATGTTAATGTTACCTGAAAAAGCCCAGATAAAAAGCATGATAATATTTACAATCGGGATTGCCATTAAGAGAATTGTTATCATCCATTCTCCAACTGAAACCGGAGTCTGAATGTGATGGGACTCTCTTTCTCGATAAACGGGACCTTGTGCTTGACTATCGTTCATTTTATTCCTCCTTAACAAACGATCATATAACTCATTCTGAAAATAAAATCAGAAATTTAGTAGCGATATACCTAATTCTTCTCTCTAAAAATTTTACAGACTTAGATCTGTGTCAAGTAAAAGAAACTCAGGCATTTACCCTGAGGATACCCTAAGGGTGCTGTATAGCCGAAGGGGGTCCAACTATAGAACAATTTAAGGGTATCCTTGGGATAGAAAACATGTTTTCAATTTACTATTTGTCTATCTGCCAGTCAGTTAAGGCTCAGAAACAAAATTCTTTTGGGGATTACGGATGAGTATAGAAAGAACGGTCTTCAGAAGAGGAGTGCCGTTCCGGCAATAGTTTTATTGACAAATTAGGTTCCCGGCGATTCTTTACGTTTACTGGAAAAATTCAGAGAAACTGAATGATGATTATCCGGATAAAGGAGAAGAGTTTAATGAAAAAGAGTCGGAAGAGAATGAGCAAAGAAAGGGTATGTATCAAGTGCTACAAAGAGTTAGAGCCCAATCAGCTATTTTGTCAGGAATGCGGAGAACCAACTCAGGTTTTAGTAGAAGAGCTATCTGCCAAAAGGAATTGGCAGGAGACGTGGGGGGATTTCAAAAACCGTAAAGGCGAGAACTATCCTTTTGCTATCTTTTACGTATTCGCATTATTACTGCCGCTTTTTCTTGTTACAACCTTTCTGCTTGATTCCTATTTTCTGACCAATATGTTCCTGCTGATTTATCTTCCTCTCCTTTTTATTCCCCTGGCAATACCGATCATGGAAGAAAGGAGAGCGGTAACTATCAGGAGTTATTTTGGCAACCTGAAGCATTATCCGAGATTATTCTTGTTCGTTTTGATAAATCTGGTCTATTTCTTCTTACTGAAAGTGATAACTACAAGTGTTGATCCGATACTCAACATTGTCAGACTAATAATGGTCTTGTATTGGTTAGCTATTGTAGTCCCTTATCCGCATTTGCTATTGAGAAAAGATGTTAATCCCTTTAAGGGATTGAAGCTTGTCTATATAGCCGGTAAGGAAACGAGATGGCAGCAGTTCTTTATCTGTGTTTATCTCTTTTTCGTCAATCTTCTCGGTTTAGCAATGCTGGGTATTGGCTTGCTGGTAACCATTCCCTACAGTTTTGCTGTGATCGAGAAGTATTATCTGCAAATGGCTAAACTTGATCTTTTCGCTTTACCGGGAAAAGAGAGATCAACGGTAGAAACGCACTAAAATATGGGAAAGAAGAATCTTAAGCCCCATGGATAGTTTCATTCTGAAATCTCTTTTTATTATCCTTTTCTTAGTTGTAATTCCGAACAGCTTCAATTTTTTTTCAACAGAGTTGTTACATGCAGATATAGAAGAGGCAGAGCCTGATTATAATTATCAGGAGTTCCTTATAGATGATCTTGATTATGAAATTATGCTGTTCAGAGAAGTAGTTGCGGAAGACAAAAGGTATTATATCAGCTTTCTGCAGGAGTATTATCCTGAGCAATCCAATAATTCTTGTCTTGTTTGGCAGGACTCACTCTTTACCACACAATTCGGAGTTCACTACCATAATCGCCTGAACCGAGGGAAAGCCTCGCTGGAGTATCATGGGAACCTATTACTGAGTATCGATTACTATGATTGGGATCATAAGAAGAATCTGAGATTAGGAGATTTCACTCTCAGCTCTTCTTTTGATGTTATAAATACTGCCCGGGATAACCTT
The DNA here is from genome assembly GCA_964464175.1 of uncultured Candidatus Cloacimonadota bacterium. Classification (GTDB taxonomy): domain Bacteria; phylum Cloacimonadota; class Cloacimonadia; order Cloacimonadales; family JAJBBL01; genus CAYXFD01. The sequence goes on along the minus strand of CAYXFD010000017.1, from coordinate 15,879 downwards.
GTCTGGAAGAACAGAATAAGGTTTGTGAACAACTACAATACATCAGCTGAGATAAAGAGAAATGCAGCTTTTTCAGGTAATCACTCTAAGGAGATATCTGGCAGGAATGAAAGCAAAGTCAATGATATCGCAATTGCCGGAGAAATCGGGTATTTTCAACCGGACTGGGGTTTACTTTCCTTTTATGAACTACCCCATAATCATCAGAGAAACATTTATAGAGCAGCAACATTAATAACCAAAAGATGGAACGCTCTTTTAGTCGGGGGAGGTTTATCTCTTACTCATCATGAGACAGAAAAACTGTTTCCAATAGTATTTTTTCGCTATTATTACAGTAATCGTTTTGTTTTCAGGTTGAGCTTCGATGAGGGGTTTACTGAGTATCCCTATCAGCGGCATTTCGAGGGTAACGGTTATTATTGGAAAAGCTCTCTTTCGTCCCCCTCATCTGAACAGTTACCACTGATACTGAGAAGGTTGTCTGCCGGGGTTGAACTTTACAGCAATAATATCCTGCAGAGAGCAACTATCGAATACGGAAGTTCAAATGATTATTATGATTACTTCTGGTACTGGGAAAACAGAGATCCTGTCTTCGCTATTGTTAATATCCCAGAGAAAAATAATTTTCTTAACCTCCATTACTATCTGGCTTTAGAGAAGACAACACTCGATCTTTGCTACAAACCTCTCGGTAGAATTGATTTCGAACCTGTTTTATCATTTGAGATAGCTCAAAGACTGAACGTTGATGTTTTCAACAGTTTCTTTTTGGGAGTAAGTTATAATTTTAAGGAGAATGCAAAAAGTTCTCTCTCTTCTGACTCAGGTGAACTTCTCGGATCAATAACAAATATCCAGAGCAGTGAGCAGGGTAAAAGCAGCTACGATTATCTAGAAGTTAGACTGCAATATAATTATACAAAAGTAAAAAATCTGGATCTGGAATGGGGGATATCTTACTCCAGTTTAGATTTCGAGGATTCCTTCCTAAAAATTCAACCGGGGATTTATTTTAAGATCGGTTACGGAACGACCAACAATGAAAGTATATATTGAAGAAATTTCGACTTATGACCCTGATCTGCTCTATGATTATTTCTCGGGAATCGTTGCTGCAGAGAAGTTAACAGACCAGCTCTCTTCCCTGGATTATGTTTTATTAAAGCCTAACCTCTTAGGACTCCACCCTCCGGAAAGTGCAGTTACTACTCATCCTGCTGTTATCAGCAGCTTAATAAGAGTACTAAGAGATAACGGTATTGATAATATTCACCTGGGAGATAGCCCTGGGGGTACTGTAAGAACGGAAGCTGTCTGGCAGATTACAGGGGTCAAAGACCTCGCAGATAAGTATGGCGTAAAACTGATAAACTTTGGGAAGCAAGGTATCGTTGAAAAGGAAGTAGATGGATTCAAGCTAAGGATTGATTCCCAGGTATTAGAGGCACCGGCAATTATCAATCTTGCAAAATATAAGACCCACAGTCTGACAATGTTTACCGGAGCAGTAAAGAATCTTTACGGAACAATACCGGGGCTTATCAAGTCTGATTATCATAAGCAGTTTCCTGATGCCCGGGAGTTAGCCGAACTGATAGCGGCACTTTATAAAGCACTGCAAAGCCGGATATTCCTCAATGTAATTGATGGGATCTGGGGTATGGAGGGTGAAGGTCCGTCTAATGGGAAAGCCCGTAATTTCGGAGTCATGCTTGCTTCGTGTTCTGCATCCCTGCTTGATTATCAAGCAGCCCGAATGATGGGTTTTTCTCCGGAAACAATCCCGTTAGTAAAACTCAGTTTGGAGGGCGATAATCTGTCAGCTGAAGATTTAGAAACAGAAAATAAATGGCTTGATTTCCGGTTCAGGAACACCAAAATTGCCAAAGTAAGCCTTTCCAGCAGAATAGTTAATCTAATGCCCGGTTTCATGCAGGAACTTTTCTATAAATACTACTATTATTACCCTGCTTTCAACAGAAGATGCCGTCTATGCAGGATTTGTGTTAATAGTTGTCCCGTTCAGGCGATAACCCTGGAGGATAAGGGTGTAACTCCCTCAATTGATTATGAAAAGTGTATCAAATGTATGTGCTGTCATGAGTTTTGTCCCTATAAGGCAGTATATATCAAAAAATCATTGCTGGCAAAGTTGCTGCTAAAATGATTTGAGAGGCGATAAAATGATTGAATATATTACTTTCGCTGAAAGCCTGCTTACCGATAAAGAATGGGATGCTTATGTGGAGAACGCTGATAACGGAACACTTTTTCACACCAGAAAATTCCTGAGTTATCACAGACAAAGCAAATTCATTGATGCTTCGTTGATCTTCCGGAAAAAAGAAAGGATTATTGCTTTATTACCGGCAGCATTAAAAGAAACCGGAGGCGAGAAGGTCTTTTTTTCACATCCAGGGGCTTCCTGGGGTGGTTTAGTCTGGCAAGAACCTCTGAAATATTCCGAGACAAAAGAAATATGTGAAAAAGTAACTGCTTTTGCCCAATCTCTGAAGTGTCACAGAATAGAGATCACTCTGTCACCACTCATCTATCAGAAAACGCCTAATGACTATCTTAGCTTTGTTCTGCTTCAACTCGGATATATTTACGGGAAAAGAGAGTTAAGCAATGTCATCAACCTTGATTCGATAGACCTTCAAACCCTGCTAAATAATAAATCTGTTAAACAGGGAGTCAATCAGACGAAACGACTGAATATCGAAATAGAAAAAGATAGTGACGATTGGGAATCATTTTATGAGTTGCTCAGGATTCTTCTGGAAAAAAAAGGGAAAAAGCCTACCCACTCTTTAGCTGATTTACGGATGTTGAAAAGGATGTTTCCTAAAGACATTCTGCTCTGGACTGCTTATGAAGATGGTAAATTAGTAGGGGGCAGGTGTAACTGGCGAGTGCAGAAAGGGATTTGGTTATTCTTTTACAGTGCCTGTATTGAGAAATATAGATCAAAGAGAGTAATTACCAGGCTTTATTACGAATCTATCTGCGATTTTATCAGAGAGAAAGCTCATTATGTTGATATGGGTACCAGCTCTATCAATATGGAAGTAAATGACGGACTTATCAGTTTTAAGGAGAATTTCTCCGCTTACGGAATCTTTCGTGATACTCTGATTAAGAACCTCTAAAAATCATAACCAGATGTTTTGAGAGGATTATCTAATAATATGAAGCCACTGAAAATCTTGCGGGTTGCAACTGATAACATTGCCGGTTTCCCTTATGATTTCCGAACTATGCACAATGAGTGCGGTGATTCGAGCCGTTTAGTAACCCTGCATAGAAGCGGATTAGGATTTCCCGAAGATATTTGTCTTGACCTTCCCCTACCACGAGGCAGTTTAGCCGGTTACTGGAGAAAAAAAAAAGAGAACGATCTAAAAAAAAATCAAATACAGAAGGAGAGTTCCAAACAGAGTCATTACTTTAAACCGAAGAATATTGCCGAGAAGCTTTATTTCATTTTCGAGTACTATCAACGAAAGGGAAGGGTTGAAAAAGCGATCAAAGATCACCACCTTGATGAGTATGAGATAATATATTATGATTCAGGACTCGATTTCTACCGGAATTCCAAGCAAGCAAAACGCTGGAAAGCAGCCGGGAAGAAAATAATTCTCTGTTATTATGGTAGTGATTTGAGAATAAGGGGAATTATCAGGGAAATGGAAGAACTGGCTGACATCAGTATTACAGCAGAATACGATCATCTTGGATTGAAACCGGATTTGGAGTTTATCTTCTATCCTTACGATTCTTCAGAACTTCCTGCCAGAAAAGCCAAAGAGGACGAAGTTATCCGCATTGTGCATTCTCCGACTAATCGAAGATTTAAGGGAACCGATCTTATCATTGATGTTATCAGAGATTTACAAAAGATCAGGAAATTCGAGTTTGTTCTACTGGAAAACAGACCGAGACATGAAGTGTTAGAGGTTAAAAGCGGTTGTGATATCGGTATAGGTTGTATTGGGAATTATCTGGGTATTACCGGATACGGTAAATCTGCCTTAGAGATGCTTGCTTTAGGGATTCCGGTTGTAACCTCAATGCCTGATGAGTACAGTAAATGGCTCCCGGAAAATCCTTTCGTCGTTGCTAACACTAAGGAAGATCTCTTTGATCAGTTGCTGGATATGATAGATAATCCCGGTCTGATAAGAGAAAGAGGTGAGGCGAGCTGTTCGTGGGTTGCCAATTATCACGGTTTTGATAATGTTAACCGGATGCTCTATGACCTCTACAGAAAGTATGGCCTGATTTGATATGACCAGTATTTTCCGAGAAGAGAGAAAGAGACAGGAGAACTTTACGTGAGCCGGAGACAGCGAGTGATTATTAGGGAGAGAATAGGGGGAATATATGTATAAAGCAACTTTTTTTTACTTCATGGGAAATATTCTCACCCGTTTCAGCGGCTTTATACTGCTTCCACTATATACTAACATCCTAACTCCGGACGATTATGGCAACTATGCTATCTTGATGGCAATCTATGCTATTCTTAATGTTCTCTATCAAGCGGGTCTGTTTCAGGGATTGATAAGGTTTTTTTATGATAAGAACCTGGATCCGAAGAGGGTTGTTTCTACGACTCTGAATACCATAGTGGTTTTCGGATTCACCTTAACTTTGCTTCTTTCGCTGTTTAATAAACCCTTGATCAAGTTATTGAATCTTGATAAGAACTTGAATTCTTTACTCCTTTTACTCCTCTGGATCATTTTTTTCGATACTATCGCTTATTTTGGATTGCATTTTCTCCGGGTTAAAAGACTGTCGAAAAGAGCAGTTTCCTACTCAGTGATAACCGCAGTAATCAATCTAATTCTAAATGTTCTGTTTCTCATCGTTTTAAGATTGAATATTCTCGGTATTCTTCTTGCTCAAGGATTGGCAAATCTCTTTCTTCTGGTGTTATGTTTTCAACACTTAAAGGGTTATTATACTCTTGTTCTTGATCATTTTTTGCTGAAAAGACTGCTGCTTTTTTCCTATCCTCTGGTTATTGCCGGTATTTTCGGGATATTAATGAACGTTGCCGACCGTTTTATAATTGATCATTTTATGATTCGCAGTCAGGTCGGTATTTACAGCGTAGCCTACAAACTCGGGTTATTGATGAATGTCCTGGTTATTGCTTTTCGAACTGCCTATCTGCCTCATTTTTTGAGCAAAGATGATAACACGGGATTTCCCGGATCAAAGATATCAGGTGAACTTGGGGGAGAGTTAAGGCAAACCTTTACCAGGCTGATCAGCCTGATGATGATCCTTTTTCTGACAATGATCTTCTTTCTTAAATATCTTTTCCGGATCGAGATAGGTGGGTTTCATCTGATCAATCCGGAATATATTCAGGCTATATATATAGTACCTTTTATCGTTCTTGCCTATTCTTTCAACGGTTTAGCGGCATTCTTCTCTTTAGCTCCCTACAGATCAGGTAAAAGCTATCAATTTGTGATCACCGATGTTATCGGTTTCTCACTAAATATAGCCCTGAACTTTATTCTTATACCCCTGTATGGGATTATGGGTGCTGCCCTGGCGACACTAATTGGTTATTACGGAGCGGCTTTCTATATGTATTTTGTCTTTTGCAATGAGATGAAAGAGAGTGTCTTTAACAAAAACACTGCTGTAATAGTCGCCGGAAGTCTTATCTCATTATCTGCTGCCTCGGTCATTGATCTGCTTTTCGTCAGAATAATACTGCTCTCTCTGTTCATTCTCTATTGCCTGAGGATCACCAAATTGAATCCGGTGAGTTTTTTCCGTTTGACAGCAAATCACTCAAATCATAATTAGAAGAAAAAAGGAAGTAATATGATTAGTAATAAGAAGATATTTATCACAGGCGGGGCTGGTTTCATCGCCAACACTTTAATCAGAAGAATGATAGAGAATAATGAGATAATTGCTTATGATAACTTTTATCGTGATACTATCAGTAAATCTGACCTGAAGAACCATAAAAACCTGAGCATAATAAAGGGTGATATCATGGATTACGATAAGCTGAAGAAAGAGATGAAAGGAGCTGATATTGTTATCCATTGTGCCGCTATTGCTGGAATTAATACTGTAATAAAAAAACCGACAGAAACCATGCGGGTGAATCTTATCGGAACTGCTAATGTACTGCAAGCAGTTCTTGAAAACGGTGTTAAAGACCGGTTTGTTGATTTCTCAACTTCAGAAGTATTTGGCAGTAAATCTTTCAAGTCATCCGAAGAGGATAATATGATAACTGGTTCAGCAGGGGAAGCAAGGTGGACTTATTGCGTCAGTAAACTGGCGGCAGAACATTTAACGATGGCTTATCATAAAGAATTCAATGTGCCCACTGTTATCGTCAGACCTTTTAACGTTTATGGACCCGGACAAACCGGGGATAGTGCCATACTCAGGTTTATCACCAAAGCCCTGAAAAATGAAGATATATACATTTTTGGAGACGGCACTCAGATCAGAGCCTGGTGCTATATTGACGATTTTGTTGACGGGGTGATGAAATGCCTGGAGGTACCGGAGGCGATCGGACATTCTTTCAATATTGGTAATGAACGGACAGTTTTGACAATCTACGGACTAGCTCAGGCTGTCTGCCGGATACTGAACTCAAAATCCAGACTGAGCTTTAAGCCGGCATTGTCGGCAGATATTGAATTACGGGTTCCGGCTGTGCAAAAAGCGAAAACCATACTTAATTTTCAAGCTTCCGTCGAACTTGAGGATGGAATCCTGAGGACTGCCCAGTGGCTGAAAGAAAGATAAGATTAGCAAAACCGTTTCTGCCTGAGAAGGTAATGACTCAATTGGAAATTGTTCTTAAAAGTGGTTATTGGACGCAGGGGAAGAGAGTAAAAGAATTCGAGAAGCTGCTGGCAGACTATCTGCAGATCGAACATGTTGTAGCTGTGTCCTCAGGGACAGCAGCTCTTCATCTTGCTCTGATGGCTCTCGGTATTGGTGAAAATGATGAAGTAATAATACCCGCCTTTTCCTTCGCAGCTACAGCCAACGTAGTAAGATTTTGCCGGGCAGAACCAGTGTTTGTTGATATCCGGACAGATGATTTCTGTATCAATTCCCGCTTGATCGAAGAAAAGATTAACTCTAAAACAAAGGTTATCATGCCGGTGCACGAGTTTGGTAATGTTGCTGAAATGGAAGAGATAAGAGCTTTAGCGGGCAAATACAATTTGAATATTATCGAGGATGCAGCCTGTGCTTTGGGAAGCGGCAATGATAGTCAGAAAGCAGGTACGTTCGGTGATATGGGGTGTTTTAGTTTTCATCCCAGAAAAATTATCAGTACTGGAGAGGGGGGAGCTATAGTTACTGATAATTCGGTTCTGGCAGAGAGGTTGAAATCATTACGCAGTCATGGTAAAGCTAAGGTCACGGCAAAAAAAGTTTTTCTGCAAAATGGACTGAACTTCAGAATGACAGATATCCAGGGAGTTATAGGAACGGAGCAGCTAAAGCTTATCGAGGATCTAATTATTGACCGGATCAGACAAGCAGAGTTATATAACCGGGAGCTGAAAGACTTGAAGGGAGTTATCATTCCTGTTACGAAGAGTAATACAAGGCATACCTACCAATCATATCATCTTTTGCTCAAGGATGGTTTGAAAGATGGATTGATCGCCTATTTGAAAAAAAAGAATATTGAGAGTAATATTGGAGCTCATTTTCTACCCGGTTTAGAAATTGAAGAGCCAGAAGAAACAGAAATCGATCAATATACTCCCAGTACACTCCTCAGTGAGAAAGAAAAAACTCTGGAATTGAAATACCCGGAAGCTTATTCCGCCTATAAAAACGGCATTGTCCTTCCTATAGGAACTCACCTTAATGATGATGATCTCTATAAGATTATCTCAGTCGTAAAAGAATTCGTTAATGAATTGAGTTAACCGTAATGAACTATCACCAAGATCAAGATTTGCATCGTATCGCTAGGATAATCGGGGAGTCAATAGAACTTTTCCAGCTCGATTTGACTGAGCTTACCGTTCTGACCGAAGCAGCCAACGGCTCCTATTTTGTTACTCCAATAATTGCTGCTTTAGCCGGCGGACAAGTCCGGGCTCTGGCAAAAGACTCTTCCTATGGCAAAAAGAGTGATGTGGTTAAATATGTTTCAAAACGAATAAACAGCTTTAAACTGCATAATAGTATTGAAATAGTTACTGAGTTGTCGGATTCGGTCATACAGCAGAGTAATATAGTTACGAATCTCGGTCTTCTGAGACCAATAGGCTCTTCTTTCATTGAAGCGATGAATAATAAAGCAGTGATAACTTCCATGTGTGAAGACTGGGAGATCAGAAATGAGGATATTGACCTCCCAAAATGCAGAGAAAAGGGTATTCTGGTCGGAGCGGTAAATGAAGAGTCTTCTCTGAAGAATATTTTTCATTATGTAGGATTCTTGGCAATGAAACTCATTCTGGAAGCCGGCCTGGAAGTATACAATAATAGATTTCTGATTGTGAGTTCGGATAAATTCGGAGATACTATTGCAAATGTACTCAAAAAAAACGGAGCTGAAGCAGAGATTGTGAATACGAACAGTTTCATCTCTCTTGCTCGGTCTAATAATGTTAAGCATAATAATTCCGATGATTCTCTTAAGCCTAAAACAGCAATTTCTGAAAAAACAGCTCCTACTCTTCCAGGTAAACTACCCGGCAGTTATGATGCTCTCGTTATAGCAGACTTTTCTTACCGGAATCCGATCATTGCTCAAGAGAGAGGAGTAGATGCTGTTTTACTGAAAAGACTATACCCGGAAAGCAAGATCATCCATCTTGCCGGGGAGGTAGCAGCAGACTATCTGAACGATAATGAGATAATTTGCTATCCATTACAAAACGGTGTTAAGCAAAGAATGTCCAAAACTCTTGATTATCTTGGGATCAGACCATTGATAGAACTGCATACAGCCGGACTAAAAGTGGGTGAGATGTTAGCCAAAGAGAGATTAAAAGGTATCGGGAAAGAAAAGATTCATAAAATGTTCAACGAGCAATCCCTTTGTCAGATATTATCATGAATTGTTTCGAGCCTTGGTGTCTCAGTAAATAGAGCTTGACATAATAAATACGGATTTCGGTAGTTTGTCATCAAAGAAGATACTAATAAACAAAGGAGACTTAGATTATCGAGAAGATAACTTTTTAAGGTCCGATATTAGTTGAGTTGTACGAAACAAGACAAATCCCTAAAGCAATAGTTGTAGGAAAGACGAGGCTTGTTTAGATCCTAACCATCAAAGTAAGAGGAATCATAAGAAACCGATTGAGAAATACGAAATAAATCAGAATAAAACAAGGAGAGATTAATGAAATCATGGCGAATCATTATACTAAGCTTGGTATTGGTCAGCTTATCAATGCTATTATATGGACAAACATATCTTTGGGAGGAAGACTTTTCCACCAATCCCGGAACTTGGACTTTAGAAACCAACTGGTCGATAACTTCAGGTTATCTTCTATTTACCTGGAGTCCGACTCAAACTAATTACAATTTGTCAGCTACTTCACCAGTTATTACACTTCCGGATAACGCCGGAAACTTGCTTGTTACCCAATGGGTGAATTATTATTCCACTTATGTTGATGAAGCTTTTGAAATCGCTGTACTGGTTGATGGTACTCCCAATGTTTTATGGACACATGATGATGGAGTTGACTGGGGCTCAGACGGTGGTGAACTTTTAACATTATCACTCATACCATATCAGAATCAGAATGTGCAGCTACGGTTCCGGAGCTGGGGGACAAGTTCCTATAATATCAACTACTGGCGGATTTATCATCTTGCAATCGAAGGTTCTTTCGACGATGATCTGCAGGCTCTAAGTATTAATGGCTCTCAGTCTCCACCAGCCAATGTTCCGTCAGAATACACTGTTGAAGTCAGAAATAACGGAGTCAATACTCAAAACAACTACACTGTAAAGCTGATGAAAGATGGAGAGGTTGAGTTAGCTACTGTAGCAGGTACAACAATTGAATCCGGTGAGATAATAGCTTATGATTTCATCTGGACGCCCACAGAAACCGGTCCTACTAATCTTTATGGAAAAGTAATCTTAACAGAAGACGAAGTTCCGGAAAATAATGAGACATCACCACTGAACATAATAGTGATGGCAGCAGGAACAATTACGGTTAATGTAGGGAGCGGGACATCTTCAGCATATACGCTTCCTTTGAGTTTCTATAACAAGAATAACTTGTCACAAACCATATATATGGCTTCTGAGTTGGATATTGGTGGTGTTATTTCAGGTATTGCTTATTATAACAATTTTGTCGATGATCTCCCTGACAAAGATGTTAAGCTATGGATGGCTCACACAACTCAGAACGATCTTTCCGGAGGCTGGTACCCACCGGCAGAGATGCAGCTGGTTTTTGATAGTACTGTCAGTTTCCCCAGTGGGCAAAACATGATCTTGATTCCTTTAGATATCCCCTTCGCCTATGACGGGGTATCCAATTTAGTTATAATGGCTAATAGGGTATGGGAAGATGATAACTACAGCATGACTAATCACTTTTACTATACTGCAACAACAGAATTTCCTAACAGATCAAGGAATGTTCAGTCAAATACTGTTGTCTATGATCCTATGAATATGACAGTTACAGGCTTGCAGACAAATCGGGTACCCAATACCTCTTTCTTTCTGTCGGTTGACGGTTACGGAACTTTGGATGGTACGGTTACAGCTCAGGCAACAGGTAATCCTCTTGCCGAAGCAGAAATCGAGATTTTAGGTACAGGCTACACCACAACAACAAACAACAGCGGTAGTTTTGTTTTTCCCTATGTGCCTGAAGGGATTTATGATGTAAGAGCAAGCGTTTTCGGTTATAATCCCCTCATCATTGAAGATGTGGAGATTGAAGATGCTGAAACAACAACGATTAATTTTAGTCTCAATCAGTTGACCAACGTTACAGTTTCAGGCCAGGTTGTTGGCAGCGATTATCCTACGATTGGCCTGGAAGGTTCTCAGGTATTCTTGTCCGGCTACGAGGATTATGAGACAACTACCGGAACGAATGGATTGTTTTCCATAACAGGCGTCTATATCAACCAAACTTATGATATGACGATCCTGACAGAGGGTTATAGTCACTACTATGCTCAAATCGAGGTGGAAGCGGCTGACCTGGACCTGGGGGTAATTATCGTTGATGAGATTGCTTATCCGGCTAACTCCCTTGTCGCTACCCAAAACGCTAATGATACTCAGGTTGATTTGATCTGGAATTCGCCGTTATCGATTGATTATTACTTTTCTGATTTCGAAACTGATGATGGAGACTGGGAAGCAACGGCTTCCTGGGACCCCGTTGGAGATTGGGAATGGACAAACACTTATAATGTGAACAACTGGACTAACACCGGTTCAGCTGCTGCCACCCCACCACCAAACGCCGTTTCGGGTACCGGATTATGGGGAACAGTGATCAATACGAACCATACTAATTCCGGTGGATTCAGTTATCTTTCGCAGACTTTTGATTTTTCCGGGTTCAGCGATAATATGATGACATTCTGGAGCTGGAATGATTCCTTCGGTAATTTTGACTATGGACAGGTTAGTGTTAACGGTAACATTGTCTGGGGTCCTGCCTGGAACTATACAAATACTGCCTGGGAAGAAGTAGTTATTGACCTCTCAGCTTACGATGGTATGTCCAATGTCGAGATTCGTTTTGAGCATTATGCCACTACTGTCGTTAACTATGCCGGCTGGTATATAGACGATGTTTATATTGGACCTGAATCAACACTTCCAGCGCGTAACAAATATGCGGGGTCCAATCTCTTTATGAAAGATAATCCAATATCATACCAAAGTGTTTCGGGTAACCCCTTCCTAACTAATCAACAATTGCTCAATAACCAGAGAGTTTTAGAAAACTTTGTTGTGTATCGCTTTCTTAACGATGATCTCGATAATGAGGCAATGTGGGATGAAATAGCTACTGTAACCGATACGACTTACTCTGATCTGGGTTGGGATAATGTACCAAGCGGGTTTTATCGTTTCGCAGTAAAAGCCGAATATACTAATGATGTTCTTTCGGTTCCGGCAATCTCAAACTGGGTAGGAAAGGATATGACGACTAATGTGACAGTCAATGTCACAACCGATGTGGGGGATAGTCCGGCAGGAGCATCAGTTACGCTCTATTACCAGAACCAGGATCCTGACGGCAATAGTCCTACTTATATACAGACTGCGATAGGCGATGTGCCGGCAATTGCTACTTTTATGAATGTACTGAGAGGTACATATAGCATCGAAGTTTATAAGCCGGGATATACTACCTATACTCAGTCGAACATTTCTATCCAAACACCAACAACTCTTGATGTTGTTTTGGATGAAATCCCGTATCCACCGGTTAATTTAACCTATACAGCCGGTAATAATCTTGTTAACCTGAACTGGCAGTCTCCTCTGCCTACAAGCAGAGACTCGGGGATTATTGATTATGAAGATCTTTATGCAGAATTACAAGCCTCAGGAATTACCGATAAAGACGAGATTGCCCGAATAGTGGAAAGCATCGAGAATAAGGCATCTATTACCGAAAAGCAACAGGACAGACAGGATGATCATAACCGTGCCTTGCTCGGATATAATGTCTATCGTGATGGAGTTCAACTAAATACCAACCCCATTATTGATACTACCTACAACGATACTGCTGTAGAAAATAATGTTACTTATATTTATTACGTAACGGCAGTATATACTCTTGCAGAATCTGTACCATCAAATTCAGTTACTGTGGTTCCGGGACCGAATCAGGTTATTCTGATCGGAGAAGATACTACTACGGCCAATACTCTCCCCTTGAACTATTTTTATAAGTGTAGTTTGTCTCAGACGATCTACATGGCGGATGAGATAAATATGGCTGGGGTTATAACTCAGATAAGATACTTCACCAACTTCACTCAGGAGTTGTTGAATATGCCGATTCAAATCTGGATCGGAGAGACAACTCAGGATAATCTGGCAGACGGCTGGATCTCTTCCAATGACTTAGAACTGGTCTATGATGATACAATTGATTATCAGATTGGGCAAGATATGATCACAATACAATTAGATGACTTCTTTTTTTACAGCGGAAGTCAGAATCTGGTCATAATGGCAAAGAGAGTTATGGATACTCAGTATTATCAGTCTTCAAATCATTTCTTCTATAGCGTTACTCCTGACTATCCGAACCGCTCCCGAAATATGCAGTCTGATACCAATGATTATGATACAACTAATCCGACAGGGGGTACCCTTACTAACAGAGTACCCAATACAGGGATCTATATCGTGACAGTCGGAATGGGAACTTTAGACGGATATGTCTATGATCAAAACAATCAACCCTTGCAGGGTGCAATGGTAACAGTAGCAGATACCGATTTTGTTGCTTATAGTAATTCACAGGGCTATTATCTCTTCCCCTTTATGTATGAAGGCACCCATACGGTGACAGCTTCCAAATTCGGCTATTATGACGGTGTCCAGGAAGATGTTTTAGTCGAAGAATATGAAACAACTTCCGTAAATTTCAACCTCAATCCATTGCCGACAGTTTCGGTATCCGGAAGAGTTGTCGGCAGTGATCAGCCTGATGTTGGTCTGGATAATGCCTTCATTTCCCTTGATGGTTACAATTATTACGAGTCTAACGGAGATGATAATGGTCTCTTTACAATACCAGGTGTCTATGCAGATCATACCTATACAATGACTGTCCAGAGAGGTGGATACTCTAACTTGACCCAGGATGTTGAGGTTGGAAACACAGATCTGGATTTAGAAGATGTTGTTGTTAATGAACTTGCCTTCCCGCCCTTCGATGTAACCGCAACACTGTCGAACGATAACACAGAAGCCAACATCGAGTGGGTATCTCCTGATGCTTATGATTTCATCGATTTCCGCTATGATGATGGAGTGCCTTCTGTAGCTATCGGCTTACCGGACGGTACCGAGAATTCGATTCTGGGAGCAATACACCAGCGGACTGCTATTCTGAATTCAGTTTCCTGGTATCTGACCGGCAGCACCAATCACCCTGCGGTAAACGTATTCGTTATTGGATTAAATGCCCAGGGATTACCGAATAGTAATGCCGTGCTATATAATCAATCCGATGTAACCAATAATCATAACCAATGGACTATCCACGAGCTTCCGGAAGAGATTAATGCTCCTAATGGATTCTTAGTAGGATTGAGTGTTGCAGGAAATCTCGGCTTAGCGGCCGATAACGGTACCGGAGAACCATACAACTTCCAGAATAACACTCATTATTTTACCTCAAATTATACCACCGGTACCTGGGCAACCCTGGAGTCTGCTGGATATCAAAACAACTTCCTTATCCGTGCTCAGGGATTTGATTTAGGACCTGCAAGATATTCCGTTCAATTAACCGGTACAGGATCAAATGACGGAATGTCTTCATTGTTGGAATCCGAAGTAATTCAACATCCGGTAGATTTTCAGTCTCCTCAGATTCCTGCTCAGTATAAAACTAACAACTACTTTACTAAAGACAATAATCTGAGACCGTCAGACAGGGTACTTGTCGGCTTTATTATCTATCGTTTGGCAGAAGGAACGGAAGATCAGCCTGATCTCTGGGATGAGATCGGAACTATTCCTTCAACGGAAACTACCTATACCGATACAGGACTGACCTACCTCATCAATGGCAACTACCGTTACGCAGTTCGTTCGGTTTATACTAACAATGTTATCTCTCTTCCCTCTTTGTCGAATACGATAGAGTATCAGGAACCAATACCGTTTATCAATAATCTGCAGGCTACAGTTGATGGCGGCAATGTTCACCTGAGTTGGCAATGGGCTGACAGAAACAGAGCTGATTCTCATTCCAGCGGTTCCAAAATGATCACTCAAGAACATCAGCTATCTGAAGATAAAGCATTGTTAAGGAACGACTCTTCCCTGCGTGAGTTCTTAGGATTCAAAATAACCCGTAACGGACCGGTTATTGCCGAAAACCTTATGGATAACTATTATGATGACTTGAATCTGACTACGGGGACTTATCTCTATACAGTGATAGGAGTGTTTACCAATGGGAGCACGAATATGCTGCATATTGAAGTTGATGTTGAGCATTCCGAAACAGAGGACCAAATAGTAGAACCTCTGATCACTGCCCTTCGCGGAAACTATCCCAATCCGTTTAATCCTGAGACGACTATTAGTTATTCGGTAAGTACTGAAGAAAGGGTGATCATTGATGTCTTCAATATTCGTGGACAGCATGTCAGAACTCTTGTTGATACTCATCAGAAACCGGGTAACTACTCAGTGGTTTGGAATGGAAAAGATGAAAGCGGGAAAGATGCCGGCAGCGGTATTTTCTTCTATCGAATGGTTTCAGGTTCCTATACCTCGAACAGAAAAATGATTCTGCTTAAATAAAGAAGAACTTAAAAGAGATATACTTAGTAACGAGTTAAGCGTTACAAAAGCACAAAGAAGCACAAGGTCTCTTGCAGGTCTTGTGCTTCTTTTTCATCATTTTGTAAGGTCAGCTTTGGGAGTTACCCCCTACGCCATATTATTCCGCTTTCAAAATAACTGAAGCGAATTTCTCCCTGTTCAAGACTGGTTTTTAGATAGAACCTAATCATTTGATTGGTAAACTGAAGATCTTCCGGGACATCTCCTCAAGGTTTTTTGGAGATACGAACACTTTTTTCACAAATAGGTTGACAATAAAAGTGAGGTAAAAAATATGACCAAACCTG
>CAYXFD010000016.1:0-63606 GCA_964464175.1 uncultured Candidatus Cloacimonadota bacterium | reverse complement strand
AAAAGAAAAGAACGTAGCGAGGGCGTCCCTGCCCTCGCAAAAAAGGAAAACCAGAGCTGGAAGCTCTGGATACGAAAAAGAAAAGGACAGAAGTTCCGGGTAATATTGAAGCAGAAAGAATTCCTCTGACTCCTTTGAAGTAGCGAATGTGTCCCGGCCCTTGTTTTGCTGTAGCGAGGGCGTCTCTGCCCTCGCAAAAGGAAAAGCCAGAGCTGGAAGCTCTGGATACGAAAAAGAAAGAACGTAGCGAGGGCGTCTCTGCCCTCGCAAAAAGGAAAAACCAGAGCTGGAAGCTCTGGATACGAAAAAGAAAGAACGTAGCGAGGGCGTCTCTGCCCTCGCAAAAAAGGAAAACCATAGCTGGAAACTCCGGATACGAAAAAGAGAAAGGGAAACCGGCAGCTGACCCGAAAGTTTATTCCCGGTAGTTGGAGAGAAGAATTATCGAAATATCGTCATTTGATCCCTCTTCCAGAGCCAGGGCAATGATCTCTTTTCCGGTTTCAGAAAGGCTGTTTTGTTTTTCTATCATTTCCGTGATCATCCCGTCTGTTAAAAAATCGGTTACCCCGTCCGAGCAGAGAAAGAAAAGTTCCTGCTGACCGATACCGGTTTCAGTAACCGAGAAACCGATTCCTCTTAGTAAGGCTATAGCTTTGGTAATCAGATAACCTCTGGGGTGTTTGACAAGTTCATCTTTGGTGAGCAGATTCTTCTTATAGAGTTCCCAGACCACCGAATCATCCTCGGTTAGCTGCTCAAGTTTTCCTTCCCGGTAACGATAGAGTCTGCTGTCTCCCACGTTGCCGATGAAGCCGCGTTCTCCTGCGATGAGCAGGGTCACCAGAGTAGTTGCCATACCTTCATATTTCGGATTCTGAATCGTATGGTCATAGAGGAGGTTATTGGTAAGCTTGAGCTTATCTTCCAGCCAGCCTGTCTGGAACTGAGTCTCTGTTTCCGAGAGAAAGAATTGAGAGAGAACATTAACACACATCTCGCTGGCAACTTCTCCATGCTTCCCGCCGCCCATGCCGTCACAGAGGAGAGCAAAAAGCGAGTTACCTTTTCTCAAGAGGGAGAGATAATCCTGATTAACGGGAGTTTTACTTCCCTGTATCGATTCCGTATAAGAATACCACATAGATCTTCAGGCTAATCCGGGTTGAACAGGATTGAGGAAACAGATGTCTTTCACGTACAGTTTCAGTTTTCGGTTGGTGAGATGGATACTATTGCTGTTCTTCAATGATGCGGTCTAATTCCTGAAAAGCCTGGGAAGCTTTGAATTGATTATAGAGAGCCTCTTCATTCCTGATCTGATTTCTCAGGTTACGGTTGACTTCACTTGCCGGAATGCTCACTCTGATAAAAGACTGATATCTGTTGTTCTCGAGAGCGAAAGTTTCTCTGTGAGATATTTGAGTACCGGTGAATTTTGCATTGGCAATTATTCTGGCAACGCTGCTGGTGAGAGCTAAAACCTGAGGATCTTCCACTCCGGCTTCTTCTATGTAGTTTTTTATCATGCTCTGGACATGGGTTTCTACATACTGAGCGGCTTCCTGCATGGCGTTGGCATAGGCAGCCTGTTCAGCAGCATTTTGATTGACTTTGATTGATTGTCCATAGGTAAAAACATATTCCGGATTTCCCTGCAAACCGTACCAGTTGGGCTGAAAAACCTGTTGAGGACGTGAGGGAGATTGTTTACCCGATGAACAAGCCGAAAGGAATAACAAAGCAATTAACCCTACAGCTAACAAGCTTTTAAATTTCATTATAACCTCCTGTATCGCTTGAACTATGATTCTTCCTGCGTTTGAGAGCGGGGAATCTTAGCTTATCTCTATTACTTAGCTGATCCTGCTGATTCTTATATGAACTTTAAAGCAAAAATCTTAGATGGTTGTCAATCTTTTTTTGGAATTGGGCTTTTTACTCAGTAGGCTATTTAAAATAACTGTCAATATATCGGAAGACTGTTCTTATACAAATCAAGCAATAAGTAGTTTAGTTCGCTTTGTCAGTCTAAAAAAAGTGGGTTGCTATATCTTTACCCGAAAATTTTGGTATTTTTTTTGGCAGAGGAACCACAAGAACCATGCCGACAGCTGCCATCTCACTTATCAGCTCGACTACAACCCGACGTTCACGTACAGCAACTTTGGGTTCCGCGTCTGTAGGAATTCCCCTTAACTTTTGTATTTTTCTCTTTTTACCCTGGTGGAATAGATAATAGATTCCGCGAGGTGAACCTTTTGCAGATGGTTAGAGGGCAAACACCATTAGGAGAAAACAGAATGAAGTTAAGATCAACATTGTCGGGAGTGCAGGGGGTTTATCCTCTAGCACTTTTCCGTAATCTATACTGGTACTCCTGTCTCAGAGCTAAAAAAAGACCATAATATTAACACCGCCTCGACGTCAATCCCGGGGCGGTATCACATACTATTCATCCTCATCCGAACAGATCGGGTCTCTTTTCTCTTATCGACATGGTATCGGCGGTCGAGACGATGATATGGTCTAATAGAGAGATACCGAGCATCTTGCCTACCTTCTTTATCTTTTCTGTGATGACCGGGTCTTCTTCCGAAGGCTTCATTGAGCCACCCGGATGGTTATGCCCGATGATAATCAAGGCACTGCTGCTCAGGATAACGGATTGGAAGAGTTCCCGCATATTAGCTCTTACTTCACCCAGCTGACCGATACTTACGATATTAAGAAAGGTCGGCTCATTTCCGGTATCAACTCCGATGACGGCAAATACTTCTCTATCACGGTTCCCGATATATTCTTTGAAGATAGATGCTGCCATACTATTACTGGTTATAGGTTCCGGGTATTTGGACACTGCTCTTTGACGAGGGTGCAGCGGACGATGTCTATACTACATTTTTGCTTCATCTTATAGCTCCTTTGAGGGTTGTATGGTTAATGACCGGAGGTCATGGCTGTAAGAACTTCGTTAACTTGATCTCTCCGAATTCTACGTAAATATGACAGGTATTACCGCGAGTGAACGTCTTATGGATCTTAAAACATCTCCAACAGATGCTTGCATCTCTCAGCAGCCTAATCTGAATGTGATCAATCCTTAAAAGCGATATTACTTTCATTTGCAGCATTCACCGATCTTATCATTCGCCGCAATAATATGATGTCTCTCAAACATTATGTTTGACATGCATAAAGGTTTTGATTAATTTGCATCTGAATACATAATGAAGGAGGTTTCCGATGCAATTTCTAAATCGTGAGCAAGAGAAAGCCTTGATCTCTGGTGAGCTTGTCAAAGACAGCAGCAGATTGATATTGCTGTATGGACGACGCAGGATCGGGAAAAGTGCGCTTCTGCAGCAAGTTCTGGATAACAAGAGTATCTATTATCTGGCAGATATCAATGAGGCTCAGATACAACGCTCGTTTTTCGCTAATCAGGCAGCAACCCAGATTCCCGGCTTTAACCAGATAACTTATCCGGACTGGAATACTTTGTTTATGCAATTGAATCAGAGGCAGAGCGAGCGGATAACTGTCGTAATTGACGAATTCCCCTATTTGGTGAGAAGCTCGCCGGAATTGCCCAGTGTGCTCCAGAAAATCATCGATCTAAATCACAATTCGATGTTCCATCTGGTATTATGCGGCAGCTCTCAACAAATGATGCAGGGACTGGTGCTGGACAAAACGGCCGCTCTTTTTGGCAGAGCTCACCGCATCATTCAGCTCAAACCAATGAAGTGCCACTGGCTGCGGGAAGCGTTGCAGATCAATCCTTCGGATGCGATCGAAGAGTATTCCATTTGGGGTGGAATACCACGATATTGGGATTTGAGAAGCGAGTATTCATCCTTACATAAAGCTATCATTGAGCTTGTCCTGAACCCATATGGGATTCTGCACGAAGAACCCTTGCGTCTCTTTATGGACGATCTCAGATATGCAGTTCAACCGGTTAGTATTGCCTCTTTGATCGGACAGGGATGTAATAAGCTTTCGGAAATTGCGGGCAGATTGAATAAGCCGGCCACCAGCTTGAATCGCCCTCTGCAGAATATGATCGAGACCGGATACATCAAACGCGATACCTGTTGGGGTGAGAACGTGAAAAACAGCAAGAAGACACTGTATCGTCTTCTTGATCCGCTCTCCCGCTTCTTCTTCACATTCGTTGTGCCCAATCAGTCTAAGCTAAATAGCGGACACATAGATTTGGTCTTAGGCGAAATAGAGTACCGCTGGAAGATCTATGTTTCCGAGTTCTGGGAGGAGCTTTGCCGGCAAAGCGTTAGCAGAATGGAAATCGATGGCCACTACTTTCTACCCGCACAGAGATGGTGGCAGCAATCCAAAAAACTGGGATCTGCCGAGATTGATCTGATCTCGGAATCTACCGACGGCACTTGCCTCCTGATCGGAGAAGCAAAGTGGAGAAGCAGAACGAGTCCTGAACATTTGCTGAGCGATCTGGAAAGAAAGATTAATATCCTTGGACTGACCAAGAAATATAAGCGAATCTACAAATTGCTTCTTACACCCACTATAAAACAAAAGACAGAAGGGGATATTCTGTGGCGTAATGCTGAATTTGTTTGCTATGGACAAAACTAGGTGAATGCTGTTTGACTGCATTTCTTTAACTTTATTATAAACCACTTCTTCTTTCAATTAGATACTCTCATCAATAGATGAGAAGTCAGTATTTTAACTCCTCAAGTGGTACAATCTATTATGCCGATTTTTAAACACATAGTATAAAAATAACTGTCAAGATATCGGGCAGCTGTCAGCAGAAGGTATCAGATTTAGAGTTCCACCCTTTGAAAGGCAGTGTTTTTAATCCAGCCGGAGATGCCTGAAGGGAGGGTAATCTGGCTCCACTCCTGTCCGCTTCTGTTAACGGTAAAGATCATCCCCTGATGAATGCGGAAGAGAGTGGTATAATCCTCTGCCGGACCGCTGAAGCCGGTGGTTGAAGAGACTAAGAGCACAGCTTCGGAATTATCGGTAAATTTGTGCCAGCGGTAAGTTGACAGGACAGCGGCAGAGAAGAAAAGGATAATAATAATAGTCAGGATAAAGAGGGGGATCGTTTTATCCCTTTTATTATAGAAGATGATAATGCTATTGATCAGCATAATAATGAGAGCAAAGCAGACCAAGGTAATGATAAGCAGGGTATTCAGCGGGAGAGAATAGACAACGGTATGGAAAATAGCCAGGAAGGGATTGTCCGCTTCCCGGGTCTGTCTGTCCTGAGTGAGGGAGAGGAGGTAGTTGAGGTTGTTCTGCAGCAGCTTATTTTGGGGCTGGATCTTCAATCCTTTTTTATAATAGAGGACGGCATAGCCGAGTTTATCGAGGCGAAAATAGGTATTTCCGATATTGTAGAACAACTCGGCATTGACAATACCTTCGGTTTCCAGATGGAGAAAAGACTGCAATGCTAACTCAAAATTTCGCTCCTCATACGCGGTAACCCCTCTTTCAAATATCTCCTCATTCGTGGGAAAGGAAAAGAGGGGGGTCTGAAAAAGAAAGAATAAGAGAAGAAAGGGCAGAGTTCTTATCAGCTTTCCATAGACCAGCCGGTCATTCCGGTATGCTGCCGGAGAACTATTTTCAATTGGCAAAGCATGGCTGCTGTTGTTAATTCTCATCTCTGATGATTTAATTCCGAAAAACATATTCATTCCTCAGGCTCTCTTCTACCGGCTGATACGGGAAACAAGGTCTTTAACATCTTCATAATCCCGGGCAACTTTTCCCGGATCATATCCTCCCGGCATAAAACGGGCTTCCAAAGAGCGGTTGACAATACTTCTTACTTTTTCGATTATTTCCGGTGAAAACTTACTCTTCTGCATTTCAGCAAGGATCTTATCAGTCGTGCTCCCGCGGGATATTTTTAATTTATCGGTTAGATAGTTTTGTAAGCCTGTTGAGACAAAGGAATAAAATTCGTTATCACCATTTTTGGCAGCTTCTGCGGCTTTATGCAGATATTTCCGGAGTATCCTGCCAGCCTGTTTCTGGCGGATATAATTAACGTCACCAGCCAGCTTATTCTGTTCCAGGCGATAATATAGAGCTGCGGGCAGGGTAAGAATAACAAGCAGCCATAACAGCCAATACCATCTCGTTTGATGAATGAAGGAGATTGAATCGAGCTCTGTGGAGCGGTATATATAGTAGATGTCCGTTCCTTCCGCTACGACGTCTTGTTGAGCTACTGTATGAGGTAGGGGAACAAACTCCGAAGGCTTGACCGACAGCTTAACAGAAGGTGTTTCAAGTGTACGGTAGGTTTTTGTCTGTGGGTCGTAATAACTGAAAACGAGAGGTGGTATCGTATGTTCGCCCTCTTCTCTGGCTATTACAGGGTAGCGGATGGTTTTTTCCCCTTTGATCAGATTACCCTCCGGCTGTGTTTCGATCACTACCTCAGGATCTATCTGCCGGAGAACCGGTAAAGCGGGAAAAGAGGGAGGATCGAAATGCTTGAAATTACCGTTACCGGAGATCTCTACCGTATAGGTAAAGGTATCTCCTGCCGTCAGCTCTGATTCACTGATTCGGGAAGTAAGCCGGAAAGAACCGACGGCTCCCGTGAATGATTCAGGCTTTCCTGCTGCCGGCAGTTCACTGACGGTAACTGATACTGGCTGACTGGCGAGATTGACTTTGCGTGTCCGGTCAAAGTCAAAGAACGTACGGGGTCTGATAATAATATCAGTATTGATCTCCAGGGGTGGAACGGTCAGGGTACCGCTCTGATTAGGATAGAGAACGACTCTTCGCAGGGTCATAACATTGAATGACATTCCCTGATAAGTAGTTCTGGAGAAATTCATCCTGTTGGCGAAAAAGATATCATCCTTCCAGAAACCGACAAAATTCGGCTCATTAACATAAGAGAGATTAGCCAGATCGTATCTGCTGTAGAGCCGGTAATTCAGGATAACCGGTTCTCCCCGGACAACATTTGTCTTTGATAGTTCAGCCCGGAGAAAGAGATTATCACTTATTTGATTTTCATCCGGTTCCGGTTCCGAGCCCCTTTGTCTTCCTGTCTGAGGGGGAGGTTGGGTTGTTCCTTCTGTAACGGTGATTCTTATCGGATCAGTGACCAGGGTCTTATCTTCGAATTGGATGGAAACGGGTGGGATGAGAAAGGTTCCTGCTGCTTCCGGAACAAGAGTATAGACATAGCTTCTGGTAACCGAACTGGTCATCTTTCCGTTGACGATAGAAAAGGAAGAGGAAGAGGAAGTAGAAGAACCTATGTTCCGGAATCCGGAGATCTCCGGCAGTTCAGGCTGAGCGATCTTTCCGGCATCACTTCCGGATACCTCAATAGTAAACCGGAGCTGCTCATTCTGTCCGATAGTTGTCCGGTCAACATAACCGGTCACGGAGAGTTCTCCTGCCCTTAGGTTAGTTGCCATCAGGACAAATAAGACTATCAGCCAGATAAGATTCTTATTCAATTCCGTACCTCTTTTTTTATCATCATTAGATTCCAAACTACGTCAGAGTCATTTGAACTTACTATTCTTTGATAACGGTTATTCCCGCAATAATATCTGTAATATTACCAGAATTTTCCGCGCAGTTTTTGTGCTTCTCTCTGTTTTTCCCGTTCTTCTTCCAGTAACTCCCGTTCCCGGGCCATCAGGGTTCTCAGGATATCTTCAGCTTCCTGCAATTCTCTTTCCCGATCAGGATCACTCTCCTGCGGTTGATCTCCTTCACCTTCTTCCCGTTGAGTTACTTCTGCTTCCTCTTCTCCTTCGGAGTCATCAGGCTGGGCATCAGCCCTCTGTTCCTGCTGCTGCTGCTCTTCTTCCTCTTCATCATCTCCGTCACCTGAAAGAGGCTGCTGTTGTGTCTCTTCGGACATTTCCTGAAGCATTAATCTCGTCAACTCATAATTATAACGGGCATCCTCATTTTCAGGGTCTGTAATGACAGCATTCCTGAAACTCTCTAAGGCTTCTTTATATTTTTGCTGTTCGAACAGGGCATTACCGATATTTTGATATGCGTTTGATCTGTCAGTAAAATCTTCATCTCTAAGGGCTCTGAGATATTCAGTAAGAGCAGCATCCAGATTCCCTTCCCGGAAGTGACTATTACCTAAATTAAGATGTAAGGCACCTTCTCCGGGATGATTAATGACATTCTCTTCAAAATTGCGGCGTGCTTCTTCAAAATCCTGGTTTTCATAGGATCTTATCCCCCGCAGGTTACGAAGTACTTTATCATAGGTCAGGTTGACTGCTGTCAAAGATGATACGATAACGAAGCAGATTATTATCATGATATATCTAATCATACACTCTCCCTGCTTTCATAAGTTTCATTAGAGAAAACCGGAACCGGGGTCATATATTTTTCTCCCGGACTACTTTTCTTTTATAGATGATCATTGTTTCCAGCAATATCAGTAAGAGAGCGAGAAAGGCGAAGTAGTGGTAACGTTCTTTTTGCCGGACGTATTCCCGCGACTCATACTTATCTCTTTCTAAGGTTTCGATCTCTCTCAGTATCTCATAGATCTCAGACTGATGAGGGGTTACCTGATAGAATCTCCCACCGGCTGCCTGAGCAATACGGGTCAGAGTATCGGCATCGAGTCTTGAGATAACTACATTACCGGCATCGTCTTTGGCGTATTCGATATTCTCCTGGGAAGTTCTAAGGGGAATAGGACTCCCTTCGGTCGAACCAACTCCAAGAGTATAGACAACAACACCCTCTTCCGCTATCCGGGTTGCTTCGGAAACCCCTTTCCCTCCGAGATCCTCACCGTCACTTATCAAGATGATGATCCTGTTTTTTTCGGGATCTTTAAAAGTATTGGCAGCTGTTTCCAGAGCATAGCCTATGTTTGTGCCGGGTACCGGGATAATATCAGTATCCAGTAGATTAAGAAACATCTTAGCTGCCTGGTAATCATCGGTAAGAGGGAGTTGGACAAAACTCTCACCGGCAAAAGGGATAAGGGCTATCCGGTCACCCTGAAGCTCATCGATGAAGAGAGAAATATGATCAATAGCCCGTTGAAAGCGGTTTGGTTTGATATCGGCAGCCTCCATTGATTTGGAAGTATCGATACAGATCGCTATATCCAAACCCTCTTTGGCTATTATCTGGACATCCTGCCCCCAGCGTGGTCTGGCTGCAGCGACGATGAGAAAGATCAGGGCGAAGATAAGAAGTATATGTTTCATTATCCAGTGAAAACGGGAATATTCCGCTAAATAGAAGGCGAAAAAACGCTCTTCAGCGAATTTTCTGAATCTCTTTCTCTGCCAATATCCGCTCAACCCGAGAAGGAGCAGGAGTAGCGGAACAGCTAAGAGAAGATAGAGATAGTTCGGAGCAGCCCAATTCATTTTATGTTCCTCACTTTAGGGAAATTCGACATGTAGAAGTGTCCGGTAGAGATACTCAAGCAGAAGCATAACTAATGCCAGTAAGAGAAACCAGTGGAATATCTCGGTATAGCGGTAATAGTGCTCGATCTCAAATTCACTCTTTTCCAGGGAATCTATCTCAGCAAGTACCCGGCTGAATTCAGTAGTGTCTTCAGCTTCCCAGGCTCTGTTTACTCCGGTTAGGCGGGCTATCTCATGTAAAGTGTCCATATCATAATCTATCTTTACTTTTCGGTATTGAGTCCCATACAACGGGTGTTGAAAAGGGAAATCGACCATTTTGTCAGTTCCGATACCGACAGGGTATATCCGAATACCGTAAGTGGCAGCAAGATGAGCTGCCGTAATGGGATCTATCTCTCCCGTATTGTTCAAACCGTCTGTTACCAGGATAATGACTTTTGAATCGGCATCTGAATCCTTTAATCTGGCTACAGCAGTAGCAATCCCCATTCCGATAGCCGTTCCGGAAGAATCTTCCGGGAAATCGATCCCGGAGATAACATGCCTTAAAAGACCGTAATCATTGGTCAGGGGACAGAGGGTAAAGGCATTAGGGGCAAAAACAACAATACCGATCCTGTCGTTTAATCTCTTATCCAGGAATTCCACAGCAACCTGTTTTGCAGCTTCCAGGCGGTTTTCCGGTTTGAAGTCCAATGCCTGCATACTGCCGCTGACATCAAGTGAGATGATGATATCGATTCCCCTGCCGCGAACGATCTCCTGCCTCTCTTTCAGTCTTGGCTGAGCCAGAGCAATGATCAGAGCGGAGAGCAGCAGAGTTCTCATAAGGAGAGGTAAAAATCGGAGCAAACTGCTGTGTCCGGAGCAACTCTGAATTATATCGATACGGCTGTAATTGAGTCTGATCCTCTTTTTATTCTTAAAAAGCAGTTCATACAGCCAGAGAAGAGGAATAATCAGCAGAAGCCAAAGGAGATGCTGGTGAGCAAATTCAAACATCAATGGTTCTCCTTTTCTGTTTTTTCTTCTCCGGAAACTCGGCCTTCTGTTTCATTGGTAAGTTCAGTGGTTAAGTTTTGGTTTTCCTGTGAGTTCTCGTTCCTTAGACCTTCATTTTCGTTAAGCTCTCTTCGGGCAAAAGACCTGAAATATTGTTCCAGCCACTCTGTCTGCTTCAGAGCCTGGCTGACCGGTGGTACAAAACGGGCATACTTCACCAGCTCCGTCTCGGTCAGGAATTTGTTGATCTCTAACCTTTCCTTATGCGGAAAATCTCTGATACAGTCTTTGATCTCGCTGCCGGTCATTTCCACAGCATTGAACTTGTAATGGTCTTCCAGGAAGAATCTGAAGATATGGGAGAGCTGGAAATAGTATTCGAGATATCCCCCTTTTTCTAACAGTCTTCTGTTTTTCAACAGCTCGAGCAGCTGCAGTGCTTTTTGATAGGGAGGACGTTTATCAGTCTCAGCTTCAGCGGTTAGGGGATCATCTCTCTTTCTCAGTCTTTTCCAGAAGAGATATCCTGCTATGATCAGCAAAACAAGCAAAAGAGCCGGGAGAAAATAATCCCAGAAGCCAAAACCAATTCGCAAGGGAGAGGCAATATCTTTTAGATTCAGATCAGGTTCTGTTTCGGACAAAACGGAGATTATTTGTAAATCAACCGGTAAGGATCTGATAATCGTAATCTCATTATTTTGGGTGTCGAATAATTCGAATTCCAGAGGGGGAAGTCTTACCTCTCCGGTCTCGAATGGAGCTAAACGGTAAGTTATCTGGGTAATATTCTTATCTGTGGCGGGAATGATTCTCTTTTCTGTCCCAATAACGGCAAAAACATCAATTGTGTCTTTGACCGGATGATATACCTCCTGGTCGATCCCGGTGGTAATGAGAACTTTTAGTTGAAAAGGGGTTCCTATATAGAGTCCTTCGGGTTTTATAACTTCCTGTTCCAGCCGGGGTTCAACAGCAGGGAGAGCGAAAAGAGCCGTGAAGATCAGAGATAACAATATGAAGAGGACAACTCCTGCAACAACAGATACTGACAGTTTCTTGAGGTTTTTTTTGATGTTTTCCGACATAGGTTTTCTAACGGTTCCTTCTTTTAATCCTTTTCTTGAAAAACTTCATCAGTTCGGTTACATAATTATCCCCAGTCTTGAGAGTGATTAGATCGACTCTCATTTTCTTGAATCTCTCCATGATCTCCATCTGCCTGGCTGCCGTTTTTTTACTGAATTCATTTCGTATCCTTTTACTGAAAGAATTGACGGTAAAGGTTTTCCCTGTTTCCGGATCAGAGAGATGCAAAAGACCGAGGCGGGGCAATTCCAATTCAGCATTATCAATAACCTGGATGGCTACCACATCATGTTTTTTGGCTAAGATCTTCAGATCTTCATCATAGTCGCTGTCGTAGAAATCGGAAAGGATGAAGATAATACTCTTTTTATTGAGGAGACGGTAGAGATAGCGCACTGCCTGGGAGAGTTTCGTCCCTTTCGATTCCGGCCGGTAATAGAGAACTTCCCTCAGAATACGAAGAGCGGTTTTTTTCCCTTTACGGGGCGGGATATACTTCTCAATCATATCAGAAAAGAGAAGTAAACCGACTTTGTCGTTGTTGGTTATTGCCGAGAAGGCGAGGACTGCCGTGATTTCTGTGACAAATTCGGACTTGAGATATTTGTAGGTGCCAAAGAGGGTAGAAGCACTGCAATCTACGACAAAGATAACATTCAGCTCTCTTGTTTCGGAGAATATCTTGATATAGGGGTGTCCCATTCTGGCAGAGACATTCCAATCTATCTGTTTGTAACTGTCTCCCGGCTGATAGTCTCTGACTTCCGAGAATTCCAGCCCCTGTCCCTTAAAAAGACTGTGGTACTCTCCCGAAAAAATCTCGTTAACAATATTCCGGGTGGAGATCTCTATCTTGCGGATGCGTTTGAGTATTTCAGTTGTATCCATATTTATTGGCAGAATCGCTCTCTTATTCACCTCTTCCTTGAGAAAAGGGAATAGAATATTCAGTTATCAGGGAACTTCGATTTCATCAAAAAGACGGTCAACAATCTCGTCCTGATCTATTTGTTCGGCTTCAGCTTCATAAGTAAGGATAATCCGGTGTCTGAGGATATCTTTTCCGATAGCTTTGATATCATCCGGAGTTACATAACCTCTTCTTTCCAGAAAGGCATTTGCCTTGGCCGCCTGGGCAAGGTAGATTGTCGCTCTCGGAGAAGCTCCGTATTCAATGAGGTTCTTCAATTCCTTTAATTTCGGATATTTTTCCGGCTCCCGGGTCGCAAAGACCAGATCGAGAATATACTCCCGGATCTTCTCTTCCATATAAATATCCTTTACATCTTCTCTGAGGGAGAGTATCTGATCTGGTGTTATAACCGGAT
Source organism: uncultured Candidatus Cloacimonadota bacterium (assembly GCA_964464175.1). Classification (GTDB taxonomy): domain Bacteria; phylum Cloacimonadota; class Cloacimonadia; order Cloacimonadales; family JAJBBL01; genus CAYXFD01. The sequence goes on along the minus strand of CAYXFD010000016.1, from coordinate 50,771 downwards.
TAACCTTGATCGGCTTGTCAGGTACCATCCTTTCCATGATCAGTTTTTCCTCAGCCCGCTCCGGATATTGAATGATCAATTTTAGCATAAAACGGTCAACCTGGGCTTCAGGCAGGGGGTAGGTGCCTTCCTGCTCCAGCGGGTTTTGAGTAGCCATTACCAGAAAAGGCTTGGGCAGTTCATAAGTCTGGTCACTGATAGTAACCGTCTTTTCCTGCATAGCTTCCAGTAGTGCTGACTGCACCTTTGCCGGGGCTCGGTTGATTTCATCTGCCAGGATGAAATTGGCAAATACCGGTCCCTTTTTCGGATAAAACTCGGAAGTTTTTTGATTATAGATCATCGTCCCGGTCAAATCTGCCGGAAGCAGATCAGGGGTAAACTGGATCCTTCGGAAAGCTGCCCGGAAGGTCTGGGACACTGTGTTGACGGCTAAGGTCTTTGCTAATCCCGGCACCCCTTCCAGAAGAAGATGCCCGTTTGCCAGAAGACCGATAAAGATTCGCCGGATCATGTAGTCCTGTCCAACTATTACCTTTTTTACTTCTTTCTGTATTTCCTCGATAACCTGGCTTTTGGTGTAAATCCTTTCATTGAGTTCTTCAATATTCATTAATTCCTCCGAATGATAAATGTACCCTGTATCTATCTTGTTAACTCAGGATCTCAAAACATGCAGAACCGGTTCTACCGTTGAATCAGCACATCGGACTGAGTGCCGCTTTCTGCACACAGTCTTTAACTCCGGTGAACAGAAGTTGTTTCACTCAGAACAAGAGAATAAAGTGAAAATTGTTTAGCTACTCGTAGCGATGGATAATATTCTTCTGGATCACGGTTCCGTTTTTATCTTTAAAGAGGACGGCAATTTGGTCGAGATCAACATCCAATAGGGCATAGGAAGCCGGTCTGTCTTTATCCCATTCATCTTTTAAATGACCCGGGTTGAGATAGTATTGATTATCGGCTCTCTGAAAATCCAGGCGGTGAGTATGACCATAGAGAAAGATCTGATGATCCGGAATGATCTCAGGGATATCATCGATATTATGAGTAAGCAGAAATTCCCAGTTCTTAATGGAGACTCTCTGAATAGCTGGGATGGAACCGTCCAGATACTGAGGATGAAAGATCCCGGGTACCTTAACGATCTTTTTACCGGCGAGCAGATCCTCGTTTTCATCGAGATCTTCGTAATTATCACCAAGATGAAAGACATATTCAGCAACGGGCATCTCCCGTTGCAGTACCGTTCTGAGCAGACGTTGATTTTGATGAGTATCGGAGATAATAATGACCTTGCTCATTTTTTATTGCCGCTACCTTTATTCTCTTTAATTGAAGACTTCTTAGCCGGTGTTTTCTTGGTTTCTTTCTTCTCTTCAGTCGCTTGTCTCTTTGCTTTTACCGGTTTATCAGCTGAGGAAGATTTAACTTTCTGCACTCGCTTCAAGGGAGTTTTATCCTGCTTCTTATCCCTTTTCCGGGTTGCAGGTTTGGCAGATTGATCGCGGGAAGCAGCCGTTTTCACCTTCTTTTTGGGTGCAGCTCTTCTTTTAGTTTCCTGCATCAAGGCTTTTTCCCTTTTCGTTGATTTCAGCGCTTTCTCTTCTTTTACCTCTTTTAATGACTGGGTGGTTTTTGTGGTTTCAGGCTCTGAATCCGTCTTCCTTTTCCGAGCTTTACCGGTAGTTTTCTCAGCAGGAGTTTTTACTTTCACCGGCTTGTTTTTGGTTTTGGTTTTGCTTTCCGGGGAAGCTGTTTTCCCTGCTTTGGGAGGCTTTTCTTTTGGGGATTTTAGGGATTTTTTCTCTGGTATTTTTCCCGTCTTTTTCGGAGCTTTGGTCTTAATCTTCCTCTCTTCTTTTACTTCTTCTTTTTTTTCTATAACAGTATCCTTTCTGCCTTTTCCCTTCTTTTCTCCCTTTTCGTCTTTCCTGGTCATTTTGTCGGGAGCTGTTATTCCCATCAGTTCGAAAGCAATTGCCAGAACCTTCTTGATCTCGGTTATCAGGAATAACCGGGCTCTTGATAATTCCGGATGCTGCGGGTTGACGATCTGGTATTTCTGATAATACTTATGAAAGAGTGAGGCTACATCATAAGTATAAAAAGCGAGTCTGTGCGGTTCCCGTGTTTCGGCAATGTTGATGATCAAGTCAGGGAAATCGACCAGCTTCTTGATGATCGCCATCTCTTCATCCTGCTTCAGTTTCTTCAAATCGGAATCCTGAAAATTCTTCAAAGAGAGTTTCTCTTTCTTCGCCTTTTTCAGGACACTGCAGATCCGGGCATGGGCGTACTGGCAGTAATATACAGGATTCTCATTCGTCTTCTTCTTTGCCAGTTCCAGATCAAAATTCAGATGGGCACTCGGTTTCTTTTCCAGAAAGAAGAAGCGGGCTGCATCAACACCTACCTCATTGACCAATTCATCCATAGTAATTATGTTGCCTGTCCTTTTGGACATCTTAACCTTCTCGCCCCCTTCATAGAGGTTCACCTGCTGCAAGAAAACTATCTCGATCATATTCTCATCAAGCTTAAGAGCTCTAATTGCGGCTTTCAGTCGCGGAACATAACCGTGATGGTCAGGACCGAGCACGTCTATCATATAATCAAATCCGCGGTGATATTTAGTCAGATGATAAGCTAAGTCCGGAACGAAATAGGTTATCTCACCATCCGATTTCATCAAAACACGATCTTTCTCATCACCGAATTTCGAAGATGAAAACCAGATAGCATCTTCGTTTTCATAGGTACAATCGGCTTCGGCAAGATAACTGAGAACTTCTTCGATCACCCCCTGGGAACGGAGGATCTTTTCGGAAACCCAACTGTCAAATTCCACTCCGAACCGTTCCAGACTCTCTCGTTGCATCTGATGTATCTCTTCCAGCGCAAAATTCTTCATTTTTTCCAGTTTATCGGCTTCGGTATAGTGCATGACTTTCGTGCCTTCTTTGGCTTTCAGCTTCAGGGCAAGCTCAATAATGTATTCGCCCTGGTAAGTACCGATCGGCATCTCTTCGATCTTTTCTCCGACGACTTCACGGTAACGCATCTCCAGTGATTCTGCCAGTACATCGACCTGATTTCCGGCATCATTGATATAGAATTCACGTTTAGCAAGAAAACCGGCGTAATTCATCACACGGTAGAGTATGTCACCAAAAGCGGCAGCCCGGGCATTTACAACATTAAGGGGTCCTGTCGGATTAGCACTGACAAATTCAATCAAGACCTTTTTTCCCTGACCGAAATCGCTTCTTCCGTAACTTTTCCCCTGAGCGGACATCTCTTTCAAAGCCTTGTAATACAAACTTGGGGCGATTTCGAAATTGATAAACCCGTTTCCGGCTGTCTTCACCGCTTTATAGTTTCTTTTTTTGCTCAGATAGTCTGCTATCTGCTGAGCCATTACTTTGGAATTTATTGAATTTCTACGGGCATTGACCAGAGCTGCATTAGTAGAAAAATCACCGAATTCGGGATTTTTCGGTACTTCGACATAATACTTATCCGAATACTCAAAGCCGAGTTTCTTCCAGGCTTGCTGCAAATCTTTAATAATGATTTCTTTTATCATAATAGAGGTTCCACCCTTAATCGTTTTTTCTGACCGGCATCTTCTCCCATAAGTCTTCGAGTTGATAATACTCTCGGAGGGGAGCGTCAAAGATGTGAACTACCACATCTGAGAAGTCGAGAAGTATCCATCTGGCATTAGTCATACCTTCCGACCCCATTAAAAAGATTTTGCTTTCTTTTGCTTTATTGATTAGATGATTGGCGATAGCTTTGGTATGAACTTCTCCCTTACCGCTGCAGATAAGAAAATAATCGGTAAAGGAAGACTTATCGCTCACCTCGATCTCAACAATATCTTCACCCTTTTTGGCAGCCATCCACTCCTTCAGATTTCTGACTTTTTCCTTCAACTCTTCCATGTTTCTCCTTAACTTACTTTAGTTATAATAAATCAGCTTTAAAACTATTGTTTCATATATTCTCTGAAATCTTTTCCAAGTATTATCTGGAAAGACTCATCTGTTTGTGGGTTTAGGGCAAATACTCTCCTTGTTATCCCTGTATAGCGCATCAGCCTTTCCAAATCTTGTCCGTCATCTCTCTTGACGACTATGATCGACCGGTTATAGATATATTTACCGGTATTACCCACCCCGATAACATCAACATTATAGTCTATCAGGTAACTTCTGTAATCTGCTGCTGCATTACGGTGTCCGCAGCCATTGAGTATTCTGATCCTGATCGCAGGAAGTATCTCTTCTTCCTGAACATTTTCCTGCTCGCAGGAGAGTAACATGAATGAGAGTAAAAACAGGACATAACCTATCCGGTAATATGCTCTTACTGCTCTCCATAAGGGGAGGAGAAGGTTATTCTTCAGAAACACAAGCAAGGAAACATTCTTTCAGCATTTTATATGCCTGTCGGAAATCTTCGGGTATAACCCGGATCTCTGCAGCAACAGACATGAAATTGGAGTCTCCGAACCAGCGGGGAACGAGATGAATATGAAGATGATCTGCAATACCGGCTCCCGCTGCTTTACCGATATTAATACCAATATTCAAACCGTCTGTTTGATAACGTTGCTCCAAAACTCTTTCACAGAGCTGCACAGTAGAGAAGAGATCTTGCATCTCATCCGTTTTCAGCTCATTCAGTTTCCCCACATGCCTGTTCGCTACGACCATAATATGCCCGTTATTGTAGGGGTAGAGGTTCATGATCACAAAACAGTGCTCACTCCGCCAGAGAACAAGTCTTTCTTCATCGTCCTTCGGACTGATGCAGAAAATGCATCCTTCTGGTTTTTCTGCCATCAGATATTCATAACGCCAGGGTGAATAGAGATTCTTAGTCATTCAACCACATCTCCTGATAAGAAAGAAGAGAACCGGTTTCGATCTCAGCCCCTTTCACAATGTTAAAACCTTTTAAGACAGCACCTTCTCCGATCCGGGCATCTTCAAGATAACTGTAGGCACCTATTACTGCTCCCCGGGAAATCCTTGTTTTCCCCTTGATAATGACTCCTGCTCCTATCTCTACTTCGGGTTGCAATTCGACATCCTCGCCGATGATTACCGAAGCCGGGTTTTCTATGGTTACTCCGTTCGTCAGCCAATAGTCCTTTATTCTGGCGTAGAGTTCATCCTCCAGCTGAGACAGTTCTATTTGGGAATTGATCCCGGTAACTTCTGCTGCCTGCCGGGTGACCAGACCAATGACCTTTTTCCCCATACCGTTTAAAATCCCCAGAGTATCGGTCAGGTAATATTCCTGCTGATTATTGTTGTTATCTATCTTGTGTAGAGAGGAGAAAAGCAGCTTGCTGTCAAAACAGTAAATTCCTGTATTGATTTCGTCTATCTCCTTTTCCTGCAGAGTTGCGTCTTTGTACTCGACGATCTTCACCACCTGATCGTTGCCGTCACGAATTATTCTGCCGTAGGAAGCCGGATCCTCCAACTTAATAGTCAGGACGGTACAGGCTGCTTCATTTTCCCGGTGGGTTGAGAGCAGCCGCTGTAAGGTCTCTTCGCTGAGCAGAGGAATATCACCGCAGAGGATCAGCAGATCACCCTCAAAATCTTTGAACAGCTCGGCACATACCATAACAGCATGTCCGGTACCGTTCTGTTCTTTCTGTTCAATGAAGGATATCCTCTCGTCAGCAGGGATAGCAGCCATAACAGTCTCCTTTTTATACCCAACCACCACTCCGACAGGATCGCAGTCTATTCTGAGAGCTGTTTCGCTTACTCTTCTGATCATCTCTTTTTCGGCTAATTTAAATACGACCTTAGCCTTTTCCGCTTTCATCCGGGTACCTTTTCCGGCAGCAAGAATTATAGCTCCCGTTTTATTCATTGTCGTCCTCCGGTTTTTCCTTTTTATTCTCAAGAACCATAAATTCTCAGAGCTGTTCTCTTTCAAGCAAAAAATGTCTGTAATCTTCTGAGACGGCAAAATCTTCACAATATCTCTGGTATAAGATCTTGATCGTTCTCTTCAGAACCGGATGAATAAAACCGGGACAGAGTTCCGTCAAAGGCTGCAGGACAAATCTTCTTTTGTGCATCTCCGGATGGGGAATTATAAGTTCAGGCTCCTGAACTATCCGGTCTCCGTAGAAGATGATATCGATATCGAGTGTCCGTGGTCCCCACTTTATCTCTCTTCTTCTGCCGAATTCCTCTTCGATTTTATTTATCTCCCGCAGCAGCTCCTGAGCAGAGAGCTCTGTCTCCAGTCTCAGGGCACAATTCATAAAGTCTCTCTGGTTGAAAAAACCAATAGCCTCCGTTAAATAAAGCCGGCTGACAACAATATCCGAAAAGAATGGGTTTTCTCCGATTCTTTCCAATGCTGATCTGATAATCAGCAGACGGTTGCCAATATTCGAACCGAGAGAGAGATAAACTTCCATCTACTTTCCTCTTAACATTTCGATCTCAACTGATCCTAAAGAACCGTTGATCGGCACTGATGGTTTTTTGATCCTGACTTCGGCAGATCTGAGCTTGGGGAAGTTGTTCAGTACCGTATCCAAAATCTCATTTGCACAGTCTTCCAGCAGATGGAATTGCTTCTTTTCCATCGTATGCTTGACTTCCGCATATATCTTTGTATAGTCAACTGTATCCCCGATATGATGGATCAATTTGTCTCCTTCTCCTGCTGTTTCGACTGTCAGATTAACAATAAACCTCTGCCCGAGCGTTCTCTCTTCAGGGTGCACGCCATGATAACCATAAAAAACCATCTCATTCAAGTGAATTTTCATTTTCCAGTTTCTCCACTATTACTACACTGATCTTATCAGCATATTTATTATCAACTATCTTGATGACTACTCCGCTAAATAAAAGCCCTGCCAACGATATAAAGATCGCTGCATTTTCAGAAAACCTGAATAAATAACGGGCTAAGACAAAAAAAAGCACCATATTGAGGATCGGAAAGATAAAGATAAGAAAGGAAGAAATCATACGGGATGCCGGTTTTATCTCCAATCTTACCCTGTCTCCGGGTTTCAGAGGGATCGTCTTCTTCAGACGGAATTCAACTCTGTTCTCTCTTCCCATACAGAGCATATTCAAACCACAGGATTTACAGGCACCCTTTCTTTCAACCTGTAGTAAAACCTCATCGTCATTAACCTCTTTGATAACCGCTATCTCATCTTCTAACTGCTCAATATCTCCCATTTGATCCCTCTTCTCTCTTATTCACCTTGAAAAATAACATTGCTTTTAAAAAATTGCTTTTAATTTGACTAATTGAACACACTGCTAAAGATATATCCTGATCATGAAAGTTCTTTAAGTCTTTCGATGATCAAACTGCTGGAATTACCCGCATAAAAGGGAAGACTCTTTACCTCGCCTCCGGCAGCAAGAACAACATCCGAGCCAACAATATCAGCAACCTCCCAGTCACCCCCCTTTACCAGAACTGCCGGTTTAATGTGTTTTATGAGATTATATGGTGTATCTTCTTCAAATACTACAAGATAATCGATCATCACCAGGGCAGAAAGGACTGTTAGGCGGTTTTCCAGATCATTAATGGGACGTTCCTTCCCTTTTAGTCTTCTTACCGATCGGTCACTGTTCACTCCGACGATTAAAATATCCCCCAGGCTCCTGGCATCATTGAGATATCTGACATGTCCGGCATGCAGAACATCAAAACAGCCATTGGTAAAAACGATCTTCTTCTTATCGGAAAGTAATACATTAACTTTTCCAGCGAGCTCTTCGAATGTTAGTATTTTTTTTTCAAAACCGGAAGAATAATTCTTCCCGGAAACTTGTTTATCTCTATTTATAGCCATATTAACCTCATTAGCAAGTTTTTCCACCTTCCTGTTTTTGTGAAGTCATTTTTACTCACCGTCTTTATGGCAGAGTCTCCGTAATTTAAATGATTTACTTTTGAATATTCTTCCTGACCTGGATTGAACTAAACGATAATACCGCTCAGAAGCAAAATCCTCTGGAGTAGCGATCGAAAATATAAAGACATTCTCTAATGGAATCAAGATGTGTAGTTCATTTTTTTCTTTGACAGAATGAAAAAGAACCCTCTTTTTTGTCTAAGTAAGGAAAAAATTCGTTGAGAGAAGGTTTTTAAGATGATAGATGATCAGTTCGTTCGGGGAAATTGGAAATCTACTTTTGGATTTTTGTTAGCAGCCGCCGGTTCGGCTGTTGGTCTTGGTAATATCTGGCGTTTTCCTTATGTAGTAGGTACAAATGGGGGAGCAGCCTTTGTTTTTATTTATCTGGTCGCGGTAGTTCTGATCAGTTTCCCGATGATGATTACTGAATTGACTCTGGGGAGAGAGAGCCAGCTCAATCCGGTAGGTACATTTAAAAAGCTTGCTCCTAAAACACCCTGGTGGTTAGCAGGAGCTCTTGGTGTTTTAGCCGGATTCGTAATTCTCTCATTCTATTCGGTCGTTGCATGCTAGGCTTTATCCTATTTTTTTAAAGCATTAGCAGGGCAATAAGAGCAGGCAGTACGAGTTTTTGTTACGGACTTCTATAGCAGTTGATGGCCGAGGTTAGTCTTTTTCTGACCGGTAAAATTAGTCAGTCAGCGAATTTCGAGAGTTATATCCTTAACAGTCAGGTCGGGAGCGGTATTTATTTCTATCGAATAAAGACCGAATCATATCTTTCTACCCGGAAGATGATCCTGATGAATTGAGATACTGATGGAGGCTGCTGCCCGGCAGAGATTGGCGAACCTTTTTAAACTAAGCGTAAGCCTTTGGTCGGAAAAGGATTAAGATCTAAGCCGGCAAATTCCTTGTGCAGAAATTTCTCGACGGCAGCGGCTCCTATCATAGCAGCATTATCCATACAATAGGAGAGGGGTGGGTAGAAGAGTTTCGCAGAGATCTTAGCAGTCTCTTCCTGCATCATCTTTCGTAACAGGGAATTTGCCGAAACACCACCTGCCATAACGATATATCTGATATTGTTCTTGCGGGCAAAACGGATAGTCTTGGTAACTAAAGGTTCGATAATTGCCTGCTGAACAGAGGCGGCAATATCATTGCGATGTTTCGTGATAAATTCCTGACTGTTACTGTTCAAATAATTCAAAATAGCTGTCTTCAAGCCGCTGAAACTGAAGTCATAATTATCTTTTTGCTTCATAGCTCTGGGAAATTCTACAAATTCCGGATTCCCATCCCGGGAGATCTTATCGATGATCGGTCCGCCCGGATAACCTAATCCGAGAAGTTTTGCGACTTTGTCAAAAGCCTCTCCGGCAGCATCATCCTGTGTTCTGCCGATAATTTTAAAATCTTTTGCCGAAAGAAAATTAACCAGTTCGGTGTGCCCGCCGGAAACTACAAGTGCTAAAAATGGAGGGATAAGATGGGGATGAGTGATCTTATTGGCATAGACATGTCCGAGCATGTGATTAACAGCTATCAGTGGCTTATTCAGACTGTAAGCTAAGCTCTTGGCGAAGGATGTTCCGACAAGCAGACTTCCTATCAAGCCCGGATTGACTGCTACAGCCAGGGCATCGATCTCAGCAAAGGTAACACCGGCTTTTTCCAGACAGTCTTTAGTGAGGCTCATCAGGTATTTTATATGCATTCTGGAAGCTAATTCGGGAACTACTCCTCCGAATTGCTGATGTATATCCTGCGTCGAGGTCAGGTTAGCCAGTACCTGATAATCTGAATTAACTACTGCCACAGAAGTATCATCACAGGATGTCTCTATCGCGAGTATCATAAATCCGTGATTACCAGTGCTCATATTAGCCCTCTCCCATAAATTCTCTGCTCTTCTCATTAGTCTTCCTGGTCACGGAAGATCTGTACTCTTTGGGGTGTATATTCTATGATCTTTACCCCTTCCGGTAATCGGAAAAGTATCGGGGCATAATCGTACTCAAATTCATCCGGAACTGCTATATAGGCCGATATTGTCTGGGGACGGAGGTTCTGTACTCTTTCGGCTAAACCTTCAACTTTGATGGTTACGGAATTGGGAATGATCATGGAAATTCTGCCGGCGGGGTAATCAATTCTGATCAGAGGGATTGTTCTGGTAATTATTTCCGGTGATTCCAGATTGATAGTGACCAGATCCGGTTTAATCCCAAGTATTCCTTCCGGAATTTCCAGATCTGCTTTTATCCTGTCAGTCTCTCTGACATCCTCCATCGACAAAGGTTCGGTTGTTACTTCAGTCAACTTGCCGACAATACTGCTCGGTCCGACGATCTCTACTCTTTGCGGTTGAACCTTAACGTTTCTCAGGCGGAAGAAATTCTCATCGTCGATCGTCATATATCTTATAGTTACAGGTATCTGTTTTATACTTGTTGTTTCAACCTTCACCATAATCTGGGTGCTCAGAAAAAAACTCATCTGCAGATAGAACTGCGAGTCTGAAAGAAAGATATCCTGCTCGGTAACATTAAGCTCATTGTTTCCGACTTGCAGTTTAGAGGCATCAATGTTAAGATAGTATTCCGACCTGCTGAAACGGAGGATTTCTATCCCTTTTCCTTCCACAAAGAGAACTAAGTCATCCGGGTCGATATGAGTTACCACTCTATCTTCCGGGAGATTGGTCAAGCGGAGGGGAAGCGGTAGTTCTACCCGCTGTTCTTTAAAAAGGTTCTGACTGACCCAGAGGACAAGAACAATGATCAGCACAAAAAAGGGGAGGATGAGATTGCGAAAAGTCATAGGGAGATATCCTTCAGAGTTTGATCTGTTATTATTTTGACCGGGTTGCAGGGTAAATCTCTGTTACCAGTTCATTAAGAGACTGTTCATCTGGAAGATATGGCTCTGTTATATGACCCGCTTCTCTATTCTGCTCATTCCATTCGGATACTGTCTTAAGAGCATTCTCGTTTCTTGCCCAGGCACGTCTTGCCACTCCCCCCATTACATCCCAGGAGAGGCCTTTTTTAATAACTTCATCTATACGAGCACTCCCGTCAAGGACTATGCCATTGCCGCCGTTACTCGATCTACCTATCCCGACACCTCCACCATTGGAGAGGACAACCAGAGTCATACCGCGGGCAACATTGCCGGCAAAGCAGTGAACCGACATGTCAGCCGTAAGATTGCTACCATCATAAATATTAGCTGTTTCCCGATAAGGGGAATCGGTTCCGGAAACGTCATGATGATCACGACCAAGCATAACAGGACCAATGATCCCCTGACGGACAAGATCATTGAACTTAAGAGCAATTCTCACTCTTCCGGTTTCATCGGCATAAAGGATTCTCGCTCTTGTTCCAACAACAAGCTTGTTCTCTTCAGCTGATGCTATCCAGTGGTGGTTATCACGGTCATTAGCATTTCTTTGCGGATCAATACAATCCATCGCAGCTCTGTCGGTGATTCGCAGATCTTCATCCTTACCGCTCAAACAGACCCAGCGGAAAGGACCATAGCCCTGATCAAAACAGATAGGTCCCATTATGTCTTCTACATAAGAGGGCCAGATGAAACCGTCATTTGTATCGACTTTATTAGCAGCGATCTCTTTGACTCCGGCATCAAACACCGAAGCCATAAAACTATTGCCATAATCCCAGAAGAAGGAGCCTTTTGCCGTCAGGTTCTTCAGGGCTCGGTAATGACGGTGCAGGGATTCGTCAACTTTTCGTCTGAAAGCTTCGCTATCTCTGGCTAAAAGCTCTCTACCCTCTTCGAAACTAAGTCCGGCAGGAGTATAACCACCTTCATAAACGGCATGGCAAGAAGTTTGATCTGAGATCAGCTCTGCAGCAATATCTTTTTGGTCAAGATACTCCAGCAGATCGACGATATTGCCATGATATGCTATAGAAACCGGTTTCTTGTTTCGCCGGTATTCATCTATCCATCCGGCGATTTGATCCGGATCTGATGATACTTTGCCCACCCAGCCCTGGGAATGCCGGGTTTCTATTCTGCTCTTATCAACTTCAGCTATGACTCCGATCCCGCCGGAGATCTCTATTGCTTTAGCCTGGGCACCAGACATACCGCCTAAACCGGAGGAGACGAAGAGTACTCCGTGTAAATCTTCGTCGGGAGCTATATTCAGGTACTTCCTTCCGGCATTGAGCAGGGTGATAAAGGTTCCGTGTACTATCCCCTGAGGGCCTATATACATCCACCCTCCGGCAGTCATTTGTCCGTAATTAGTAACCCCCAGAGCTGCTAATCTTCTGAAGTTCTCCGGATTATCCCATTGTCCGATAAGCAGACCGTTGGTCGAAATAACCCGGGGGGCAAGCTCGGAAGAGGGGAACAGACCAACAGGGTGACCGGAACTGATAACTAAAGTCTGATCGCTTTTCATCAGCTCTAAATACTTCCTGGTTAACTGATACTGCATCCAGTTCTGAAAGACTTGTCCTGTTTCCCCGTAAGTAACCAGTTCATAGGGATAGAGGGCTACTTCGAAGTCAAGGTTGTTATCGATCATAACCTGTAAAGCTCTCCCTTCGAGAGTACCCTTGTATTCATTTACCGGTTTAGCCTTGATATTCCCTTCCGGCCGGTAACGGTAACCGTATATCCTTCCTGTGGTCAGCAACTCTTCCAGAAATTCGGGAGCAAGTTCTGCCTGCAGATTTTGAGGAATATAACGGAGAGCATTTTTCAAAGCCAAAACGGTATCTTTTGGGGAGAGACTGAATCCTCTGTGGGGAGCTCTTCTTATCCCCGGCATAAAAGACTTTTTGGCTGGAAGATTATCATCTAAAGAAAAGTGTTTCACTCTATGTCTCCTTTATCAGTTTTTCTTACTTTCGGTCAGTTTATGCAGCGTTTTTCACGATAACCACTTTCTAATCAATGTATCCGATCTTTTCGTACAACTCCTTTTCATCTTCTCCCTGATAGAGGTATTCGTTGATCTTATCATAGACAGCTTTAATGACCTCTGAAGATATCCGGTTCACTTTGCTGCCGATTTTCTGCTTGCGGAGAATATAAACAATATCGATAAACGAGCATTTTACATCAGGTACAATGCTCGGATCTATTGCTTCACAGACAATGATAGTTCGGGCTTTATTCAGACTCTGCTTGGCTTTATCGGCATAGTGTTCTATCCTGATCAGATCTTCTTCATAGAGATGCTTGAAGGTGTGAAATATTAAGAGAGGAAGAGTCACTCCATACTTCTCAAAAGTACGTTTTCCACTGACTCTGAACTGAAAATCTATCTTTTGGGTTAACTGCAGGAATATGGGAGAATCCTTATAATCAAATTGCATGTTTTTTTCCATGATACTCAAATTATAGGGATTAAACTCCAGATTCATGCTAAAAGGCTGCTTTCCCCAAACGACGCCCTTATTCCTGAGTATTGTTTGTCTGGCAAAGAGAGAATTGAGCAGATCATTGATATAAATAGGGGAGAGGATCGGAGAAGTTTTTCGGAAGCCGTTCTTTGTTGTCCGGTTGTATTGATATTTATTATTATTCAATTGTTCCGTGAAGTTCGTCAAAGCCTCTGCCACTGAGATAAAGTAATCTTCCTCTTCCGGAGATCTGATCAACTCTTTTTCCAGTTTCCGAAGCTGCAATGAGATCTCATTCAGATACATCCTGTTAACAATATTTTTCTCTTCTTTTAATAATCTCTGCAATTCGTTACGATAGTACATAGACATTCCTTGATTTTTTTTCACCTATATATGAGAGTGGTTTTTGTCAATCATCTTTTAGCCCTTCGATTATCCGGGAAGATAACTGATGTTCTTTATAGTTGCTGCCCTATATGCTTAATCTTCCTTCTTCAGCCAAATATATAACTTGTAAACGGCAAAAATAAAGATGACCAGAATAAGGAAACGCAAAAGTTTTGCAATATCATCCGTTGACCGGGAAGTGATCAGTAAAAGCAAAAAAAGTAAACAGAGTGAAGCTATTAACTCATAAAATCCCTTATCGATTTTTTCTCTGATCTTTTTACTCATTTCTATCCTCCCCCAGAAGAGAGTGTTAAGCCTGCTCCGTCTGAGCCGAAAAACAAGCCAGATGCTACACTAAAATATAACAGCTTTCCGCAGTTAATCAAAAAAGATTCTCAGCAGAATGGACTTAAATCTTACTTGACAGGCTTACTCCTTTTCAATATTTTCAGAAATCAAGCCTATGGTGGTCAACTATGAAAATACTCTTTACCGATCTTGACGGAACACTCCTTTCTGATCAAGGGTCGTTGAGTGACCTGAACAGAGAGACTCTGCTCAGACTGCAGGAACTCAAGATCATCAGAGTAGTTGCTACAGGCAGAAATCTTTACTCAGCCCGTAAGATTCTGACTGATGATTTTCCCATTGATTATCTCATCTTCTCTACCGGAGCAGGTATCATGGACTGGAAAAAGAAAGAGATCATCTACCGGAATAATATCCCGAATAATTCTGTCCGACTCTGTTCTGAAATCCTGACAAAGGGAGAAATCAATTTCATGCTTCATCAGGAGATTCCGGACAGTCATTACTTTTACTATTACCCGGGAAATTTTACCCCTCCTGACTTTCAACACCGAATCAAAATCTACTCAGATTATGCTCAACCTTTTGAACACAAGCGACATTCCGAAATCCCGGCAACGCAGTTTCTCTGCATGTTAACTCCGGAGAGCTTTCCGGATTCCTATGATAAGATTGCTTCAGCAAGCAATGAGTTTTCAATAATAAAGACAACTTCACCACTATTAGAAGGTTCTCTCTGGCTGGAGATCTATGCAGCCGGTGTATCAAAAGGAAATGCAGCTCAACACCTGACTGATATACTCGGCATTACGAAAAAGAGCAGTATGGCTATTGGAAACGATTTTAATGATCTTGATCTGCTGGAATGGAGCAGCAACAGTTTTGTTGTGGCTAATGCTCCTTCAGCTCTGAAAGCAAAATACCCTCTTGTTGCTGATAATTTCAACAACGGATTCACTGATGCTGTCCGCTTATGGCTTGATCTTTCCTAAGCGGTCAAATAGATTGTTATTACTATACTATTTTACTCGTCTATCCACTGCTCTGCTACCTCTTTCCCTTTCGTTTCATTAACGGTTTGCAGAATTATGCCTCCCACGATAAAGAAGGATAGAACAGCGAGTAAAGACCAGCGTTGCGAACCGGTAATCCGGGCAACTTCGCCATAGACAAGCGGACCGAAAACAGAAGCAAGTTTTCCTGTCAGAGCATAAAAACCGAAAAACTCTGTCATTTTTGCTGCGGGAGTTAAAAGTGCCAGCATTGTTCGGCTGCTTGACTGACTCGAACCGATAGCTATTCCGGCAACCATCCCGACAATATAGTAATCTGTGATATTCCGCGAAAAAAGGGCTCCAATGACAACAAAAATCCAGATGATCAAAGTAATGGTTATCGTCTTTTTACAACCGGTTTTATCTATAATATAACCAAAACCGAGAGCTCCGGCGATCGAAGTAAATTGAGCAATAATAAAATAAACCGTCAACTGCTGGAGGGTCATGCCAAAGCGGGTAGCTCCGTAGATGGAAGCAAAGGTGTAAACAACAATGATTCCGTCATTATAGATAAAGTAGCTGATAATGAAACGGGTCAACTCTTTGAATTTATTGATATTCTGCCAGGAATACCGTATCCTGTTGTAGGCAACTCTAAAATAGTTCGTTCTCTTTGAGGGTCTGCGGAACTCCTTTAGCCAAAAGAAGGTGAATAAGGCGAATAGTCCAAAGAATACCCCGATAGCCGGGAAAACAAGCCTGACATTGATAGCTACAAGCCTCAGAGAAAGAAAAAGTGAGAGCAAGCCGCCAACATAACCAACTCCCCAGCCCCAGCCCGATACTTTTCCCATATCAGCTCGTGGGGCAATTTCGCTTAAAAAGGAGTTATAGAAAACATTGGCACTGTTGTATCCGAAATTTGCGATAATGAAGAAGAGCATTCCCTTGAAAATATCCCCCTCTCTGACGAAAAAGAGCATACAGGTAAAGGCAACACAGAGATAGGTATTGATAAACAAAAACTTCTTTTTTGATCTGGAATAATCGGCAATGGCACCGAATATTGGTGCTGAAAGACCGACCATAAGCATCGAAATACTCATTGCTCGTCCCCAAAGTGCAGTGCCCAGCTCTTCCGAACCGACCACAACATTGCGGAAATAGACACTATAAATAACGGTAACTATTATCGTAACAAAAGAGGAGTTGGCAAAATCATACATTACCCAGCCGAAAATACTCTTATCGAATTTCATGTTTAGTTTCCTGCCTCTTCCATTGCAAAGAAGGGAAGGTTCATCGAACTGTACAACGAGGGAATTGGGGTAGCAATAAATACCTGATTCTTACTACCTAAAGATTCGATAATCGAATGCGCTCTCTTCTCATCAAGATCTGCTAAAACATCATCGAATATCAAGATCGCCGGTTCTTTCGCTGAAAAAGCGATCAAGGTTGCCAATGCCAGCTTGACGGCAATAACAAAACATCTCTTTTGACCATGAGATCCGAAACGATTGATAGAACGGTCATCAAGCTGTAAGAGATAATCATCCAGATGGGGACCTAACAATGTTCTCTGATAACGTTTTTCCTCATTTTCTAATCTGGACAGCTCACTGCTCAACAATTCACTCAACTCTTTGCCTTCCCGATAAGGATAGGAAAAATTGTAACCTATCCTGACTTTCTCAAACTGATAACCGATCCTCTGATAATGGCTTTCCAGTTCGAGATTCAACTTTTTCAGATAGGAGAGCCGGGAATTCGTAATGACCACCGCTGCTTCAATTAACTTCGTATCCCAGGCTCTTTTTTCTGCTGTTGAAAAGTCAGCTTTCAGAAGGGCATTTCGTTGTTTGAGAAACTGATAGTATTGTTTTAACCGGTTGATATAGGCATAGTCGCTTTGAGCAACTGCCATATCGAAAAATTGCCTTCTTCCTTTCGGAGAACCTGCTATCAAATTGATATCTTCCTGAGAAAAATAAACAACTTTAAGATATTTATAAAGTTCACTGACTTTAGCTAACCGGGTATTGTTGATTTTGATCAGCTTACGGCTTTTTCGATCAAGGGAGGCTTCAAAAAGGAATCTCTCGGAATTGCAGACGAATTCTGCTTTAATTCCGAAGGCTGGCTGCTCAATTCTGATCAAGTCAAGGTCACTAAGAGAACGAAACGATTTACCAAAAGCACAAAAACAGATCGCCTCCAGCAGATTGGTTTTGCCAATACCGTTTTTCCCAAAAAAAACCATCCCTCTCTCGTCGAAGGAGAGTGAAAGCTGGGCAAAATTACGGAAATTGACTACATCTATTGATCTTATTACCAATTATTTCAGTCTCAGCGGCATCAAGAGAAATACCGGATGATAGTCCTTAGGTTCAGGCTCGTTGTAAATTATCACCTGATTATTGATAAACCCACCTTCCGGTTCACCAAAATTGATCTTAACTTTCTCCGATTCTAAAACATTGAGTACAGCAAGGATGAACTTGTAATTAAAAGCGATGGCAAAGGGTGAACCGTTATACTCGTGGTTTTCGATAACCTCTGTCGCATCTCCCATTTCCGAATTCACGGAATAGAGTACCATCTTTTCAGATGAGATCTCGAACTTAACCCGGAAAAACTCCTCAGATGTCAACAACGAGACCCTCTTTACTGCCTGTCTAAGTGTAGCTTTATCAATGATCAGGCTATTGGGATTATCAATCTTCAGAACCTTTTCATAATCTGGGAATTTGCCCGGTATAATTTGTGATACAACCGTATAATCATTATAACCGAAGATAATTCTGTTATCTTCGAAAATAACTTTCAGATCAGGATTTTTTTCATCAATGACCTTCTCCAAAAAGAAAAGCCCCTTGGTCGGTATAACATGTTCCAGATTCTTTTCCAAAGTGATATTATGTTCCTTCCTGACTTCAACTATCTTCTTGCCGTCAGTTGCAACCATGATCTGCAAATCGGGGAGAATTCTCCAGTAAATCCCGGTAAATATTGGTCGTGTTACCTCTTGTAAAACAGCTATACTGCTGATGTTGACCATCTTCGCCAGAGTAGGTGCAGAAACAGTAAAGGCTTTATCAATCTGAATCTCCGGTACCAGAGGGAATTGCTGATGATCGGCACAGAGCAGGGAAAAACTGGAATGGCTGCACCTGATCTTCAGATATTCGTCTTCCTGGGAAAAGTTAATCGGTTTCTCATCCAGAGAGACCACAATGTCAGTCAAATTACGGGCTGAAACGGCAACTTTACCGCTTTCGGCGACCTGAGCTTCGATTTTGACCACTACAGTGATTTGCATATCTGTTGTGATGATCCTGATAAGGTTGTTCTCAGCATCTGCTTCCAAGAGAAAATTTGTCAGAATCGGACTGATTGTTTTGATCGGGACAATCCCCTGTAAATGTTGAATATGAGAGAGTAACTTTGTTCTTTCAATGGTAAATCGCATAATATCTATCCTCTTTTAAATATTGATCGCTGTTAAAAAAAAAGAAAAGCAAGAGCGATTTCCCTTGCTTTTCTTTGGCATAATAGAAACTACTTAACAATGTCTTTCAGTTTTTTTCCTGCTCTGAATACGGGAACTTTGCGGGCGGGTATTTTAATCTTTTTTCTTGTCTGAGGATTGATCCCATTACGAGCTTTACGCTTACTGACATCAAAAGTCCCAAATCCGACAAAGGAAACCTTGTCTCCCTTAGCGAGAGATTTCATAATTCCTTCCATAAAGGAATTCAATGCTTCCCCGGCAGCTTTTTTGGTGATACCTGCATCTGCAGCAATTTTTGCTAACAGTTCATCGCGTTTCATAATACCTCCTCATAATTTGATATGCCCCCTAAGTTCAACAAGATGAAATCTTTGTCAATCAAAAAAGTTATCTAATCCCTATTTTTTCCGCTTATACTCGATTTTAAAACGGCAAGACAAGCGATCTCTCTTCCTAACCTTATGTCTTACAGCAAGTTAGAATTTTGTTTTTTGAACTGCAGTCCACCGATTTTTTCTCCTGGGATTTCTGGCAGAGATTATCTGGCTATTTCAATTTAGGATTGAGTTAAAATCTAAGTAAGTAAATGAATCAACTCGGGATGGAAGTTCTTCCAGATAAAGAAGTTGAAAAAATTTGCCTTCTTTCGATTATTACTTAGATTATTTCATAGAAAAAAAATGCAATAGGAGTGTTTCTTATGGAAGAGAAAATGGAAAAAGCTGGAATGCCGTTATTAGGTGATCGTATGCCGGAGATGAAAGTTGTCACAACCCGGGGAGAAATAACCCTGCCCAACGATTATGCCGGGAAATGGTTCGTCCTCTTCAGTCATCCGGGAGATTTTACACCTGTATGTACAACAGAATTTGTTGCTTTTCAGAAACTATACCCCAAATTTAAAGAATTGAACTGTGAATTGATCGGACTTAGTGTTGATCAAGTATTTGCTCACATCAAATGGGAAGAATGGATCAATGAGAAGCTGGGAGTAGAGATTGAGTTTCCAATCATAGCAGATACAGGGGCAGTTGCCGAAAAACTCGGACTAATCCACCCCGGTAAAGGAACTAATACAGTCAGAGCAGTCTTTATCGTTGATGATAAAGGATTGATCAGAATTATTTTCTACTATCCCCAGGAATTAGGACGTAATATGGAAGAGATTCTCAGAGCTGTCGAAGGGATGCAGTATTCCGATAAGAATAAGGTAGCAATGCCCGCTGATTGGCCTAACAATGGAATCTTGCAGGACAGAGTTATTATCCCGCCGGCAAAAGATGTTAAAACAGCCAAAGAGAGAATCGAAAAAGCTAAAAACGGTGATTTCGAATGCTATGACTGGTGGTTCTGCCACAAGAAAGGTTAAAATATAGCAAATAACCCGATTATATTACAAAATAAAGCCCTTGCGAAGTTAGCCCTCCTCTCAGCAACGGGCTTTATTTTTTTCCATTATTCTTTTAGCAACTCAAACATATGAGGAATGCAGTAGTCAGAGGCTATGCTGACTGTATCTCGTAATGATTTGTACAGCACTCTTTTCCTATACATTAATCCTGTTCCACAAAACCATACCGGAAGCCAGATCCTGGGAGGGGTGATAAATCCTTTCCTGTTAACCTTTCAGTACTGTGATAGCTTTTCTCCTACCCTCTCTTCATGTTACTGGCTTCGTCACTTTCTTCTTACCTGCTGTCTCACCTGAAGTATTGTCCGGATCAGGGGGTGTATTTAGGATATCAGAGAGTATCTCCACAGTCGGTTTTAACATACTCAGGAAATACTCTCTGATTAACTTCAGATAGATAATCTCTGCTCATGCAGATTTCAAGAGACTGCAGAGGTAGAAAAGGGACTAAAAAACTTGACAGCTTAGAGGTTAGTAAATTAACTGCATGCATACTTAAACAAAGGATGAATGAATGACCGATTTCAGCAAAACTGCCAGGATTTTTAAAGTACTTTCCGTAGAGACCCGGGTACAGATCTTAGAGTTACTGAAAAAACGTTCGCTCTGCGTAAACGCTCTTTCAGAAACACTTGGAATATCGCCGGCAGCAGTATCCCAGCACCTCAGAATACTACGTGATGTCAATATAGTAATAGCAGATAAGCAGGGTTATTACGTTCATTACCGGGTCAACGAAGAGACTATGAGGAATTGGCTGAAGGTAGCAGATGAAACACTATCTCTGAAAAGATAGAGTTTTTTTTGCCAATTAACTAAGTATGAACGCAATTACTTAAATATGGAGGATAACATGTCAAAAGAGAAAAGTATATGCCTGAAAAAGGAAAACCTGAAGGAAAAACCTGAAAAGTGTTCACCTGAACAGATCAAGAAGTGTCATGGTGAGGAAAGAGTTCATTCCTGCGTTGAAGCGAAGAAAACGGAGTTAAAAGAGACTGCTAAGGAATAACCTCAGATACTCAATCCATTAATCCCCTAAAAAGCAATAATCAGTCGAGAAATGAGGTGAAGGAGTGATGAGCGATAGAGAAATAATAATCACCGTAAAAGATATAAAAAAACAGTTTGGTGAGGTTGAGGCTCTTGCCGGGATCGATTTTACTATTAATCGGGGAGAATTATTCGGATTTCTCGGTCCTAACGGAGCCGGAAAAACTACAACGATCAACATCCTGACCGGTCTTGCCCGACCTGATTCCGGTGTTATAAACATCAGCGGTATAGACTGCCGGAAGCATCCAAGAAGTACACAGCATCTTATTGGAGTAGTACCTGATGAAAGCAATCTCTATCCGGAGCTTACCGGTTTCGAGAATCTATGTTTCTGTGCTTCTCTTTATGGGGTCAGGAAGAGAGTTCGACAGGAGAGAGCAGTTAAGTTACTGCGAGATTTCGGATTGAATGCTGCTGCCAATCGTAAGTTTGGAGGGTATTCCAAAGGGATGAAAAGAAAGATCACCATAGCTGCAGGGATAATACATCAGCCCGAGATATTATTTTTAGATGAGCCGACAACGGGTATTGACGTAGCCAGTGCCAGACAGGTAAGAGAATTGATCTCGGAACTGCATCATGCCGGAACAACTATCTTTTTAACAACCCATTACATAGAAGAGGCTGAGAGATTGTGTGACCGGATTGCATTCATTGTAGGAGGACGTATAGTAAGAATCGACACCAAGGATAATCTGCTGCAACCGGTTCAGGATAAAAAAGTACTTCGCATAACCGTTAATGAGCTTCCTGAACTGATCATGAGCTCATTAGCGGAGAAGTATCCTGGGTTCACATTTACATTACAGGGAAATGATATCTTACAGATTGAGGCTGCTGAGAATATCCCTGCCGGCAGGATAGTTCATTTTCTGGAAGAAGAGGGGGTAGAGGTTTCAGAAGCCCGAAAGGTTCAGCCGGCACTGGAGGAGGTATTCGTCAAGATTACCGGAATAGGTGGGAATTTGATGAAGAAGGAAAAAGAACAGTCCGGAGGTAAGGCATGAATCACTTCATAGCTTTTTGGAATATAATGCTAAAGGATATGAAACTCTATTATCTGAAACCTCCGAATATCAGTTGGGGACTGATTTTTCCCCTTGCCTGGACTGCTATGTTTTTTCTCCGTTCGGGAAGCAGTATGGAAAATATACCGGAAATACTTCCCGGCGTTGTTGGAGTATCTATTCTGTTCGGAACAACCTCAATGCTGGCAGTCACGGTAACTTTCGAGAAAAAAAACCGCTCGTTCGAAAGACTCTTACTTTCACCCATCTCCCTGGAATTATTGATGTTTGCTAAAACAGGCGGGGCGATCCTTTTCGGAGTTGCTAATGCCTTCGTTCCGGTAGTGATTGCTTCTTTTTTAACCGACCTCTCCCAGATTAACTGGAGTATCTTTGTCACTGCTGTTGTTTTCATTGCAATATCTTCAACTTTTTTGGGACTATTCATTGCTGTAGCCGTCAGCGAAGTTTTCGAAGCTCAAACCTTCTCTAATTTTTTCCGCTTTCCGATGATCTTTCTCTGCGGTTTATTCTTTCCTGTTGCAAACTTGCCAATTATTATCAGACCTTTATCCTATCTGCTTCCACTAACTTATGGAGTAGATCTGCTGCAAGGAGCCAGCCGGCAGGGTTATATAATGCATCCGTTCATTGATCTGATAATCCTGACTACTTTCTGTGGTCTGCTTTATGCAGCCAGTCTTTTCAATATCAGAAGACGCTGGTTAGTGTAATCATATTAGGGTATTCCCGAAAGGTGATGACTTTGATTCTGAAGCTGATAATCTCATCCAACAGAGAACAACTCACAAAAATTTCCGCTGACTGTATGCTGTAATCGCAATTCCTGTGATATTTGCCTTGACATTATTGACCTTTCTAAAATGGATACTTCAATGAATTATAGTAATCTATTGGAGGTAAAGATGAAGGTATTGGATGATCTGTACTATTCTGAAACTCATGAATGGGTGAAGGTAGATAAGGACGTTGTCTATGTAGGTATAACCGATTATGCTCAAAAAGAGTTAGGTGACATTGTTTATATTGATCTTCCGGATCCGGGCACTGTTGTTTCTGCGGGAGAAGAAGTAGGTTCGATCGAATCAGCGAAAGCGGTTGTTGACTTTGTTGTTCCTGTTAGTGGTGAAGTTATCAAAGTTAATGATGACGTAGTTGAGAACGTAGCTTTGGTCAATGAATCTCCCTACGAGCAGGGATGGTTATTAAAACTTAAGCTGACAAATACCGACGAACTGGAAACACTTTTATCAGCGGGAGAATATCGCAAGCAGTTCAGCGAGTAAGTTTAGGCGATGTTGAAAGAAAAATTCCGCAAAAAGAATTTCCTGATAGTTATATCTGCTCCTTCGGGAGGGGGTAAATCAACAATCTGCAAAGCGATCCTGGAAAGGATGAATACGGTTGATTATTCGATCTCCTATACAACCAGGAAACCTCGTGCCAATGAAGTCAATGGTCAGCATTATTTCTTCGTCAATGAAGAGAGATTCCGGGAATTGATTGGAGAGAATGATTTTCTGGAGTATGCTCAGGTACATAACAACTGGTATGGAACATCACGTTCTTTCATTTTGAACAGGTTTGCAGATAACCGGCATGTGATCATGGATATTGACCCGCAGGGTGCAAGATCAATAGTCAACAGCGGTATCGATGTGGTAACCATTTTTCTTCTGCCCCCTAACATGAAGATTCTCGAGGAGCGGTTAAGGAATAGAGATACAGACAGCGATGACACTATTGCTCTTAGATTGAACAATGCCCGTTTCGAACTGGAAACATTACCTGAATATGAGTATCTGGTAATTAATGACGATTTAGACACGGCAATAAATGACGTGAAGAAGATAATCGAAGCTGAGGAGAACAGAGTTTCAAGATATTATACTCCTCAGGATGTGTTTTATGGAGGACACGAATGACAAATAAACCGATAGTAGAATCATTTATAGAAGAGAACAATATGGACTATCTTTTCTTATTACTCAGCAACCTGGAAGCCAACCGGCTAAATTCCCTTCCTTTTTCGATCAAGAAGACCTTTCCCAAAAAGATAACGGAAATAGCGATGGAACATGTTGCCAAGAATAAGATACCGGACTTTATTATTGAACAAGAAGAAGAAATAGATATGAACGAAGAATGATAGAGGAATGAGTCGTAAATCACTGCAGCAGTATCTTGAGCTTCTTGCTAACTCAGGGATCGATTGTATCTACGGAACAAAAGAGGAGGTTCCCTCAGAAGATATTCTGCAGCTTCAAAAAGAGATTTTGAAAGAAAAACATAATCAGTATAAAGATTGCCGGAATTGTATTTTACACCGGAACAGGATAAATTTTGTCTATGGCGAAGGGAATCCTTCTGCCAGGATGATGCTAATCGGGGAAGGTCCCGGTTCCGAAGAGAATAAGCAGGGACTACCCTTTGTCGGTAGAGCGGGAAAACTGTTAACCGATATGCTTAGGGCTATTGATTTAGAGAGAACGGATGTCTATATTACTAACGTCGTTAAGTGCCAGCCCCCCGGAAACCGCAACCCCTCTCCCGAGGAGGTTCATTCCTGTATTCCCTATCTGAAAGAGCAGATTGAGATCGTTTCACCAAAGATCATAGTGCTCTTAGGAAAGGTTGCTGCCGTAGCCCTGCTTGACGCCAAAGAAGCAATGAGCAACCTGCGGCAGAGAGTTTTCTCTTTTGCAGGAATTGAAACATACGTCACCTACCATCCGGCAGCACTGCTCTATAATAATTCCCTAAAGAGAGGTTCCTGGACCGACTTAAAAAAGATCCGGGACAGATACAAAACCTATAATACCCGGTAACAGTATTTTCAGACCGGGATAAAAGAGAGATTTCCCTTTATGCAGTCTGTTTCTGCATAGATCACCCTGGAGATGAGAATGAATGAGAGAACAGCGATGAAAGATTCTACAGGAAGACTTTCCGGTTCCGTTAGAGCCTTACCCTACGATGAATACGCTGAAGCCGCAGTACTCTCGGCAATAATGAATGACTACACTACTGTCGCTAAGAGTATCGTTCAGGTTAAGGAAGAGTATTTTTACAAAATGCAGCATAAGGTTATCTTCAGAGCAATGAGAACTCTGTTTGAGAATCAGATGTCAGTCGATTCCATAACTCTGCAAAACCAGCTTGAAAATACCGGACAACTGGAAAAAGCCGGCGGTAAAGAATATTTGACGGAGATCTATGATTATGTAGTCAGTGGTGCTCATTTCGATTACCATACCAAGATCGTTACCGATAAATTCCTACTCCGGGAATTGATCCTTACTGCCAATAAGATTGTGGAAAAGAGCTATGACGGTGATATGCCGACTGAAGATCTGATCGATTTCGCCGAGAACGCAGTATTCAAATTGACTGAAACATCAAAGGTTCAGGGCTTTGTCAAGGCGAGTGAAAGAATGACAGAAGTTCTGGAACACATTGAAGAGATCATGCAAAAAGGGGGGACAGGAATAGGTGTCTTAACCGGTTTCCATTCTTTGGATAAGATGATCGGTAGTTTCAGACCGGGACAGTTGATCGTAGTTGCCGCCAGACCAGGTATGGGAAAGTCGGCTTTTGCCCTTAATATGGCACTGAACACAGCATTCAGACAGGAAACGAAAGTCGGGGTGTACACCATGGAGATGTCTGTCGAAGAGGTACTTTTGAGGATGATCAGTACCAGATCAATGGTCTCCATGGATACCATGTTAACAGGTCACGGACTTGATACTCACAAAAGAAGAGGTATTATCGAGCAGGCAGAAAAAATAAGCCGTCTGAATATCTTTCTTGATGATGTCGGGACAAACTCTCCTCTCGATCTGAGAGCTAAAGCAAGAAGATTAAAAGCGGAACAGGATGGTTTGGGTTTGATCATCGTTGACTATATGCAGCTGATGTCCTCTTCCAGACGGAATATCGAAAACAGACAGCAAGAGATTTCGGAGATATCCCGCAGCTTAAAGATCCTGGCAAAAGAGCTGCAGGTTCCTGTAATCGCCCTTTCCCAGCTTAATAGAGCTCTGGAAAACCGGGAAGATAAAAGACCCCGGCTTTCTGACTTGCGGGAGTCAGGAGCTATTGAGCAGGATGCTGATTTAGTTATGTTTATCTACCGTGCCTCGAAATATGAGAAAACCGAAGATAATGCCGATCAAGCAACAATAATCATTGCCAAGAACCGTCACGGTAAGACCGGTGAAGTTCAGATGAGATTTGTTGAGGAAAACACAGCTTTTAACGATTTAGAAAAACCTTAATAACATGAATAAAAAGCCATTATTGCTGAACGGATTGTTTCAGTTAGGTAGTTTTATCTCTTTTACACTCCGGGTTTTGTCCAGAGTACCTCTTCTTCCCGGCAGGTTTTTCGAGTTCAGCAAACAGTTAAAAAAAATGGGTTATGATTCGATCCTGCTGATTACCGTCACTTCAGGTTTTACCGGTTTGGTTACTGCCGTGCAAGCCTCTTATCAGACACGCGGATATATTCCCAAGAATCTCATAGGAGTGATGGTAGCCAAGTCAACAATGACGGAGTTAGCCCCGGTTTTAACTGCCCTTGTGCTTTCCGGTAAGATTGGGGCAGCCATAGCAGCCGAGATAGGTACTATGAAGGTGAGCGAGCAGATCGATGCCATGAAGAGCATGGGAGTAGATCCCGATGATTATCTATATCTACCGAGAATCATAGCCGGGATCATAGTGTTGCCGTTGCTGACTATTTATGCCAATTTCGTCGGAATAGTCTCTGCCTTTTTTGTCGCTAATCTCAAATACAATGTCAATGTTTACACCTTTTTTATCAACATGAAGAATTACTTTAGACCTTTGGATCTCTGGGGCGGTTTGGTGAAGGCTTTCTTTTTTGGGCTTATCATAACCTCGATTGCCTGTTACACAGGGAGCAACACGAAAGGTGGGGCAGAGGGGGTTGGCAAAGCAACTACTTTGACTGTAGTATATTCTTCAATCCTGATCCTCCTTATGGATTTTCTGGTAGCAGCATTTTTGTTTGGAGGTTATTAATGAAATACGGTTTTGCGGTTGTTCTGTAGTTCAGAGCATTACTCCTGTATGTTTGTAAGATGAAGATGACTGCTAACTATATCAGATATTATCATAAAAGGAAGTTAAGCTAAGATGAAGAAGACGTCGGTTCTTTTGTTTTTCCTGATTTTACTCCTGGGGTGCGGGCAAAAAGAGACAAGAGATTGGCTGCCGGAACCGGGTAGTACTCTGAAGATTTATACTTATGATAGTTTTGTAACCTGGGGCTTGGCAGAAAAGACCATCCCTTTCTTCGAAGAGAGATACGACTGTGAGATTTTTCTGGAGAGTGTGGGAGATGCCGGAAACATAATCAACAGACTGCTGATGGAAAAGGACAATCCGCAGGCTGATATAGTTATCGGGATTGATAATACTCTGATGAGCCGGATTTTAGCTGAGGATCTGTTGATCTCCTATAAGTCTGAAAACCTGGATAAAATCAGAAAGGAACTGCATTTCGATAGATCCTACTGCCTGACCCCTTATGATTATGGCTACTTCGCCTTTGTTTATGATTCTGAAGTTATCCAGCAGCCTCCTTCGTCCTTTGGCACAATTCAGGATGGAATCTGGAAGAATAAATTTGTAATCTCCGACCCACGTACTTCCAGCCCCGGTTTAGGACTGTTATTGTGGACTATTGCCGCCTTCGGGGAGAACGGTTATAGTCATTTCTGGCGGAGTATGAAGAGTAACATTCTAACTGTTTCCTCATCCTGGGATGAAGCCTATAGTATGCTTCTTGCCGGAGAAGTACCGATTGTTTTAAGCTATTCCAGCAGCCCTGCTTTTCATATCGAGATAGAGAACAGCTATCGTTACCGGGCTTTTATACCCCAAGAGGGTTCCTTTAAACAAATCGAAGGAGCCGGTATTATCAAAGGTACTTCAAATCTTGAATTGGCACAACTGTTCATAGATTTTATCCTGACTATGGATTTTCAAAAACATGTTCCTACTACACAGTGGATGTATCCGGTGAACGACAATGTCAAGCTTCCGGAATCATTTGAAGGGGTTGTCATACCGGAGAACAATCTGAATGAGCAGCTTGATCTGACGAAAATAAGAGCACAAACTGTAGAAAGATGGCTGATAAGATGGGCAGAGATAATGATCGAGTAAACTTTCATATTGCCCTCTACAGTCCTGAAATCCCTGCAAATACGGGCAATATTGGAAGGATCTGTGTCGGTTGTAATGCTAAGTTACATCTCATCCAACCGGTCCGTTTTTTACTCACGGATAAACATCTTAAAAGGGCGGGATTAGATTACTGGGAAGACTTGAAAATTGAATTCCATCCAAACATCCCGGCTTTTCTGAACAGTTTCGCTTCCGGCAGGGTATTTTTCTGCACGACAAAAGGGAAGTTGCAATACAGTGAAATAGACTATCAATTTGGAGATGTTTTCCTGTTCGGTCCGGAGACAAGAGGATTACCGGCAGAATTGCTGGAAGAATATGCAGAACAGACGATTAAAATCCCGATGTCTGACAAGATAAGGTCAATTAATCTTGCCAACAGTGTAGGGATAATTATTTATGAAGCTTGGCGGCAGACAGGTTTTGAAGAGAATACAAAATTGATACAGAAGGAGGATTTATGAAGATACAAGGTTCTATAGTAGCTTTAGTTACACCCTTTAAGAACAACGATATTGATTACAATGCCGTTGACCGTTTACTTAAATTTCATTTAGAGTCAAAGACGGATGGAATACTGCTTTGCGGAACTACAGGTGAGTCCCCTGTTTTAGCAAGTGATGAGAAGGAGTATTTCGTCAGATACGTTATTCAGAAGATAGAGGGTAAACTCCCGATCATGGTGGGTACGGGAACCAATAATCTCTCTAAAACGATATCCTCAACCCTCAAAGCACAGCAACTCGGAGCCGGGCAGGCACTGGTTATTACCCCTTATTATAACAAACCGAATCAAAAAGGTATGTACTATTACTTCAAAAAAGTAGCGGAAGAAACAGATATTCCGATAGTTATCTATAATGTTCCGGGACGAACCGGTGTTAATATTTCTGCCGAGACAACTATCCGGCTTGCCGAAGATTGCCGGCAAATAGTAGCTATAAAAGAAGCAAGCGGCAATTTAGCACAGATCACTCAGATCATCAAATACGCACCGAAAGATTTTTCTGTTCTTTCCGGAGAAGACATGTTAAACCTCCCGATCATGTGTTGTGGAGGGAAAGGAGCAGTATCGGTCACCGCCAATGTCGTCCCGGAAATGATGAGCAAATTGATCAATTACTGCCTGAAAAAGGATTATGACAAGGCTTTGAAAATCCATTTAGATCTGCTGGAGATCAACAAGATGCTTTTCATTGATACCAATCCTATCCCTGTCAAAGAATCCTTACATCTGATGGGTTATATCGAAAGAGAGATCCGCCTCCCCTTATATTTTCTGGAAAACGATACCCTGGAAGAGGTGGAAAAAGTCCTGAGAGAATACAAACTAATATAGCTTACCGCAAATGACCGACCAACCCAAAAGCAAGAAAACAACATTAATTTGTCCCCTAACCCGGAGATTCGAGAGCATCTTTGTCTGTGCTCTAAATTGTCCGGATAGATGTAAACTCTATGCGGATAGCATCACTTATGAAATGCTATCCGAATATATCGAGTCATATCCAGATTATGAGATAAAAGGAGAACTTATGCCGACGAAAAAGAAGATTACCGATACCGACACCAAAAGAGTTAAGCAGTATTGGATTCTTGACGAAAACCGCCAAGTAGTGGAGGTTTCAGAAGATGAGATTGTTAACAATCCAAAAGAATACCTTTCGCAGGAGATATGGGATAAACCCCCGAATCAGTATGAGATTGTCATTACTCTGAAACGGAAGAAAAAGTCCTGAACATTTCCCAGCCATCATTTCAGAAGAAAAGATCCCAAAACAGGAAATTAACAGAAAAGACCCGGAGTTAAGCTTCTCTTCTATCTTTTATCAACGGGAAGGAGGAGATATCAGAACCGGTCACAGGCTATAAGAGAGATCTCCAAGGCTGCATTCTTGGGAAGACGGGCAACCTGAACAGTTTCTCTTGCCGGATAGGGATCCCCGAAATGGAGAGCATAGATCCTGTTCAGTGTCTCGAAATTCATTATATCTTCCAGATAAATTGTAACTTTCATCACATTTCTGAAAGACATATTGGCAGCTGTCAGAATATTTCTCAGATTATCAAAGATCAGTTCCGCCTGTTTCTCGAAGGATTTTCCCATCATTCCCGTTGAGGGATCAATACCAATTTGACCGGAAACGAATAATAATCCTTTGTTATATGTTGCTTGAGAATACGGGCCTATTGCTGCAGGCGCTGAGCTGGTATGAATCGCTTTCATTGTTTTTTATCTCCCTCTTTTTTTTTCAGTATCTCCTTTAAGTAAGAGCCTTTTTCAATCTCAGGATATTGTCTAATATATCCCTGATATTAACCTTCTCCTGATGCATTTTGACCAGGTTATTTACAGTTGCCTTACCTTCTCTGATCAGGATGTTATCTAAGATGATAATCAAAGAAGCTCCTTCATTCAGAGCTGTCTCTTTCAGTTTCCGGTTATCGGGATCAGTGTTCCCGATAATGACACTAATTTCATTATCATGGAGTTCCTGAACGATTTGCAGAAGTGTTATCTCCAGATCAGGATGAGTCGCTTTGATAAAGACCCTGAAATCCTCAATTGGCTGAGGAAAAAGCTTTTTCTTCTCCAGAACTGAGATCAGATCTTCAATATTGGTTGAGAGTCCGATAGCATACAAGGGTTTCCCGGTAATACTCTGGGCAAGATAGTCATATCTTCCGCCACCCCCAATTTGAGGTGATCTTTTTGTCCTTCCGGCTCTATACTTAAAAACAATCCTGTTATAATAATCAAAGCTCATATTCAAATTCGGATTGACTGTGTAGTTAACCATCAGATTCGCTAAGCCTTTCTTGATCAGTGAGAAATTATCACAGCAATCAGGACAAAGGTAATCTAAGATGGCAGGACCCTTTTGCCAGGAATTCTGACAAGATTGACATACTCCACCTTCACTTTTATACTTGGTAAAATCACTGCTGCAATCGGGACAGAGATCTGTTTTTGCTTCCTGCCAGTACTCTTTTAAGTCTTTGATATAATGAGGTCTGCATTCAGGGCAGCCGAAATTGCTCAATTCCAGATGTATGTCCGAGAGACCGAATTTTCTGAAAATATCTAATCCGAGGCGGATAACTTCAATATCGATTATATATGAACAGCTTCCTAAAGCTTCAGCTCCGAACTGGTGAAATTGTCCGTCATCATTGTTATTTTGAAGGGAACGTCGGAACATCGGTCCGATGTAATATATTCTATTAACTTTGCTGTTATCGGAAACGTCTGAAAATTCGCTTAGATAAGTTACAGTACCGTCCGGTCTCAGACTGAGTTGTTCCTCAGAATCAATCCGGAATAATTTTCTGACGAAGTTGCCAAAATCCTTGTTTTTATCCCCTGAGCGGTATATCTTTTTGATAACGTCGTTAGAGAGCAAGATAGGAGGTCTGGTCTCTTTATAGTTATAATAACTCATCACTCTGTGGATAGTACCTTCGACATAATTCCACTTCCACATATCATTCAAGGGAATGTTGCCGGTACTTGGCTTAGTGTTCTTCATTTTTTTTCCCATATTTTCTTATAGATCTTAATTTCAGATAGATTATCATCATCGTAAAACCTAAATAATTTGCTGCTATATCAAGCAAGCAAAAAGTTCTACCGGGAACAAAAAGCTGGATTACTTCATTGAACAGAGGAAGAATAAGAGAGAGTATGAATAGCTCTTTCAGTATTTTTTTGTCCGGACCACCCTGAAGATGTCTCATGATAAAATAGAGGATTGAAAAAACCAGATACTGTCCGAAATGAGCAATTTTATCAAGATAAGTAAGTTCGGGATAAGGAGGTTCGACCGAAGGGATAACGGATAAGATCAGGATCGTTAGGCTCCATACAATAAAACATAACTTTGTAACAGCTGTTGTCAACTCACTCTTTTGCTTCATTTTCTCCGCTTGCAGCCGGTGTTACATTCTTTTTCGATAACTGATAATCCTCCAATGACCAGAAAACAGAAAAGGGGGAGGAGACGTATTCAGCTTTTAGGAGCAGCTTTTCCTCATCACTTGAAATCCAGAGTTGCAGGGTACTCTCTTCCTTAATAATGTTATTGGTCAAAACATCAGCTCTCTCCCTTTTGTTATTGCTCAGCTGTTTGAATCTTAGTAGATATTGATATGCATCCCGTTTGGCAACTCTATCCCTGGTCAGATAGGCAACTTCAACCAGCCAGATATTATTATTAGCATAAACCAGAAGCTCGGGAAGATGCTCCGGTTGAATTGTCTCCCGAAGATACAATAAGGCTGAAAAAAAATCTCTCACTTCCTGCATATCTTCTATTTGGTAGTCTCTTCTCTTCCCATCGGTTATCGTCACTATTCTTCTCTCACTCTGATTGAAGATCACACTTCGCTCCTGAGAGAAATTCTTTTGTCTGATCGATTTTATATAGCTGTCGGGTAAAAAATCGTGCCGGTACAGAACAGTATAAGTGTTCTCTATTCTAAAAACAATATTTCCCACAGAGACAGATCTCGCCTCAATCAATATCCTGCCAATATTCTCTTCAAAGTTGTCAGTTAACTCTACTTCGGCAATCCTCATCCCCAGATATCTGATGCTAAAAGAGAAGCGGTTTTCTCTGACCGGTTCATCTGCAGAAAAAGCGGACAGGGTCGTTGATAAGACTATTATGAATAGAAGCGAGCCGATGGTAATACGGTCAAAATTCAAAATCTTCTTCTCTGTTCAAGACTATTTTCACTGTTTCTATCCGCTGTCCTTTTACATTAGTAACAATAAAGACAGCTTTATCATTGTAGTGTAACTTTTCATTGATGTCAGGAACTCGGTTAAGCTTGTCATATAGAAATGCAGCCAGATTATCATACTTTTCGGAATCGATGGACAAGCCTAACTCCTGATTCAAATCGACTATATTGAGCATACCGCTGGCGTCGTACTCATATTCTGATACCCGACTGAGATTCGGAAGCTCTTGATCATACTCATCAACGATCTCACCGACAAGTTCTTCCAAAATATCTTCCAGGGTAATGATCCCGGAAGTACCTCCATATTCATCGATCACAATAGCCATGTGGGTTTTTCTGGCTCTGAAGAGATTCAGCAGAGTCTGGATTTTAGTGTTTTCCGTTACATAAATGGGTTTTCTTAACAGATTTTTAATCGATTTCATTTCAGGATTGAGAATAATATCTTTTCCATAGACAATACCAATAAGGTTATCAATACTTTTCTCATATACTGGCAGTCTGGAATGACCAGACTGGATTATCTGCTCAGTGACCTCCTCAAGTCCCTCTTCTACAGAAACTGCCTTGATATCGACGCGAGGCACCATTATCTTTCTTGCTTCGGTTGAGGTGAAATTGAATATTCCGGAAATGATCTTCTTCTCATTATCGTTGAGTGGATGAAATTGTGACTTGGAATCCAATAGATTCTTCAGATCCTCAGTGGTAAAGCTGTTTCTCATATCCTGAAACTGATCTACTCTTATCGAAAAAAGTTTACTTATCAAGACCAGCAACTGAATGACCGGATACAAAACAAATTTTAGAATTTCGATAAAAAATCCGGAATATCGGGCAAATAGTTCAGCTTTAGAAATAGCATATAGCTTGGGAGTGATCTCTCCAAAGATGACAAGTAGAATTGTCATGCTGATCATCGATGAGATCAGAATCCAGAGAGGGATAACTTGATACTGTAATACATCTCTGGCAAACTGAACAGCAATAACCGCCCAAATGGAAGAGGCAATAACATTGACGATAGTATTGCCCAATAGAATAGTTATGAGTAGCTGTCTCGGTTTTTTAAGTAACCTGATAATTCTATGCGAACCGGAATCTGTCTGCATCTCCAGTTTTTTCAGCTGGATCTTTCCGATAGAGAAAAAAGCAGTTTCCGAACCGGAAAAGAATGCCGAAAGAAAAAGGAAGATAATAATATTCAGGTAATCATTACCCATCTTGCTGTTCCCGGAGCTTTACTTTTGCTAACAGCTCTTTCTCTTGCGTAGTCATTTTCTTCCTTTCTTTTGTATTGATATGGTCATAACCTAACAGATGCAACAAGCCGTGAATGAACAACTTTGTCAATTCCAATTGCTCTTCTTTCAATCCTTTTTTCTTAATTGTTTCCAGATCTATAACCAGCTCTCCCAATCCTGGGGCTTCCGAAAAACTGTTCGGAAAAGTTAAGATATCCGTAGCACTGTCTCTGCCTAAATAACGTTTATTCAGCTTTCTCATTTCTTCGTCATCAACAAAATAGATATCAATTTCCTTACCCTGTAGTCTTCTCTCCAGCTGTCCCAATAGTGCAAAAAGTTTAGCTATCTCAATTCTGTCAATAGAATAGGGGGTATTATTGCTTAGATTTATCTTCGGGATATTCAATTCGTTTCCTGTAGATACCGACAATGATCGGTAAAATAAAACTCTTCACCGTTTCCAGTTCTTTCAGGGTTATCGGTGCTTCGGATAACTGATCCTCCAATATCAAACGCTGAATAGTATCATCAATAATCTTCTTCAACGACTCTTCCGTATGTTGATGCATCTGGACTTTAGCTGTTGATTCGATAATATCTGCTATCATTACCAGAGCAGCCTCTTTGGTCTGTGGTCGTGGACCGAAATAGCGATAAGCACTTTCATCATCGAGCTCTGAATTCTGCTCTTTGGCTTTGTTGTAGAAATAAGTCACCCTGCTGTCTCCATGATGCTGTTTTATTATATCTACTACCTGCTGGGGCAGTTTGTATTTTTTAGCTATACTCAGTCCCTCTAAAACATGATTCTTGATATTGGCAGCACTCTCATATAACTCCATACCGTCATGGATATCGGAAGCATTGCTGTTGTTTTCGATATAGATATCGGGATTCTCCAGTTTTCCGATATCATGATAATAGCTACCAACTCTGGCAAGCAAAGGATTTGCACCGATTGCTTCGGCAGCACTTTCAGCCAGAATACCGACAGTAATTGAATGATGAAAAGTACCGGGAGTCTCCAGTGCCATCTTTTTCAGGACTGGATTATTGGTATCCAGCAGTTCCAGCAAGATCATTTTCGTTGCCAGATTCAAGCGTCTCTCGATGAAAGGAGAAATCAGGATCATTCCGGTTATTGATATCGCGCAGGAGATCAAACCATAAACAACATACAAGACATATTCATCTTTGGGGATCGAAATAAATAGAGCCATCAATGAGACTGTGATAAGAAAGGATAGGACTATGTAGATAGAGAGTGGTATATAATCGTGATTATCTTTCATTTTGGTCATGATCACAAGTATCAGCAGAGTAGCAAAAAAAATTATAGAGCTGTCGAAAATGTTCCAGTTAAAAAAAGGTAGAATTAAAAAGAAGGAGATTATGCTATAGATAAAACCGCCTAAGGGGGTAAAAGCCAAGGAAAAGAGCAGTACCGTCATGCTGAAAGGAAAGATCATGATGTTTACGGCAGGGATCATTGATACCGTAAAAGCCATCAGAGAGGCAATGAGAATCAGTATTAAATAGACTACTGTATGTTTTGTCTCTTTAAAATGCTCCCTGATAAAAACACTGAAATACATGTATCCGCAAACCAATAGCAAAACCGAAAGGAGAAAATACCCAATTATCGAAAGCAGCAATTCCGGTAATTCATTCGCATCATTGTATTCACTGTAAGCAGAAGCCAAAGCATCCAGTTTCCGTAAATCCATTTCGGTTATCCGGCGGTTCTTTCGGATTATCTCTTCGTTTTCTAATACTTCTGTCAGAACCGGGTCGATACTCTGATATTCCTCCTGCAGGATTTGATTCATTTCCTCCTGGTCAATAATAATGTTCTCAGCAACGAAGTGGGGTAACAGCTCTTCTAAGACATTCCTTAATCCGGTATGCGGCATATCATTGATTATTCTGTTTATGGATTCTTCTTTACTGTAGAGCCGTTCCAGCCTGTATCTTCTGATTGAATCATTCCGAACCAACTGGAGGCTATCACGGTTGATGTTATCATTATAGATACCGATATCCATAATTCTGTTAATAGACTGAATGAGATGATTGTAGAACTGCAGTCTTCGGTTCTGGTCAACTAACTCGTTCAATGTCTCTTCACTGAGAGAAAAACCAAATCGTCGGCCAAGATTCTGGTTTACCTGACCATAGTTAAGGATATCAATAGGAGCAAGTGTTTCCATGAAGATATCAATCTTCTGGATCACCTCATATTTTATTTCATCGGATATTTGATATACCGGCTCAGTAGCAGCAATAATTGCTTCTCTCTCTCTCTCGATGGCTTCTTCGCTCTTAAAAACGGGAAAGGTGAAAGGAGCAATTATGTCCCTGTCTGCTATTTGTCCTACCTTGTAGCTGTAGCCAATAATGTCGAAACTATGTCTGATATATAAGGAATAGAGATAAGTTGTTAGGAGGCAGCAGACAAGTATTAGTATGATCCAGTTATGTTTCAATTGCTTGATCTCTTATTTGTGACAGAATGGATAAAAGAAGGGAAGCCCCTTTCCAAAAGAGGCTTCCGGATAATTATAGATAATATTGGTTATTGATCTCTCGGGATACGGAAAATCTGATTAGGAAAGATCAGATCAGGATCTTTGATCTGATCTCTGTTTTCTCGGTAGATTTTGGGCCACTCAGTACCTTTACCATACACTTCCGGATAGGAGGCAATCCGCCAGAGACTCTCACCCCGGTAAACCTTCCAGGTGTCGGGTAACCCGCGGGGGATCTTCAAAACCTGATCCACATGGATTACATTCGGATCTTTTATCTGATCACGGTTCGCTCTGTAGATAATACCCCATTTAGAAGAATCGTTGTAAATAAAACTATACCCGGCAATTTTTGCCAGATAATCTCCTCTGACTACCCTGTATTCATCCTCATAGTATCTCGGGCGTACTCTTTCCAGATTCGCCTCCAGATTCACTATTTTACGGTCAAGTTCTACAATATCGTCGCGGAAATCAGGTGCTTTGGCGGCATTGGTCTGTTTGAAGTCGTTATATTCGCTAATAGCATCCCGGATAGCTTTGGCGTTTTTCCATAAGTCTGAATCAGACATGGTGTTCCAATTATCAAAATTACGTCGGAATTGCTCTATTCTACGACGGGCTGAATTAATATCAGCTTCCGTTATATTCAAGGAAGAAACGATTCTGTTATACACTAACTCATACTCTGTTTCAATCTCGGTAATCCGTGTTCTCAGATTTCTTATTTCATCCAGAAGCTGTTGATTTCTGGCTACTGCATCGGCTTTTCTCTGTTGAAGATTTAATAACTCTCTTTCCAGATTCTCAGAATAAACTCTTCTTTCCTGGCGATTCAGGCTCTTATACTCTTCTTCACTTAAATAGGTGAAATCTGATGCCATTAAGACAGGGAGTAAGATCAGGGTTACAATTCCAATTAATATCATTCGTTTCATTCTTCACCTCCCTCTTAAAGACCTAATTGTCTCTCATAATCTTTTAATGCTCTTAGTTCTGCTTCTTTACGAGCTAACTCATTTTCTAAAGCTCTTTTTTCCTGCTGATTCGCTTCTGCTGTTTGTTCAGCTTCAGCCGCCTCGTTCATGGTCGTTTGAAATTGTTCTCTTCCCACAGGTTGCGGGGGAGTAGAACAGGCTGCCAAGAATAAGGCTGTCAAAATTAATCCAACAGTTATAAGTTTAAGGAAACTATTCATAATCGCTCTCCTTTCATCTTCATTTACGATGTACTATGCAATATAATGCTTTTTTTGTCAAGAACAAATATTTTCTCATAACTTCTACTAATTATTATTGAAGTTGACTCTCTTTCGCCCCGGTAATTGCTTCCGGCTACCTTCCATCTTTATCTTCCACCTTTAAAGGGAGTCCAAAGAGCATGCTTATCAAATGTAGTTCAAGATATAAAAACAGTAAGAAAAAAACAAACAAGCTCTCCGGCCGGAGAGCTTGTTTGTTGATAATTTGGTTGTAAACAAAACTGGATTGAAGTGTCAACTTCGGATGTTACTATGTCCTTAAATCAGTTATTTCTATTTACTTTAAGATCAGAATTATTGTTCTTGATGTATAGCGATCTCCGAGGTGCAGTTCACACAGATACCTGCCTGGAGGTAATCTCAGCCCGAAATCGTTAAAGCCATTCCAGGTTACTTCATTTACTCCATTTTTGAAGGTTCCGCTGTACAAATTGTTTACAATGTTGTTATTCCGGTCTTTGATAATCATTGATCCTTGAGTCGATTCCATCAGAGTTACAGAAATTATGGTGAACTCATCAAAAGGATTCGGATTTGCCGACATATCGAATTCCATTTCAGTAAACCTTAGATTATCTCCATCTGTCGGCTCTCCGGCAGTAATTATACTACCCGTATTTAATGCTATCAAACTTGTTGTAGCCAGAAGAATAAGCAGCAAGAATATATTTCTGGAAGCTCTCTTATTACTCATTTTAAACCCCCTTGTTAATCATCTCCATTTAAAGTGCAATATATGTGCCAGTGGCGAATTTATTTCATCTTCTTTACTCTTCGAAATTATAACCTTCCCCTTCAGGGGAATCGAAAAAACTATATTTATAAACAACTAATGTTGTCAACCGCTATTTTCTCATAACCCCCTGTTTACAGCTGAAGAATGCAACGTTTATCTTACTCTTTGCCCGTATTGATCGACATTTCTCACTTCGAGGTTTAGGTTTTTGAATCACTGAAAGTTGAGACAAAACAGGCAGAAAACTATTCTCCAGCTTTAGTTACATAAACTCCCTTGCAATTTTTCAGAGAGGCACTCTCTCACCGGCTCAGGTGAATTGAACTCCTAATTTTTTTCCCTGAGGAGAGATCTCTTTCGATTTTATCTCCAATACTTTTTAATATCCCGGCAAAATTAGTTTGCCAAAAAAATACTCTCTATAAGTTTGTTATCAAGGA
The DNA here is from genome assembly GCA_964464175.1 of uncultured Candidatus Cloacimonadota bacterium. Lineage (GTDB taxonomy): Bacteria > Cloacimonadota > Cloacimonadia > Cloacimonadales > JAJBBL01 > CAYXFD01. Next base: position 11,544 of record CAYXFD010000016.1, on the reverse strand, counting down.
GTTAATATGACTGATGATCTGATAAGAACAACCTCACTGATCAAAGATTATCCAATGGGGAAACTAAAAGTCAGAGCTTTGAACGGTATTGATTTAGTAGTAAAAAATGGGGAATTCGTCTCGATTATGGGACCTTCCGGTTCAGGGAAATCTACTCTTATGCATATTATGGGGTGTCTGGATACACCTACTGAGGGAGAGTATTTTCTTGATGGAGAGAATATCGGTTCACTGAGCAAGAAAAGACTCGCTGCTATCCGTAACCGCAAAGTCGGTTTCGTGTTTCAGACCTTCAACCTGCTCCCTCACCTTAATATTCAGAAAAATGTGGAAATCCCACTTATTTACGCAGGAGAAAACAGAAGAGACCGGATCAGACGGTCTATTGAAGTGCTGGAAAGTGTCGGTTTAGGGGAAAGACTGAAACACAAACCCTCAGAGCTCTCCGGCGGTCAAAGACAACGGGTAGCAATTGCCCGAGCCCTGGTTACGGCACCTGCTATTATCCTCGCTGATGAACCGACCGGCAATCTGGATACAACCTCAGGTAACGATATCTTATCAACCCTTTCCGAACTGCACAATCGTGGAAATACGATCATCATTGTGACTCACGACAACAATGTGGCTGCCAGAGCAAACAGAGTAATCAAGATCATTGATGGCAAGATAGAGAAAGATGGCACTTTCGCTTAAAGAAACTCTTTTCGTCGGACTCTCTGATTTTTGGTCACGAAAGATCCGTGCCTTTATTACGGTCTTCAGCATCGTTCTGGGAACGATGTCTATTATCGTTGTTCAATCCCTGGTCAAGGGTGTTCAGGAATCGACGATGCAGTGGATGATGGAGAGAGGAGGACTGACCAGGATAGATGTGAACTGGAATTGGGAATATGATAATCCTTTCAACCTTCAGCGTTTCCTTACTTACCGGGAATTCAATCAGGTTCGGCGATTATTGCCCGAAGCTGAGTACGTATCTCCTCAGATCTCTTCCTGGCGGGGGATGATCAATTATGAGGGGAATCAGGCTTTTACTCATCTCAACGGGGTGCTTGATAATTATCCCCGAATAGAGGACTGGGGAGTTGCTGAAGGGAGATTTCTGACGAATCTGGATGTAACCCGGACGAATGATGTGATTATTTTGGGGAGTACAGTAAAAAATGAACTCTTCGGCAGCAGAGAGGCAATTGGTAGTTATGTCACTTATCAGGATCGCCGATTGCAGATTGTTGGTGTCATGGAGAGGCGTTTTCTGGAAAATAATCTGAATGTCAATGTGGGAATGGGTTCGGATAATATGCTGGAATACCTGAACCGTTTTTCCTTTATCCCGATAACAACAATGATCAGCAAATTGTCTGCCGATGATCGAATCTGGAGTTTTACCGTCAAAGCTCCTCACGTCGATACAACTATCGAGTTAAAAGATAAAGTAGATACTATCCTGCTCAATATGCGGCGGGGAGAACCTGTATTTCGGGTAACTTCTGCTAAAGAAACCGCTGAGGGAATGGAAGAAGGGGCAGCAATTTTCGGGATCGTCTTTATGATCATCAGTATGATCTCTCTTCTTGTGGGAGGTATAGTTATTATGAACATCATGATGGCAACCGTACATGAAAGGACGAGGGAGATAGGGATCAGAATGGCTGTCGGAGCCAGGAGGTTGGATATCTTCACGCAATTTATCATTCAGACTCTGCTGGTCACTCTTTTAGGGGGAATACTGGGTGTTATTCTGGGACTCTCGGTTCTCAGCCTGGTTAGCGGTTTTATCGGAGTAAGTATGACCGGAGGATTATCAATGGTGATCCTCTCACTGATCATAGTAACTATTCTCGGTCTGATCTTCGGTATCTATCCTGCCATTAAAGCGAGTAATCTCGATCCTGTCAAATGTCTCGCTTACGAGTAGGGAGGGAAAGATGAGAATCTTCCGGAATATAATCGTCTTTTTTCGCAAGTTATTGGCCAAAATAAAAAGAGACAGTATTATGAAGGAATCTGCTGCCTTGACCTTTATTACCGTCCTGAGCTTTATCCCGTTTCTTATGCTTCTTTTCTTCATCATTCCCGATCTTCCCGGTTTGAATATCAGGCAGTCTCTGCAAGAGCTGTTTCTTTCAGTGTTATTACCGGATTCGGTTGATACGGCTACTTCTTATGTCTCCACTCTGCTTGAGCAAAAAATGCCCTCCAATATCTTCAATATTGTTCTTCTGATCATAACTTCTTTCACTCTGTTTAAGTCCATTAACGGAACATTTGACAAGATTCTCGGAGTTACCGAATTTCAGAATAAAAGCATCCTCTACAAACTAAGCAAGTTCATCGCTATGATCTTCTTCGGGTTTATCTTCCTTCTGGTAATTTTTTCTTCGACCTCAGTTTCTTTGGTTACTCAGATTTTTGATCTTCCCCTGATAAGAAACATCTCCTTTTTGATCATCCCCTTTCTGATGTTTTTTATGGTTAATATCTTTATCTACTTTTTCGCTACTTCTATTCATTTCAGGGCAACCTCGCTCTTTATCGGTTCCGCCGTTGCCGCTCTGATCTGGATTACTGTTAAATTTGGCTTCGATTTTTATATCTCTAATCTGACGAATATGGAGGTAGTTTACGGGGTTGTTGCTACCCTTCCGATCTTCCTCTTCTGGATTTACCTGAACTGGATGATCATCCTCTTTGGAGTTGTTCTGATTGCCATTCTGGAGAACAGAGATCAGGTTATCGGGCAAGATAATGGCTCCGCAGAATTAAATCAAAACTAATAGAAAGGACTCTGCTATGAAATATGCCCTTTTCAGTCTTAGTGACAAAGAAGGAGCACTTTCCCTGGCTCAGGTTTTATCCGAAAACGGATATCAGCTGTTAGCGACAGGGGGGACTGCTTCGCATCTAAAATCCAATAACCTGCCGGTAACGCTTATCGAGGAACTTACAAAATTCCCGGAAATCCTCGACGGAAGGGTCAAAACCCTTCATCCCAAAGTTTTCGGAGGAATTTTAGCCGACCGGGACAATAGAGGGCATCTTCAGCAACTGAAGGAGTTTTCCTTCGATTTGATAGACATAGTTGTAGTCAATCTCTATCCCTTCCGGAAACTTCTGAATGAGCTGACCTCCGCAGAGAATCGGGTCAGTCATGAGACAATGATCGAGAATATTGATATCGGAGGAGTGGCTCTCCTGAGAGCTGCTGCCAAAAATCATCAGCATGTCTGTGTCATTTCGGATAAGAGCGATTACGGAAAGGTTCTCAGGGAGATCGGTCAAAATGGCAGTATCAGCCCGGAAACAAGAAAAAACCTCGCTCGTAAGGCTTTTGCCCTCACTTCTTCCTATGACCGGCTCATTCATCAGTATCTGAACCGCGTTGACGGAGCAGCAGACAATGCAACTTCACTCTTTCCCGACTGGCAAAAAACTGAGCTTCGCTACGGCGAGAACCCTCATCAGCAAGCTTCTTTCTTTTTCCCGGGTGAGAATGGACTTACGGAACAACTGCACGGAAAACAGCTTTCTTACAATAATTACCTCGATATTAATTCTTCGCTGAAACTCATTACCAGGTTCGATAGACCCACCATTGCTATCTTTAAGCATACGAATCCCTGCGGTGTTGCTTCTTCCGATAATCTCTTTTCCGCTTATCGGAAATGCCTGGCTACCGATCCCTTATCCCCTTTCGGCGGGATCGTGATCATGAATCACCCCCCCGATATCCCTCTTCTGGAAGAGGTTGATCAGATCTTTACCGAGATAATTATTGCTCCCGATTACTCCGAAGAGGTTTTAACCTTCCTAAGAAAAAAGAAGAACCGGAGAATTATCAGATACCAGCCGCAATATCTCAAAGAATGGGCTAAGACAAAAACCTTCCTCAGCTGCCTCGATGGTATTCTCTGTCAGGATATCGATCTGACCGAAGATGAAAGAGAAAACTGGCGGGTCGTAACCAAAAAAGCTCCTACAGAAAAAGAATTACTCTCTCTCCGCTTTGCCTGGAAGGTTGTTACTTCTCTTAAATCGAATGCTGTCTGCATAACTTTCGAAGAAGAGACTATCGGTCTGGGAATGGGGCAGACCAGCAGGATCGATGCTGCTGAGATCGCTGTTTACCGATCAGAAAAATACGGTCACTCCCTAAAAGATACTGTTGCCGCTTCTGACGGGTTTTTCCCCTTCCGGGACGGGGTTGAATATCTCGCTTCCCAAGGAATCAAAGCCTTTATCCAACCGGGTGGTTCCAAAGGTGACGATGATGTTATTGGTGCCTGTGATGAGTTAGGGGTTAGTATGATCTTTACCGGACGCAGACACTTTGCTCATAACTAACAGAAAATGTTCTTTCGAAACCTCTGATATACCCAAAGGCGTTAGTGGCTATATCTCCAGTTCATCATCCGGTTTCATTACAATACACTCCTTCCCGAGAGCTTTGACCTTCACTTTGAAATCTTCGGGATCGGCTTTGATTATTGGAAATGTATTGTAATGCATGGGGACAGCCACCTGCGGATTTGCCAGTTCCACAGCTTTAACGGCATCATCAACCCCCATAGTGAAGTTATCTCCGATAGGGAGAAGCATGTAATCCAGCGGAGTCATCTCACCGATCAATTTCATATCGTAAAACAGACCGGTATCTCCGGTATGATAGATGCTCTTGCCCTCGATAGTCAATACTACCCCGGAAGCTTCCCCGGCATAATAGTTATCGGAGGTCATACTACCATGATGAGCTATGGTAAATTTGACCCTCCCAAAAGGAAACTGATGAGCACCTCCGATATGCATGTTATGTGCCTTGTAACCCTTGGCTGCAACATAGTTAGCTAACTCGTTTACACAGATAAAGAGTGTTTTCTCCTTATCGGCTATCTTCAAAGCATCTCCGACATGATCCCCGTGACCATGAGTGATGATAATATAATCAGCAGAGATTTGATCAGACTTAACAGGAGCAAGAGGATTGTTATCAAGAAAGGGATCAATCAGAATCTTTTCCCCTTTTGCAGTCGTCATCAAAAAGGCTGAATGTGATAAAAATCTCAGTTTCATAATAATCTCCTTCTTTTTTGTCTGTTAAGCATCCGGATATTCTTCCTCAAGTCAATAAATATTTAGAAAAGAATCGTCTTATCGGTTTCAAAACTGTTCCCAATCCAAGATTATTGATCTATCTAATTCCACTGCTGCCAATAGATTTGCTTTTCCTCCTCGGCAGTTTCTCCCCTTCTTGAGTCATTAGTCTATCATAGAGAAAGAGTATAGTCGGCCCGGGCCGACTATACTCTTTCTCTATGATAGACCTGAGGTAGATTAGGGTTGTATGATAGTATCAAGCAGTCTCCTTAAAGATTTTCCCGGCGTGAATCACTTATTTAGTTGACAGCCGGTTTGATATTTGATATAAATAACCAAATCATAAACGACTAATAATATCAACTATAGAAGAAAGGTAAGGAGATATGACAGATATCAGAGAGAAGAGTTTGGATTCGAATAAATGGCACAGCCTCGATATTGAAACCGTAATCAAGGAATTACAGACCTCAGGGGAAGAGGGTTTGAGTACTTCGGAAGCAGAAGACCGGCTGGAACAGTTCGGAAGAAATAAGCTGCCTGAAGAAAAGAAAAGAAGTGCTCTGATCCGTTTTTTTGCTCAATTCCATAATATTCTTATTTATCTGCTGCTGGTTGCTGCCCTGATTACGGCTCTTATGGGACACTGGATAGACACATTCGTTATCCTGGCAGTAGTATTGATCAATACTTTTATCGGTTTTATTCAGGAGGGGAAGGCAGAGAAAGCTATCGAAGGCATCAAAAAAATGCTCTCTCTGGAAGCAACGGTCATCAGAGAAACACACCGCAAGAAGATTGAAGCTGAATACCTTGTCCCCGGTGATCTGGTGATCGTCTCTTCCGGTGATAAGATCCCCGCTGATATCCGTATTATTAAAGCTAAGAATTTCAGAGCCGAAGAATCGATCCTGACCGGAGAATCTAACGATGTCGCTAAAAAACCTGAACCGGCAGACGAGAACGCCTCCCTCGGAGATCGCTTTTCCCTGGCATTCTCAGGTACTATGGTGACCAGCGGAGAAGCAGAAGGTATTGTCGTCGCTACAGGGGAGAAAACGGAGATAGGAAAAATCTCCCGGATGCTGAGCGATGTGGAAGAGATAACGACCCCGCTGCTGCAGAGAATTGAGAGCTTTGGTAAACAACTGTCTCTCTTCATTGTCGGTCTTGGTGTTCTGGTTTTTGTCTTTGCTTATTTTATCCGGGACTACGACCTGTTCGAGGCAATAATGCCGGTTATTGGAATTATCGTTGCCTCCATACCCGAAGGTCTGCCGGCAATAATGACGATAACTCTGGCAATAGGAGTGCAGAGGATGGCAAAGCGGCATGCCATCATCAGAAGACTCCCCTCGGTCGAAACTCTGGGAGCGGTAAGTGTAATCTGCTCCGATAAGACCGGAACCCTGACCCGTAACGAAATGACCGCAAAGATAATTATCACCGCAGAGACGGATTATGATGTCGAAGGCACCGGATATAACCCCGAAGGGAAGGTAAAGAAAGATAAAAAGGAAGTAAAACTGAGCGAAGAGACTGTTCTGGAGAGATTTGCCCAATGCATAACAGCCTGCAACAATGCTGAAGTGGTCAAAGATAACGGGAATTGGAAATTAGAGGGGACCCCTACGGAAGGGGCTCTGACAGCACTTTCCCATAAACTCGGTCTTGACGGGTTTAAGCCGGAAAGGTTCGATTCTATCCCTTTTGATTCCGAATATAAATTCATGGCAACTTTGAACGAGACTGACGGGAAACGGTATATTTTTGTCAAAGGCGCTCCCGAGAAACTGCTGGAGATGTGCAGCAAGCAGCTGACCAGTGAGGGAGAAAAAGAGATAGACCACTCTTTCTGGCAGGAGAAATTTGAAGAGACCGCTGCTGATGGACAACGGCTCATTGCTGCCGCTTACAAAGAGGTTGAAAAGAACGAGAATACTCTCGATTTTTCTGATTTGGAAGAGGATCTTATCCTACTCGGTCTAACCGGGATCATCGACCCGCCGCGGGAAGAGGCTCTGAAAGCAATCCAGGAATGCAAAGAAGCCGGGATCAGAGTCGTTATGATAACCGGCGACCATGCTATCACTGCCAGAGCTATCTCGCAGGAACTCGGCATTGAAAACAGTGATGAAGTCATTACCGGTGCTGATCTGGAGAAGATGGACGATGAAAAACTCCGGGAAATCTGCCTGAACCATAGTGTCTTCGCCCGGACTTCTCCGGAACATAAACTGCGGTTGGTCAAAGCTCTGCAGGCAAATAACCTCCTCTGTGCCATGACGGGTGACGGAGTGAATGACGCTCCCGCCCTGAAACGGGCTAATATCGGGATCGCTATGGGTATCAAAGGAACTGAGGTATCCAAAGATTCCTCGGAGATGATCTTGACAGACGATAACTTTGCTTCTATCGTCAATGCCGTCGAAGAGGGTAGAACGGTCTATGATAATCTGCGTAAGACCATCCTGTTCCTGCTGCCGGCAAATGGGGCTGAAGCTACGGTGATCATTGCCGCTATTCTTTTCGGATTGACCCTCCCGATTACTCCCGTGCAGATCCTCTGGGTCAATATGGTCTCGGCAGTGACCTTAGCCCTCTCTCTCTCGGTTGAACCGATGGAAGATAAAGTAATGAAACAACCGCCAAGAGCACCTGACAAACCTATTCTTGACGGCTATTTTGTCTGGAGAGTCGCTTTTGTCTCTCTCCTCAGCGGTGGGATCACCTTTTACATGTTCCTGCGGAATCACATCTACTTTGACCTTTATGACATCCATACTGCCAGAACCATCGCAGTAAATATGCTCGTTGCCGGTCATCTCTTCTATCTCTTTACCTGCCGTAAATTGTACGAATCGAGTATCTCCCTCAAATTCTTTGATAATAAATTTGTCTTCCTTTCTGTCGGAGCTTTGATCGTTTTGCAGTTGCTTTTCACCTATCTCCCCCTGATGAATAACCTGTTCGGCACCAAAGCCCTCGATTTTCAGTCCTGGCGCTTTCCTCTTCTCCTCGGCATCGTTCTCTTTTTTCTGGTCGAATCCGAAAAGTTTTTAATCAGAAAAATCCGAGGGAAAAAATGAACGGTAAATATTTAAAGGGCTTGATAACTACTGCTGCTATCTTAATGACCCTCCTTATGGGCTCCTGCTCCGATACTACGTCCCCCGGGCAGGCAGCCGTTATTCAGATCAATAGACTGCTCGATGATCTGGAAGATGCCGTCCGTGAGTATGACATCGAAAAAGTCAGCGAACATCTTCATTATGATTTTCTCCATAACGGCAAGGAAAAGGACGACCTGATCTTTATCTGGTATCAAAGACTGCTCTCCTTCGATCATCTCTCCCTCTCCGAACGGGAGATTAAGGTTACCGGTTTTTTAGCCCGGGCTTCCTTCCGGATGACTTTTAGCAGTGCTGACTCTACCCTCGTAACCGAGGAACCTTCCGAACAATTCGGGGATGTATCTTTCTTTATCAGAGACGAAGGAAAATGGCATCTGTTCGGTAATCAGAGGTAGTTAGCTAACAGATCAATCTCACCTGAATTGTACCTGTTCCGCTGAAATCATTGTCTTCCTCCCGGAAACACCCACTGCTTTTCCTGTATTGCCAATAATTGATATTTACCGCTTAAACAGTAGGGAGAATATATAAGTGAAATTAATTTGAATTATTACTTGACATAATAACTCCGCTTAATATTATTGCCTATGAGTTCAACATCCAAATTATGTTGTTGTAAATCTATTTTCTTCTCGTTTTTGTTGCTTGCCGGAGGGTGCCTTGAACAGGGAGAGCTATATGAACGATTATCTGCTGTGCATGAAAACACTACCCCTCTGCCTGACTACATCTCTCCGAAAAACAACTTCAGAATCTCCGGACCGGTATTCAGCTCCTCACTCCAAAACATACATCTCTTCTCACAATAAATTCATTATTCTTCTGTCTCTCTTGATCTCAGAGGGACGATAAACTCTGCTTCTGCAAGGATTTTATCTTTTGCAGTATAAGATTTTAAAGGTGTGACATGTAAATGAAAGGAGGAAAATCATGAAAATTCAATACAGATACCTGTTGATATTTTTCTTAACGGGCTTAGTAGCAATTATCTTCACCAATCCCCTTGCTGCACAATTCGGTGGTGGTGACGGATCGGAAGAAAATCCGTTTCTCATTGAAACAGCCGATCATCTTAATAGTATTCGGGGAGTATATCTTCAGCAAGGTCTGTTTTTCTCGCAGAATGCCGAGATAAACCTTGGGGTTTCACCCTTTAACAGTAATGAAGGCTGGGAACCAATAGGAATTGATTATAATGACCCCTTCATGGGTAACTTTAATGGTAACGGGTTTTCAATATACAACCTGTTTATCATCAGGGACAACTCTGATCATATAGGATTATTCGGGTATATTGAAGACGCGGTCGTCCGGAACGTACGGCTGATAAATGTTGAGATATACGGAGACAACTCCGTCGGTGGTTTGGCAGGTTATCAGAGGTCGAGCATCATAACAGACTGCTGGACAACCGGCAGAGTCAGTGGCGGAATGAACACCGGAGGCTTAGTAGGGTTTTCCCGTGGTGATACTCAGTATCCCTCATATATTGCCAGAAGCTATTCGACTTGTGAAGTGTTCTCAGCTTCCGATAATGTCGGAGGTTTGGTAGGTTTGGCTTTTGAAGAGGCTTATATTGATAACTGCTTTGCAACAGGTAATGTTACCGGTCACAGCAAGACCGGAGGATTCACCGGATGGCTATACGAAGGAGCTGAGATTAACAACTGCTATGCGGCGGGGAGTGTAACGGGTCACAACTTTGTTGGAGGGCTTGTCGGAGTTTACGAAACTTCCAGAATCGGAAATAGTTACTCCAACGGACTTGTTATTGGTAATTTCAATGTAGGTGGTTTGATCGGTTCAGCAGATTCCGGAGTTGATTATAGTTACTGGGATGTGGAAACCAGCGGACAAGGAACTTCTCCTGCCGGAGAGGGTTTTACAACCGAGGAAATGACTCATCCGCACGCAGGTTACGTCTATTATGGCTGGGATTTCCAGAATCAATGGAATGAAGACCGGGATTATGATATAAATAACGGATATCCCTATTTACAATGGTATATTGATCCCGAACTGGTCTTTTTCGCCGGTGGAGACGGAACCGAAGGAGACCCATATCTCATTTCTAATGCCGAACAACTCTATAATGTCAGACATTTTAGCGGCTTTTTCGAACTGATCTCGGATATCGAATTAGGCGAAGCTCCCTGGAGCTCTTATGCCGGCTGGTTACCGATCGGACACGAAGAGAGACCTTTTACCGGGGTTTTCGATAGTGGTACATACAGCATCTCCGGTCTCTATATCGAGAGACCTGCCTTGAACTATAACGGATTATTCGGCTATGTCAGCCAGGGTGTCCTGAATAACATCTCTCTGACCGGCATTGATGTTAATGGTATGCATTACGTCGGCGGAATTGCAGGTTATCTTGAGGAAGGAACGGTGTTAAACTGCTCGGTAAGCGGTTCGATAAACGGTGTTTCTCTTATCGGAGGTATTACCGGTCAGAGTCTTGACGGCTCAGTAGCAGAGAGCTCCTTTACCGGAGATGCCGGTAACTCGAGTTCGAATTACGTTGGCGGGATTGTCGGTTATAATCAGGACTCAATCATTGAGAGTTGCTATTCCCATGGAAATATCATCGGAGCTGCTTATATTGGAGGTGCAGCCGGAAGAAATACGATCGACGGTGAAATATATAATAGCTATGCAACCGGTGTTGTTACCGGCGGAACGAATCCTGTCGGCGGTTTTATCGGGAGTAACAACGGAGAGATAATCAATTGCTATTCGATCGGTTTCATCGATGGTGGTTACGGCTATAGCGGATTTTCCGGTTCGAACAGCGGAACGATTATTGACAGTTATTGGGATTTAGCGACCTCCGGTCAGACAGGCTCTATGGGGGGAGAGGGCAAGATAGCTGTAGATCTCGTTCGTGAGATCAGCGGCTTTTATGCGAATTGGGATTTCACTAATGTCTGGGCAATGACCGATTACACTACCTATCCCTATCTGCAATGGCAGGATGAGCCCGGTATCAATAACTACCCTCCAAACGGTTACTATAAGATCTTTCGCGACAGTAATTACTACTGGGAATCATTCCCCGTTCTCTGGAACAGGGATCTCAATGGAGATCAATGCGGCAGGGAGGTGCTTGATCCTCTGACCTATCATACTTACATACAGGTTCAGAATGATATTGATGAGCTCTTGGAATGGAATGGAGTATTCTGGTCGCTACCAACTATCTATTTCAACAGCACCCGCGGCTACCAGATATCCTTTTTAACAACGGACGAGTTTAATCTCATCGTCGCCGGTGATAATGGTTTACCGGTAAACGAACAATTCGATTCGA
>CAYXFD010000015.1:0-72422 GCA_964464175.1 uncultured Candidatus Cloacimonadota bacterium | reverse complement strand
AAAAATCCTGCGGAAGCTTAGCAGAGAATGTACCGCAAATTGTTAATTTGCGGAAAAGAACAAGTTACCAACTTGTTGTACGGGGAAAGCCGGAGGGAGGGGAAGAGGAAACAAGTTACCAACTTGTTGTACGGGAAAAGCCGGTGGGAGAGGAGCAGGAAACAAGTTACCAACTTGTTGTACGGGAAAGCCGGAGGGAGAGCAGCAGAGAAGAAAAGTAACAAGGGCGTCTCTGCCCTTGTAAAAACCAGAGCTGGAAGTTCTGTATACGCATAAAGCCTGCGGGAGGGACTGAATATAATCAAAAAAAAGGGGGGGATTATTTCAGGAGGAGGAGTTTTCCGGTTGCGGTCTGATTGCCTTGGCTCAGTTTGAGGAGATAGATCCCCGTGGGGCAAAGCTGTTCATTGTTGTTTCTGCCGTCCCAGACTATTTTGTTCCTGCCGGAACCAGCAGCACCATCGTAGAGGGTTTTGATTTTCTTTCCTTTGATATTGAAGATCTCTATCCTGACCTTTCCTTCGTTTTCCAGGTAGAAGGGGATAACGGTCTCCCGGCGGAAGGGGTTGGGATAACTGGGGAGGAGAGCTATCCTTTTCTTCTTTCCGGTCTCGGCTTCTATCTCCCAGGGTTTTTCGAGGAAGAGTTCCGGCAGGAGATGGTTCAGTAAAGCTGAGACATCGGCTTCCTTCATGAAATAGAGAGGAAAAGAGAGGGTCACGGTTTTGAAGGCGGGGTTCTTATGTTCTATACCTGTTATGCTGTTCTGCATTGCACCTGCGGGAGTATCCGGAGAATAACCGGAGTGATAAAGGTAAACAGCCTCAGTTTCAGTCGTATTATGGAATCCGGCAATATTGAAAAGGTGATAGTCAAGTGCCGGGAGGGTCTTTGCGGTATCCGTTTCCAGTCCGGGATAAACGGGAGAAACAGGGAGAGCAGAGCGGAAATATGAGCCGGTATAATGATAAGCAGATTCGATCCCCAGATACTGATATACGAAAGAGTCCGGTCCGAACTCCTGCGGATAGGAGATATCGCCAGTGAAAAGGGAGAGAGGGTTAAACCCGGAGAGCAGCAGATTACCCCCCTTGTCCAGGTATTCTTTCAGGGCTTCCTTTAGAGAGGGAAGATAAACGGGGCTGAGAATTGTGTCATTACAGAGGATGAGACTGGAATAGGGGGCAATATCGAGCGGGGATAATCCGGAAACATCAGCCAGAGTGAGATAGTTGAAACGGAAACCGCCAAGGAGGAAGTCATAGTAGCGGAAAAGGGTTTCTTTTTCCGGCATGAGAAAGCTTCCGTCCCCTCCGGGGGCGGCATTGAGGAGCAGGATTCCCCGGCAAAGCGAAAAGAGCCGGGTTTTTATCATCTCTGCCGGTTCGCTCTCATTTCCCTGGAGATCAAGGGCAGTAACCGTATAATAATAGTATTCGAAGTTCTCCAGATCGTAATCGGCAAAGAGGGTATCGGGATAGTTTTCGAGATAAAGTTCGGGAAGAGAGGCTGGGGAGTGGCTTGAACGGTAGATATTGTATCCAGCCAGATCCAGTTCGGTATTTCCGGTCCAGGAGAGGATCACGTGGTCTCTAAAGGAAGAGACGGAGAAATTTGCCGGAGTTTGGGGCAGGGAGGAGGGGATAAAGGTCATTTCGGTTATTACCCCTTCCTGACCGTTGAGGTCAACTGCCGAGATACCGGCAAAGTATTCTTGTCCCTCTTGCAGACCGCTGAGACTGAACTCCTGCTCAGTAGTAGAGAAAACTTCGGGGTATTCGCCGGAGGAGTTGCCGAGATAGATATTGTAGTGACTGATCTCTGACGGGACGGGATAATTCCAGCCGGCAATAACCTCTCTTCCGTCTCCGGCATCGGTAAAACTGATACCGGTTACCTTTACCGGGATATTGTCAAAATAGAGCATGGTCAGGAGGGAAGCTTTGGTGATCTCCAGGGCATAAGCAACATCGCAGTTGCTCAGCAGGTCTTCCGGTCTGTGGTAATAAGGGCTGAAATTATACTCGTGAAAAAAGAGAGAGGGATATCCCTGCTCATAGAAAGGATAACTGTCCGATGCCGGGTTATTGTATTGCCTGATCTCCGGTTCGACGAGAGTATATTCTTCAAAGATATTTGCCGCTAATAACGCCAGATAGGTGTAGCCGCCGTAGGGGAAGATCTTCACCTTCCAGTCGTCATTATCCGGCGGAGTATAGGCTATCATATCATTATTGAGCATGAGTTCCAGCTCATACCCTTCATTCCTTAGTTTGCGGCTGTAGTAGCGGCTCCCCATAAGCCCTATCTCTTCGGCACCGAAGGGCACGAAAAGGAGCGATTTTTTCGGCTGATAATTGTTCTCCCTGAGAATTCCGGCTATTTCCAGCAGAGCGGCTGTACCGCTCGCATTGTCGTCAGCTCCGGGTGCCGTTTCCATCGGGTCTCCGAACTGAGGGGAGATGATGGAATCGTAATGTCCTCCGATCAGGATATAATGATCCGGGTAGGTTGTTCCCTCGAGGCGGGCAATGACATTTGACTGCCAGACCGGGGGAAAGTTTCCCCAGTTGTATTCATCGATGTAAAAGGAGTCAACCGTTACTTCCGTGAAGCCGTAGGAATGAAACTCCCCGGTCAGCCAGGAGGTTATCTGATAACGGTTCGGATGCAGGAAGAATCTGGTCCGGTAGTTTTCCAGGTGAGATATGTAGTTCTCCAGACCGGAAACCTGCAGGGAAGAGATCAGGGCAGAAACGACGGGAGTATTCAGGACAGCAGGTTCATAATTGAGGAATCCGGTTTCGCCCTCGATCTCTCCCCGGAGCTGTTTTTCCTGTTCTTCTGATATTTTGAGGATGTGGTAACCGGCAGGGTAGTCAGCGATGTAGGGTGGCTGTTCGCTTCTGACCAGAGCTTTGTTATCTGCAGCAAATATTATTTCACCCCATTCGGGCAGGGGAAGGAGGGGTCTGTGGTCTTTGCGGACGATCAGATAAAGGTCGTCATTCCCGGGATGAGGGGGAGATGGAGCAAGCGGAATACATATCAGAAAGATAACGATGCTGAACAGCAGTTTCACCTTATTCATTGCGGAACTCATATCTTCTCCCGGGAATACTTCTCCGGATCAATGACTGCTGCCCTGCTTACGGAAGCTTATCAGGACCGGAGAGGAAAACCGGAGTAAGCAAAGCAGGGAGATGATATTCTGTCAACATTCTACTTTTCCCGAAGGAGAAGATTGCTGAAAATAGCAGCAAAATAGCATCCGGCAGCAATGAACATGACGATGGTGAAGCCGTATTCGACTGCTATGATAGTTGCCAGAACGGTACTGACGACGGAGAAGGAGCCGTTGATCCCCCAAGCCCAGGTGATGTTATCGCTGCGATCTTTTTGGGCAAGGGTTCTGATCCCGAGAGGGAAGGGGAAGCCGAGAAGGAAGGCTAAAGGGGCGAGGAAGATGATGGTCAGCAGTATTCTGAGCAGGAGGTTCAGGTGGAGAGTGGCGTGGAGCAGGGGGCTGAGAATAAGGGAATAGATAAAGATAAGAACAACGATAGCTGCGAGGATAAGGGAGAAATGTTTTCTCTCTCCGGAAAGGCGGGAGGAGAAATTGCTGCCGATCCCGGAAAAGAGGAGCACTGCGGAGATTACGGCAGCGGTAGAATAGAGAGGGGTACCGAGATAGAAGATGAATCTCTGGATGAGAACGATCTCCAGCATCATGAATCCGAGTCCGAGAAAGCTGAAATAGAAGAAAGTCCGGAGCTTGCCGGGTGAACTCCATCTTTTGATGAGGAGAGGGAGGATTATCAGGAGAGCTGTCAGAATGACTATCTGAAAGAAGGTGAAGATAACAAGAAGATAGCCCAGTTCCAGGAAAGGGAGTTCCCGGATGCCGAAATCTTGCAGCAGTTCCGGGATCGAGGTGAGCTTGAGAAACTGAAAGAAATAGGGTCTGTCTTCAGTTGCCGGCTCAATATTGAAAGGGTACTTATGAAACAGTTCGCTTCTTCCGGAGCTGATGATCTTATCTGAAAAACGGAAGAGGGAATCGTCGCTCAGGACGTTGAACTTTGTTCTCTCCTCTTCCCGGAGTCCGGGAAGGAGCAGCAGATCGAATCCCATCTCAGCTGCGAAAGAGCGGGTGAGGGAGATATCGGCTTCGCTGAGAGGGCTTTTCCTGAGTACGAAGGTTAGCAGAGACCAGTTGCGGATGGCTGTGATATGGCTTTCGGGGTCGGATATCCCGTTGTTTTCCAGCAGCCCGGTCAGGGCAGCGAGTGTTTTCAGAGGGTAGCGGAGAGGATAGTCTATCCAGGTAGAGATGGTGATAATACCGTCCGAGGAGAGTCTGTTCCACATCTGCTGGAAACCTTCATCGGTCAGGAGATAGGTCTCATTCATTGCGAAGATACCGGCAGAGCCGCCGAAAGCGTCGGTCAGAGGGAGGGAGATCAGATTATAACTGTTTTTATCGGTCAGGAGGAAAGAGTAAGGTTCCTGGGAAACAACACGGAGAGCAGGGTCGTCATAGACAGAAGAGTGTGCCTTGGCTCTCAGATCCTCTTTAATGAAAGCAACGAGAGCAGGATTGCCTGTGACTGTGGTAATCTTAGGAAATTTCCGGTGCAGGGCATAAGAAGCCAGATCTCCGCTTCCGGAATCGAGGATCAGGGCATGTTGCAAGGAAGCAAGGCGGAAGGGGAGGGAGAGGGTGGAATAGTCGTAGAAGTGATCGGAAAGCTCTTCCTGGGGAGGGAAGAGCGGTCCGGTAAACTCCCCGTTATTGAAGATGACAGTCTCGAAAGGGATCTCTCCTCTGTAATGGAGGGAGAGTCCCGGGGCATAACGGAGATAGGGGGAAGAGACCCCTTGAAGGAGACCGTAGGGGCTTGTCTTTTCTGCAATGATTGAGGTTTCGGGAAGGTTCAGGACTTTGCTCAGGCTTTTGTATTCCGAGAGATAGAGGCGGTGAGGGGTGATGATACCCATTATGGCAATGACCAGGGTTGCAGTGATAATTATCAGCCATCTTAGGGGAAGAACCGAAGCGGTTTTAATTTTCCGGACAGCGGTCAGGGCTGCTGCTGCGAGGGGGAAGAGGGCAATGAAGGCAATAGCCTGCTGAGCTGCAAGATAACGGAGGAGAAAGATAGCTAAGAGTCCGCCGGCTGCCGAACCGGTCAGATTAAAGAAATAGAGTTTGCCGATGTTTTCCGGTTCTAACCGGAAGCGGAGACCAAGATAGAGGGCACCGCTCAGAAAGGGGAGAAGGAAAAGCAGATAGACGGCAATGAGTCTCAGCAGATGTGCAGTATCCTGAAAAACGAGATAGGAATCGAAAGCGAGATAAGAGGTCTGGCTCAATCTGAGGGAAATCATCATCAGTAAGCCGCAGCACCAGAGAAAAAGAGGGGAGAGCGCGCGGGCATGCCGGATTGCCGGTCTTCTTAAAACTGAGAGGAGAGTCCCGCTTGCTCCGAAGCCGAGCAGGGCTATAGAGATTATCATGTAGGCAAAATGGTACCATTGAACGAGAGAAAGAACCTGGATCAGGAGAAGCTGATAGGCAATTATAGCCAGTGATACGAGAAAGATTGGGAGATAGTTCTTCATGCTTTAAGTAATACGGGTGCTAATCCGGTCTGCTGTTCTCCTGCCGGAAGAAAAACACATCCGGCTGCTTCCTGCTTAGAAAAATATTCCTTCGTATAAGAAGCTTTCTCATCAGAATGGTTAAGGATTTCTGTTAAGCCCTTAGTCTTTCTGACGGGTGAAGGGAACGAATCTCACCGGCATGAGAGAGGTTGTGGTTATTCTGCCGTTCTGTTTTTCGACCAGCATCAGGTTCTGGGTCATGAAGGGAGAACCGACAGGGATGATCATCCTTCCCCCCTCTTTGAGCTGCTCGATCAGGGGTGGCGGGATATGTTCGGCGGCTGCGGTGACCACGATAGCATCAAAAGGGGCATATTCTTCCCAGCCGTAATAACCGTCCCCCGCTTTTACCTTAACATTCTGATAAGCGAGTTCCCCTAACACCTTTTCCCCGGAGTGGGCGAGTTCGGGGATAATCTCTATCGTATAAACTTCCGAGACAATTTCGGCTAAAACGGCTGCCTGATAACCGGAACCGGTACCTATCTCCAGGACACGATGCTCCCTGTCCGGCCGGACTATTTCGGTCATGTAGGCTACGATATATGGCTGGGAGATGGTCTGACCCTGTCCGATAGGAACGGGTGAATCGGTATAAGCCTGTCTGCTGCGTTCCGGCGGCAGGAAGAGATGGCGGGGTACGTTTCTCATGGCTTGCAAAGTTGCCGGGTCGCTTACTCCGCGTGCCTCTATCTGCCGTCTGACCATTTCCTCTCTTTCCCGCTGCCGGGTCTCGGGAGCAGGAAGAGTGCTCAAGAGGAGAGTTATTGCCAGGAGAGAAGCGAAAATCTTCATGATAACTTCCTTGTTTTTGAGTTTATCTTTATAGGTTAAGAGGAGTTCGATATATATGATTATCAGTATCTTCCCAGGGGCATGAGGTAAAGCGGGACAAGACCCGAAGGAAGATCAAGCACTTTCTGCATCTCCTCGTCGTTAAAGGCTCCGATAACTACCGTCCCCAATCCGAGTGACTCAGCCTGAAGATGGATATTCTGCCCGGCATGACCGACTTCCATGTGGACATATTTAATTCCCCGTTCTCCGTATCTGCCGGTAGTTCGTTCAAATCGGGCTGCAATAATCACCACGAAAGCTCCGTCCCTGACAGAGGTCTGACGGAGAGCGGCAGCGGACAGCTCTGCCCTGAGATCCTCAGACCCTATCTTTACCAGATGATGATCTGCGGGCACATAATGATAGAGACCGGGTGCCAAGCCTTCCACCTTCCCGGCAGCAAGATAGATCTCCAGGGGGAAAGTGGCTCCGGCAGAGGGAGAAGTACGGTATCCCCGCTCTTGATGAGTAATGCCCTGAGCTGACCAGAGAATCTGACCGACATCCTGAATAGTGACAGACTCGTCTTTGAATCTTCTGACCGAGCGTCTGCTTTCCAGAGCTTTTTCGACTGAGAAATCACTATCCAGAGCAGGGGCGGGTAGTTTTATGGTAATGGCGGGAGAGATTCCCGGTATATTACGCTCCTCATCGCTCAGGCAGAAGAGAGCAGCCGGCAGGCAAAAGAGGAGGAAAAGAATGCTATTTACTGCCGGAAAGCTGCCTGTTTTTTTAGAAAGCAACGGTTTCATCAGACCTCCTTGGGTTTAATTGCTTAGTCAGCGTATCTGAGACAGGGTTTTGCTCTCAGAATTAATTTCTAAACCGGGGTAGAGGCGAATACTAACTATTTTTTGTTTACTGCTTCCTTGAAATCCTGAGAGAATTTGAAGGTCGGAACTTTTCTGGCCGGGATCTTGACCTTTTCTCCCGTTCTGGGGTTTCTGGCGACGGTTTCTTTTCTCTCTTTCGTCTTCATTGTACCGAAGCCTCTGATCTCTATGTGATGTCCATCTATGATGCTCTCTTTGACCGTTTCGAGAAAGGCATCGACTATATCTGCGGTCTCTTCGCGCAAAGATCCTGTTTTTTGTGATATGATTTTAACGATATCGGCTTTTGTCATTTTTCCTCCAAGATTTATTTCTTTGTCAGTATTTTTTTCATGATCACTATCATGAATGATCAGGTAAAAATTGTCAGGTAAAGTTTCTTGACTCTCAGAGGCAAAATATTTCAGGATAAGGAATTAGTCAAGCCAAGATGTTAGTTTTATCCGACCGGAAAACGGAATTACTTATCAGTCCTGATAATAAAGGAGTTCAACCTCTCCATCATTCATCAGCAGGTAAGATCTGTGAGTTAACCAGTCTCCGGTGTTGACATAGAGTGCATTGCCGAACGGCATCTTGACCGGTTTATGGGAATGTCCGAAAACAATCAGGTCGTGAGAGCCGGCAAGTTCTCGGGCAGCCCGGTCAAGACCGGAAGAGCGGTTAGAAGGGTTCTTTCTTTTCTGCTCCGGGCTCGTTTTCCTGCTTGTCCGGGAGATCAGTCTTCCCAGGCGGAGAGCAATTTCAGGGTGGAGAGAGGCAAAGAGGAAGCGGACAATGGGGTGCCGGAGTACTGAGCGGAAGATATGATAGCGGATATCGTTGGCTGTATGTTCATCTCCGTGGGCGATAAAGACCCGCTTGTTGTCGATCACTTCGGAAAAGTGTTCGGGATAAATCTCACAGTTCAGATATGAGGTGAGGAAATTACCGAACCAGAAATCGTGATTACCGGCAATGAAGATCAAACGGCAACCGCTTTCAGAGAGATCGGCAAGTTTTTTCAGAACCGGAAAGTAGCCTTTGATAATGGTGTTCTGCCAGTCGTACCAGAGGTCGAAGATATCTCCGGCTAAGATCAGGATATCGGCTTTTCCGGCAAGAGTTCCGAGAAAGGCGGTGACATCGCTGTTCCTCTTTTCTTCGGCAGGATTTTTCGCTGAAAAAGAGAGATGAAAGTCAGAGACTATATAGACTCGCAAGATTTACTCCCGGCTCAGTGAGTAAAAAGGAAGTAAAGCAAGTTCGTTCCCATCCGGAAGGCTTCTTCGGCTACATCCGGAGGGTTGTCATGGGCATCGGACCAGCCGTCGCTGACATTGGTTTCATAGGTATATAAGACCAGCAATCTCCCTGTATCATCGAAAATCCCGAAAGCCTGAGGTCTCTTTCCGTCGTGTTCGTGTATCTTGGGAATGCCCCGGGGAAAGGGGAAATAGCAATGAAAGAGCGGATGATCTGCCGGCAACTCAGTCATTTCCCTGTCGGGAAAGACCTTTCTGATTTCCCGCCGGAAAGCTTCATCCATCCCGTAATCATCATCAGCATAGAGGAATCCCCCCTTCAGCAGATAGTCTCTCAGATTGCGGATGTCCCGTTCGGAGAAACTTATATTGCCGTGACCGGTCAGGTAGAGGAAGGGGAAATCGAAAAGACTCGCTTCCGAGAGTCTGACTACTGCCTGGACCGGAGAGAAGTTTGTTTTAAGTTCTGCATTTACAAAGCTGACCAGATTGGGGAGAGCGTCGGGGTCGTTATACCAGTCTCCTCCACCGTCATAATGGAGTCTGGCAAGCTGGGGTGAGTCAACCAGAGAAAAGGCTCTGCTTAGGAAGAAAACCATGCCGGTCAAAGCAAGCAAGAACACTGTTTTTTTTCGTAAAAGTTCAAGTAATTTCATAAACTGATAAACAACTCCCTCTCTTCATTTTGTCAAGAAATCAATAATCAAACAGCAGGTAACCGGGTTAGAGACTGTTTTTCTAAATCCGCCTGCCAGCCAAAAGAACAGTCTCCTGGGTCACGATCTTATAATAGCTCACCGGAAATGCTGCGGGTCTTTGGTAAAGAGGTCAACTGTTTCGGGATCAATGACAAAGAGATGGTCGATCATCTCATCTCTCCGGACGATGAAGTTTTCCTCATCCTCGAGATAGGCGAAAGCCAGGGAGAGAACAGAGTCGTCAAATGTCCTTATATTAAGAATAAGCTGAGGATCTTGCAGCAGATTCTCGTATTCTTCGGAGGCAAAATCCTTGAAGGCGAAAGAGTTCATTCTTTCGATCTTTGACAATAATCTGCTCATGGCATTAGTATTCTCTGCGACTGAGAAGCTGTTTTCGTTGTCGGTAAAAAGCCAGAGGGTGTCGGTGGCAGTCAGGGTGTAATTATTTAGTTCATATTTTACTTCTAAGCTTTTTATCTGACTTCGGGGAATTGAGACGATGATATTAGAGCGCCACTGATTTAACCCGGGATTGACCGTGAAAGAGATGTTTTCAGTCAGTTGATAGACCTCATTAATCTCAGGGCGGCGGGCATAGGCAAAGCGACCGCTCCTCCCGATAATAACAGAGTCAATAAGCCGGTCATTGGTATCGTAGAGGTTTAGAACAGTTCCATTCTCTTCGGTTACCTGATATTTCGGGAAAGAGTCCTCGGAAAAAGCCACCGGAATACTGGATTTTTCTACCGGCAGAACCTGGTCGAAGAAACTATCCAGGCGTGACTGGTTAACATCGAAATAGAAAGGATATTCAATGACCCAGGTAAAATCCTGACGGGAGATCCTGAGAGTATCTCTTGCCGTTATCATCTCGACGGCAGTTAAATCATTATGGTTGAAATCAAACAGCCGGGCCCGTTTCTCTGTGTGATCCGTTGAATGCCTGACAATAAAAAACAGGGCTGTGAGAACTGCCAGCAGCAGGATAAGGATTCTATTATTCTTACTCATGATTTCTATACTCCTTCAATTCAGTTTCTCTCTTCGTTATTCTTAATTTCTTACTTGATGATTCGCTTTCATCATTCCTGCTCATAGATCTTTCTGATCAGTTTTCTTTTCCGGATCTGTTTGCGGTAATAGACCAATCCGAATACCAGCAGCAGAAAGGAGGGGAGCAGGATATTTGTCCAGCGGACAAATTTGCGGTGAGTACTGCTCAGTTCTCTTAAGGGTCTGAAAACAGTCTCTCTCGCTCTGATCTCGATCAGAGCGGTGTCTCCCATCAGATAGTCGATGGAGTTGAGAACGAAGTCCATATTGGCATTAGCGCCGGCACCGGCACCGTCTTTGATGAAATCGGAATCAGCGACCAGAATGATTCCGGCATCAGTTGTCCGGTAATGGAAATCTTCGGACAGAGGATCGGTCTCCTCAGGGAACATATCGAGATAAAAGCTTTCAAAGACTCCCTCATAGAGGGCTCCGACAGTTTTTGCCGGTGCAGTTAAGATACGGCGCAAATCCCGCTGCTGCATGTATTTTTCGAATGAGATATCAAACGAGGGAGCTGAAATCTCTCCTGAAAAATCGGAAGTTCTCAAGAGAGGGGTAACTGCCGGGTTATCTTGCTCTTCCGGGATGGCAAGTTCCGAGACGAAGACAAGCTGGATATTCTCGAGATTTTTGGTGATGAGATTATCCTTATTGACATTATTGATTACCGGGAAGGGGGGGTAGTTGACGGGGGTAGCGAAACTGAAGATCCCCTGCTGTCTTTGCACCTGGATCTGACCGGCATTGGCATCGGTTACCAGATTTTCTCTCATCCTTATCCCGTAATGTTCCAGAAGAGGAAAGAGATTAGATTTGATCGGAGCGGCAGAGATGTTTTGCAGGTCTGCCTTTACCCTTTGCTGAAAGATCAGGGCTTTGCCTCCTCTGATGATGAACTGATCGAGATTGTATAGCTGTTCTATATGCAGAGAGTCAGTGACTCCTCCCAGTACTACTGTCTTAATATGAGGTTCAACGGGAGACATCAGATCTATGGTCTCAAGGTCATAGTGATCGGAGATCATCTGCGTAAATCTTTCGTATCTTGTCTGAGGCTGCTGCCTGCCCGGCATTACCGGAGGCATTTCCTCCTCTGACTTGAAGAAGCCGACACTCTTTCTCCCGATGTCCGTTATCTTCTTAATTGTGCTGGTAATATCATATTCCAGTCCTCTTGTATCCTGAATGAAGGGGATAGATTCTGTCTCTCCCCGGTAGAAGAATACCAGCCCCATGTATATTTCTCTGATCTCGAGCTTGTCATCTTCCACTACTCTCATGGAAACCGGCATGATCTGATTTTTCTGGGCTTCCTGGCGGAGTTGTTCTTCGTCACTCGGATCGACAAACTCGAAACGGATCCTTCCTCTGGAATAGGCTTGATATTCGGCGAGCATGTCTCTGGTATAGCGGTGAGCATCAGCCAGCTGAGCAGGAAGGTTTTGGGTGAAGAAAGCTTTGATCAATAGTCTGTCCGGTAATTCTCTGACGGTCTCTTTGCTGGAGCGGGAAAGAGAGTAGATCTTGCCGCGGGAAAGGTCAAGACGGGCAAAGACATTGATCGAGATCAGATTAACGACAATCAGAATACCGAGAATGACGGCAATGTTAAAGATTACTCCCTTGTGATGAATCCTTCTGTTCTTGTTTTTCCTGAGATCATTTCCATTGGTTGAGGTTTGATTTTTCTTCATGACTTGCCCCCTATTTCCACTTTCTCGATTCCAGGGTTACCACCGCCAGCCGCAGGAAGAGGATTATCAAACTCAGAAAATAGATGACGTTTCTGGTATCAATGACCCCGCGGGAGATATTCGAGAAATGATAGCCAATGCTGAGATATTGAAAAACTTCAACGAGCGGACCAGGGAGGAAAATGAGAATAAATTCGGCTATGACAAAGAAAAAGATGAACAGGAAACTGACGATGAAGGCTACGATCTGATTACTGGTCAGTGATGAAGTAAAAATCCCTATTGCCGAGTAAACTGCTCCGATCATAACCAGACCGAGATAACCGCAAAAAATGGCTCCGTAATCTATATTGGAACCCAAAAGAACGATCGTTACCAGATGAACGAGGGTAAAAATAATTCCGGTTAAGGTCAGCAGAACTGCTGCCCAGTATTTACCCATTACGATCTGGCTCTCCTTCAAAGGGAGAGTTGCCAGAGTTTCCAGGGTTCCGGAGGTTTTCTCTTTTGTTATGCTGCCCATTGTTATTGCCGGGATAAAGAGCAGGAATATCCAGGGTATGGTGCTGAAGAGAGATCTTAATTCAGCTTGTCCGACGAGAAACAAGGGGCTGGCAAAAAACCATCCGGTTATTAAGAGAAAAACAACCAGAACGACGTAGGCTGTTGCGGAATGAAAATAGTTTTTTAATTCATGGGCGATGAGTATAGCTGTTTTGTTCTTCATCAGGCTACTCCTCTTTCGATTGTGAGTGTTCTGAACAAGTCTTCCAGACTCATAAATTCTCTATGCATTTCCAGGATTGTCCAGTTATGGTTTTTGAAGTAATTGAAGATAACCTCCCGTAAATCTTCCTCAGAGTTATATTCAACAACAAGATAAAGGTTATCGGGTTGTTCCTTCTCTATATCGTCTCTCTTTTTCAGATAAGGATTAGCAGAGATACTGAGGATATCCAGTTTGGGAATGCTGCTTTTCAGCTCCTCCGGTTCAAAACCCTCAGCTATTACTTCCAGATTTAACCTCGTTTTACCCTGAAGAGCTGACTGCAATTCATCTATTGTCCCGTCGGCGACAATATCACCTTTATTGATAATGATTATGCGGTTACAGACAGCCTGAACCTCTTGCAGGATATGGCTGGAAAGGATCAGGGTCTTTTCCTTGCCTAATTCCTTTATCAAGTCCCTGATCTCCATTATCTGATTGGGATCAAGTCCCGCTGTTGGTTCGTCAAGGATCAGGATCTTGGGGTCATGGAGAATTGCCTGGGCGATCCCGACTCTCTGCCTGTAACCTTTGGATAAAGTATGAATCGGTTTCGAGACAACTCCGGTAAGCCCGCACTTATCAATAACATTACGCAGATTCCTGTTAAAAACCGTCTGGCTCAGACCCCGTAATTCACCGATAAAACGGAGATAATCATAGACTGTCATATCGAGATAAAGGGGATTGTTTTCAGGAAGATAACCGATCAGTTCCCGGATCTTGGTGGAGTTCTCATAGATATTATACTGATCGATGAAGATATTACCCTCTGTTGGGGTCAGAAAGCAGGTGAGGATCTTCAGGGTTGTCGATTTACCGGCACCGTTAGGGCCGAGAAAACCGAGAATCTCACCCTCACCGACTTGAAAGCTGATTCTGTTGACTGCTCTGACAGAACCATAATACTTGGTCAAATTATCAATTCGAATCATATTGGCTCCTTAACCTTAATAGTTTTAGTTGAAAGCTTGTTTTGTGAGATACAATCATTATTCCATTATCTCCGGATACTATCGAAGAGACCTGTCTCTTTTCAATTACCGGTTTTCGTAACTCATCACAACTGACTAACGTATCGAGAAGAAATTTTATTACAAATTTATCTCGAGCAAAATGATTCTTTCGTCAACTCCGGGCTCAGAACACTCTATAATAAAAATAGCCATTACCGTCCGGCAATGACTATGCAATTGGTAACCCATAGGGGAATCGAACCCCTGTTGCCAGACTGAGAATCTGGAGTCCTAGGCCACTAGACGAATGGGTCAGATGAATATTTTGGTGACCCCTAGGGGAATCGAACCCCTGTTGCCAGAATGAAAATCTGGAGTCCTAGGCCACTAGACGAAGGGGCCATCAAAATGGTGAGCCTGGATGAATTCGAATCATCGACTCTCTGCTTAAAAGGCAGATACTCTACCGCTGAGTTACAGGCCCACATGATTCATCTGTTTCGTCAAACTCAGAAAGGGTCTTTTTTTGTCAACCTTCTTTTTGTTTTTTTCCTCCGGGATTACTGTTTTCTTAAGGTCAGATAAAGCCTATCTCCTTATCCAATAGTTTCTTAAGAGAAAAAATCAGGAAGCAATTTTATCATGCAGGGAACTGATGGAAATCCTGAAGTGGAGAAAGCTCAATGTTGCTAACTTGTTTGGCTGTTTCTCCAGGATTTAGTGAAGCAATAATTCACTGTTCGCTTAATTGGAAGCGAACTTGATCATTGCGGCAATACTTTTTAATTGCTCGATATCTACTTCGTCTATCTGCTCTTTTTTGAGATATTTATTTGCATATTCCAGATAAAGACCCGAATCCAGTAAAAGAGTATAGAGATTATTATCAAGTTCCCCATCTCTGACCATAAAAGCCATGATCTTCAAGGCTGCTGATAGTTTGTTACCTTTCCGGTACGGTCTGTCGGCAGCAGTTATTGCCTCAAAGATATCAGCGATGGCAATTATTCTTGCCTGGACCGGAAGCTCTTCTCCCTTTAAACCTTTGGGATAACCCTTGCCGTTGATTTTTTCGTGATGGGAGGAAGCATAAAGCTGAAGATTCCCGAACTTCTTCGGAAAGGAGAGCTGCGATAATATTTCGTCGGTCTTGACAACATGTTCCCGCATTATGACCAAATCCTGAGGACTCAGAGTTCCTTTTCTGACCGAAAGTAAAAAATGCTCTTCCTCGGAGATCAGATAATAATCCCTGTCGCCGTCGTTAAATCTGAAATCCCGGATTCGTTTCAACCTCTCTATGGCCGAATCTTCAACAAATTCAGCTCCGATATTGAGCTTCCTGACAAATTCCAGATCGTCATCAAATCCTGCCAACAATTTTTCATACTCAACAATTTTTTTGTGGGCTTTTCCGGCGAGCTGCAAATGTAAGATCTTCTTTTCAACAGCAGTCTTTACTAAGGCAAATCTAAGCTCGATAATCTCGATGAGATCTATGATCTTTTCCAGTTTCGTTGATTTGTCCATGATGTATTCAGGGGTTACGATCTTCCCGATATCGTGCAACCAGCCCGACATGGATATCTCTTCCAGCTGAGATTCTGAAAAGGAGACATCTTTATAGGCTTCACATTCGCATTCATGGACTTTATTAGAGAGCATCTCTGTTAATGTGGCAACCCGTGAAATATGTTTCCCCGAGTAGCGGGATTTCTGGTCAAGTGTATAGGCAATCGTTTTGACAAAATCGTGCAGCAATCTTTCCAACTCAGCAATCAAGGACTTATTGGTCAAAGCAATGGCAGCCTGAGATGCCAATGATTTGAGCAGAACTACCTGCTCCTCAGAGAAACTGACGACCTTACCGTTGGAGGAGGTAGCATTCAGAAGCTGAATAACCCCCAGAACATCGCCGTCATTATTCTTGAGAGGAACGCCGATCATTGATTTGGAGCGGTAATTGTTCTCTTTATCGTATTTGAGTGTTCCCGAATTGTCAAAATCCCGCTGTTCATATACATCATCAACAACATACGCTTTCCCTGTATGAAAAACGTAGGTTACCATGGTATTAAGATTTCTTTCATCACCGTTATGGTAGAGCTTAACACTGGGCCAGGGAACCGGCTTTTTTGATTTCCCCCCGAATCTTACCAGAAGAGAACGATTATAAACCAACTTGAACTCCAGCTCCTGTTTATCAGCCGAGACAATGTAGAGAGTAGCTCCATCAGCGGAGGTGAAATCGAGGGCACCCTCCAGAATGGTCTCAAAGGTATCGTTAATATCTGTTTCGGAGGAGAGGGCTAAACCAATATTAGTCAGGCGTTCAATCTTATTACGCTGCTTCTGGACAAAGCTGTCTATCTTACGAACTACATTATTAAGCAGAGAATCTATCTCTTTGTTACTGCTGAATTGTATCCTCTTCATACAAACCTCTAAAATTATATTTATTTGCCAGATTTTGTGGCTAACAATGATTAGTCAATTCTTTTTATTCTCTGCAGCGATACGCTAAAAGTGGAGTTTTTTTCTTTTCCTGCCACTTCTCTCCAAAAGGATAGAGTTTTTGAATTGCCTGAGAACGGTCTTCTAATTGTAAAGTCCTGAAATTACTTGCATGGTAATCTTAGACAATTCTTAACGGAAACATGATATGAGTTGTCTCGAGAAGTGCTTATTCTTAACCCGCTATCCAGACTTAGCAATTTCTTGAAGACCGATTTTAAAAAACAATGGGAATAGACTTTCTCACAATGAGAAGATTGCATAATCAGGGAACGAGAACTTTACGGTGTAGAGAAGAACAATCGTTAACTATAGAAGCATTATAAGAAAGCAAACCGAAAACCGAAATCAATTGATTTAGAAGGGAGAGAAAAATATTGAGAAATAGCTTGACATCCATTGACAGGTATAAAAGATAGCAGTGTAGGTAAGACTATAAATTGAGATGTTTTCAGTTAAGTAATTTAATTGTAAGGGACTTGTACCCTGAAAAAAAGATTAGGAGCTTAGGTTATAGGCTTAAGATAATTTCTATAACAGAGTAAACCTTAGGGGGTTAAAATGAAAAAGTGCTTTGTGTTTTGTATCGTTTTTTTAGTTTTCATTGGATACTTGAATGCCTTTCCGTTTGCAAATTACGGTAATATAAGAGTACCTGATGCCCGAGTTATGCCTCATCTTATGGGGAAAATTTCGATCAATAACTACATGTACCCAGAAAATAATCTGAAAGGTGACGATTTTGCCTATAACTGGGCAGGTGCAGTCAATATTGGGATTTTGAATTATGGAGAGATCGGATTTGTGGCTACCGGTGATGAAGTATATTATGCTCATCTCAAGGGAAGAATATTAAGAGAGACATTAACCCTGCCAGATATAGCCATCGGTCTGGATAATGCTTTCTCGACAGTTTCTGCTAAACCCAATACGAAAGATTACCTTGATATGATTGATGAGCACAATTACCGAGGTAATTCCATGTATGTAGCTATATCCAAAACAACTCTCTTTACCGCCTTTCCTGAAATGGGAGAAATCCCGGCAAGGGTAACATTGGGTGCCGGGGCACATCGTTTTCAGGGGACCGTAGATTTTTCAGAGCAGTTCAGCGGTATTTTTGGAGCTCTCCAGTTTGAACCAATGAGGAATCTTTCCACTATTTTTGAGATTGACGGACACAACTTGAATATGGGTGCTGAATATAGTTTTAATAACAACGTTTCTGCCCGTGTGGATCTCTATCGGGTTGAGGAATGGAGCAGGCGTGATCCGAAATTTGCTCTGACTCTCTCTTATGTTTTCGACCATTATGTTTCTCCGGATGAACGGGCTGTGATCTTACCAACACCAAGAACAGCGGCACCCGGTGATCCACAGATCAGAGACCGCAGAAGGGAAACAGACGAGGAAACCCTCGATGAATTGCAGAGAATCCGACGTCAAAGAGAAAGGGCTGAAAGAGAACTGGAAGAGATCAGAAGATTGTTGTTGGAAGAGGATTAATCCGGATCCAAAAAAAAACTTAAAGACCATAATAGTGATCTCGGCAGCATGAGTTACCCACTAACAAGCCATTTTATGGGATGGAAACTATGAGAAAGGTAATTTATATTCTACATATATTATTTATTGGTTCAATTCTGATCTCGGGGAAATTTTTTTCCAACCCTAATCTATTGTTTGCCGACATAAGAGCCGAACAGGAATTACTGGATAGTGTTGAAGAAGAATTGCAGTATCTTAATTATCTTACCGAGCAAAAGGATTTGATCGAGCAATATCAGAAAGCAGGTCACCGGGGTTTGATCTTAGAGTCCTTCAACAGAGTAGTTAATGAGTTAGAGGCAGCTTATAGTGAATATGATGTTTTGTTCATTGAGAGAAAACATCAGGAGATAAGAATAGTTTACAGAGATATTGAGTATGTGGAAGATCTCTACCGATTTTATGATGCTCTCTATGATTATTATCAACAAAACTTTGCTGAAGCAAAAGACAAGCTGATTTACTTTGTCGATAATTATCAGCAATCCTCGAAGATCAGGCAGGCTTTTGGCTTTCTTGATACTCTTTATTTCAGAGAGGGATTGAACAGAGAAATTGTAAATCTCCATATCAGATTTCCCCAATTCTCAAGTCCCCAAAGCAGCTACAGGTTGGCGCATGCCTACTTCAATCTCAGGGAATACGATAATTCCCGGAGGGTATTCGAAAATCTGAGTACTAATGCTGACTTTGGTTTCCGTTCCCGGGTAATGTTGGGAATTATTGCCTATGCCACCTTTGATACGGAACAGGCAACAGGCATTTTGCAAAGTTTAGCAGATCAGTATGATCAAAGTCAAGAGTACTATGGCTTTTTGATCCTGACATTAGCTCGTATCTATGGAGAGCAGGGTAACTTTGTCCAGTCTCTGCAGTACTATGAACAATACGTTAACATAATCGATAATCAGCTGACTGATGAGCTGTTATATGAGATTTCTTTGATCTATTATGCTCTGGGTGATTATGACAGGGCATTGTCTTATCTGGAGCAGATTATTGAATATGCAGAACAGAGTCCGATATACGAAAAGGCTCTGACACAGATAGCCGGGATTAAAGTATTTACCGAAGGTTTTGAGGTATCACAGGATATTATCAGTGATGTTTTATTTACTAACAGGACCTATCATACTTTTCTGGAATATGAAACCAAACTCATTGAAAGAATGAGAGATCGTGTAGAAGAGATAGTTTACGAAGATAATCTGGAAGTAATAGATCAGCTGTTCAACAATATATTTCAATATGAAGAGATTACTCAGAGGAAAACGAATCTGGAAGTTTTCGGAATTGATTGGTACACACTTAATGTCAATAAGATGATCAATGAAGAATATGTCGGCTTACTGGAAGTTATTGCGGAGACTTACGAACTTGCCAAGATTGTAAGAACCAGACCGAATGACCCGATAGTCAGGCAAATCCAGTATCAAATCTATGATCTGGATACATTGAAAGTCGATCTTTTGACTGAGGTGTATGTTAATAATGTAATGGATGAATTTGTTCCTCAATCTGTCAGAGGACGGGGTAATACTGCTTATGCCAGACATTTATACATGTCGGAACGAAAGAAATGGCTGGACGCGAGAGCAGCAGAAGCGAGATCAATAGCTACAAGAATAGTCTATTACCAGAATTTTTTGGAAGATAATAAGGAGAGATTGTCAGAGCATGACAAATCACTTGTAGCAGAGACTTTGGATCTTTATAAGGAAGAGGCAGATCTGATGTTTGGCTACATTGATCAGGAGGATCCTTATGTGAATGACATAATGCAGGAGATGGCAACTGTCACCGAAACCAGAACAAGCCTGATCTCCATGAAAGCTCAGGCTGCTGAATCTTATCACGAACGAATGGCAGATAGAATTGAGAGAATGAATATCGAGTCATTCCAGGAGAGTGAACCGACACATACAACAATACTGAAAAGTATAAAGGAAACCAGAAGCGACATTGAGCAGATCAATCAGGGATATGAGTATGCATTGTTAGATATTCTTTTCCAGGAAAACATCAGAAGAAATCAGGAGTACCGGTATTTGATGGAGCAGGATGAAAGGGCTTTTTCTGAAGGGGAGGACGAATGATGAAACATAACAATGGTCGTCTGTCGTTATTACTCGGACTGTTATTCATATTTGTATTTGGTGCGGCAAGTTTGTTTGCTTCGGAAAAGGAACTTCTTCGGATCTATGATAATAATTTGACGTATAAACATCAGGTATATGAAGCAATCGAAGATTTTATCGAAAAGCATCCCGATTATAACAACATTGATGAGCTTTATTTGAAATTAGCAGAACTGAGTTCGGAGATCTACCTGACCGAGCCGGAAAAAGTACTGAAGAATTATCAGAAAGTCTTAGAGATCAATCCTTATCATCCCATGCGTGATGTCATTCTCTACAATATTGCCTTCTACTCTTCCGACTATGCCAAAAAACAACGTGATCAACGAAGAGCGGAGTATATCCGCAAGTTGCAGGAAGAGGAGAGAATAGAGCCAATCTTAACCTGGGAAGGTGAGTACAGATTATCGGAAGCGAGTCTGAAAGAGGCTGTAGATTCCTACAAGGAGATAATCGAACGTTTTCCTGAATCAAGATATCATTCCGAGAGTATCTATCGACTGGCTGTCTTGCTCTATGAAATTGGTTTGGATGCAGATGTGCCGAGAGAGTATTATGAACGGGCAAAGAATTTGCTGAATCAGGTAGTCGAAAAAGACAAAGATGATTACCGTTATTTTGGTTTGTATCAAAGAGGCTGGGCTAACTTCAGCACGGGACGTTTCACCGAAGCTATTGAGGATTTTTCTGATATTCTGAATGTAGTTGAAGAGGACGAGATATTGAGATCGTACTTCGAGTATGATGCGATAGAGAATATTGCCTATAGCCTGGAAAGAATGGATGAAGGGGATTACTTTTCTCCAGCCAAATCGGTGGAATTTGCTCAAGATAATCTGTTTGATCTAATTGATAGCGATGAATACTCAGACAGCATCATACGCCGGGTTATCGAGCTTAAGCTCGATTTGAATGCACCTTTTCACGCTGTAAATTATATGGAAGCTTTTTTGGAGATGTTTCCTCTCGCCCCAGAGAATCCGATGATAGTTGATTCCATGGCAACAATGTATCAACGATATTCCTATATGATCACCGATGAAGAAGAAGTCAGAAACAGAGTATATGCCCAGAAAGAGAAACTGATAACAGCTTTCCACGTAGATACTGAGTGGTATCAACACAACTCTCAAAATGATATCAGCGAACAAATTGAATTGATCCGTTCTGCCTATGAATTCTTGCAGCCGAGATATTTCAACCGTTTTGTTACAGATAGAAGTGATGATAGTTTTGCTGAGTATCGTGAGTTTGTTGCCCGCTATCAGGAGTTTCCCGAATTTAGCGATGAGAGGGGGGAGAAATGGTTAAAGCAGGCTCAGAACAGTATTGTAAGCGGTGCTCTCGATTTTGCTCAATCCAAAGAGGAACCCTTTTATTATCTGCAGGCATATCAGATAATTACTGACTTCAACGAGATGTATCCGGATAATGATGATTATCTGGAATATGAGTTCAGCAAGTTTTTGGTTATTGAAAATCTCTATACCCAGCTTAATGATCAATTAGAGGAAGAACCATACAGCAATGAAGAAAAGGATCTGACTATTAGTAAAGAAGACCTTTCAGATATATATATTACCAGTACTCAGGGATTCATTGATACCTTTTCTGATCCGGAGATTATTGAAGACTATCTGGAAGACATTATCGGAGCATATTACAAGAGAAGTCTGATCTATCTCGACAAAGAGATGTATTCTGAGGCTGAAGCCGATATGTTAGCACTCTTGGATCTGGAAATTTCCAGTGAATTGAAACGAGAGGTCTATGTCAATTTAGCTGATATAAACAGAACTCGGGGAGACTATCTGCAGGCAGAGAATTATTTCAGAAGTGCTGCTGACTTTGCTCTGGATGAAGATGACAGACAGAATATCGGAAACAATTACCGGCGTCTGATGCAAGAACAAGCAAATACTCTCGCCGCCGACAGTTCCTATGTGGAAGCTGCTCAGGAGTATCTCAGGCTTGCTGAAGAATTCAGGACTACCGATGTTTCCAGATTTGTCGGCTTAACTCACGAAGCCATCAATTCCTATGTTAAGGCTCAAGAATATGAAACTGCCATTGATCTGTTGATCGGATTGTCAGAGTACAGAAGTGAACCGCAGGAGGCATATTTTCTTTATGTGTCTGCCTGGGATATTGCTGATACTTTGATGAGTGATAAAATTCTAAGAGATGAGATAAGACATGAATATGTTGAGAAATATCCTGCTTCTAATCAAGCTTACCGGACAAGATATGAGATAATCGAAGAGCTGGCACGGGAAGAGGAGACTAAGTACCGGGCAGCAGATATGCTGTTAGAACTCCATGAAGACGCAGTTGCCGGCAGGATTGATCACGGAGATGATAATACAGAAGATATATATTATGATGCGATCAATCTATATCACGATTCGGAAGACAAAGAATTCTTAGTATCCCTGATGTTAGGTTTTACTGAGAGGTATTCCGAAGATCCCAGAACTGACGGTCTATTGGAATATGTTGCCGGGCAATACCTGGAAATGGATATGCAGGAAGAATTCGAAGAACTTGCCCGTTATATCTTTCAGAGAAATCCGGATTCCAAATTATATGAGAATATTGCCAGAAATAGAATTCTGGAGAAATATGATGATATTGTAGAATTGTTAAGCGAAGAAAAATTTGATGAAATGTTTGCCGCAATCGAAGAATTCAGGGACTTAGACCGTCAATTCAGAGAAGAGAATCTGGTTCTGGACCTGGAAGATTTTTATCTTGATTTTGAGGATTTCCGTTTTACAGTTGAACGGATCAGAGAATACAGGGCATTTCTGGTTGCTTTCGAAAGAACATTGGATGAAATCGAAGAGAATTTTGTCAATGCCGAACCAAATGATCTGATCAGGGTCAATCAGCATACAACCTGGATGGAGCACATGGCGGGAGGTGTAAAAAGATTAGACGGTATCATAACAGAAGCTGACAAACAGCGTGATACTATTATGGGTCTGCTCGTACAGGCACGAGATTATGAAGAAGGCGTAAGTCTTGAACTTAACACCCGGGCTATCTACCTTATCGGAAGAGTATATGATTATGCTGCCGAAGTCGTTGATATCCAGATGGAACGATTCTATAATGTATCAAATCAGATGAGAGAACTGCGTGATTACGATGAAGATGAATACAACGTCTATATCGATTCTTTTAACGTGAATTACCGGGAACCGTATGTTAACTTTCTCCGGTATGAAAGTGCCGGCTGGTACAACAATCTTGTCACAAATTTTGTCTACAATTTGGAATATAGTGACCAATTCACCGAAGCAGCCATGGAGAGACTTGGAGACTGGGGATTGTTAACAGAAAGAATGTATTTATATTCTAATAATGACTGGTTAGCTGCCCGTTCCGATCTGATTGACAATCTGGATATGGCTGATTGGAATACAGCAGCAATAGTTTCTGAAGTTTCCAGATTGAAAGAGATGATCGGAATGGATGAGACAGAAGCTGTTCCGATATGGTTGTCTGCAGCAGAAACAGAGATCGCAGAACCGGATACCCTCAATTTGGATAGCGAAGTTGAAGCCAGAGAAGAGAAGGCATATTTCATGAGAAATTTCGAAGTTGATGGGGAAGTGGTTGAAGCTTCTCTGAGTTTTGTGGCTTACGATACCAGTATGATTATGCTCAACGGCTACTCAATAGTATCTGAGCCTGAAATAGTGTATGACGAAGAATTAGAAAAGTCGTATTATATCCACAATATAAATATACCGATAGAGAATTTTGTTGTGGGACAAAACACCATCCTGATTGAAACTGATGGCAGCGCTGATGATCAGGCTATCATTTTCAATATGGAAGTAATGGTTAGTAAACGATAATCGGAGGATAGACCATGGGAAACAAGCGGACAGGTATAATAGTTCTGTTAGCAATTTTGATTGTCTTTGTTCTTTCGGTATCACTGATAGCACAGGAATCCGGGCAAACAACTACGCGGAGAGGCGGTACAAGAGTATTAGTCGATACAGAAGTGTTTGATGATGAGATTGTGGAAAGAATTCCTGAAGCCTCTATTCAACCTCGAACCAGAACGGATGAAATAAATTTTACCTTGAATTATCTCAGAGAGATTTTACTGGAATCAAATAAAGAGTTATACTGACAAATTAAGGAGAAAGGAGTTCTTTATGAAAAAAATGGTTATTATTTTGGGAACAATTCTGATGAATGTATCTTTATTCGCACAAGAATCATCTCCCAGGCCTCAGGTAGCAGAGATCTATAATAGTGGTGGCTGGTTTTCCCATATTATTGCTTTTCTTTTTCTCTGTGCCATAATTATGGGTATAGTAAGGTTTATACAATTATCAGTCAAAGAGAGATTGGATGCAAAGAGTTTTTATATTAAATTGAAGGGCTATATCAAAAACGAGAGTTTTGATGAAGCAATAAAGGTTAGTGAGAACTTTAAGGGCACTACCCTGGGGTTCATTTTTTGGAGCGGATTGAGAGTTTTTAACGAGTCTCGTAAAGCCGGGGTAAAAGGTAGAGATTTGAAGAGCACTCTGCAAAATGCTTTTGATGAAGCAGGTTTACAGACAATCCATAAGATTGACGGTGGTCTCTTCTGGTTTGATATTATCGCTCAGGTTGCTACTCTCTTAGGACTTCTGGGTACAATTTACGGTCTTATGGTAGCTTTCAAGGGCTTAGCGGTAGCATTACCGGTTGATCAACAAAGAGTTCTTACTGATGGTATCCAGCAGGCTATGGGAACAACAGCAATGGGTTTGAGTGTTGCTATTCCGACAATGTTTATCAAAGGATTTCTGTCATCAAGGGCAGAAAAAGTAATTAATGATATTGATGAATACAGTGTGAAAATGATTAATCAAATCAACAACACGATCAAGGAATAACATTATGGCTTCAGGAGTATCAAAAAGAAGGACACAAAAAGGTTCAGACGTCCAAGAGTTAAATCTCATGCCGATCATGAACCTTTTCATTACCATTATACCAATGCTCCTTATGATCACAGTAACAGTTCATATGGCTCTGTTATCCCTGAACTTAGCTGCCAGCGGCGGAGAAGGTGCCGGCGGAGAAGGGGGAGAAGCGAGTGATGTCGAAAAAGTTAAAGAGATAAAGATCATTCTCTATACAGACAGGATTGAGATTAGAGAAGAGGGTGTAAGTGATCCCATTTTAATACCGGCCATTTTCTCCCCAGACGGGTCAACGAGACATGATTACCTGGCTCTTGATGATCATCTGACAGAGATCAAAAGCCGGAATGAGGATGTTTTTGAAATTGGTATTACTCCCTATCCGGATGTCTATTACGGAACTTTGATCAGAGCTATTGACATCTCAAAGCTGCGGGGTTTCCCCGAAGTTAAATATGAACGACCACGTGTAATGGTATTATAACACTTAATAGCTCAAAACTTCGCTTCTTTGTTTAGAGAATTGCCGAAGGTGAGTTATTTTAAAGGTTATTTGGAGAGATAATAATGAAAAAGATATCCTATAAAGTAAATCGAGCAGCAAGCGGGGGTCCGCGAAAAGCAAGAGGAAAGATCCAGAAAGTCAGAAGCTTGAACATCACTTCCCTTATCGACATTCTTACCATTCTGTTGGTTTTCTTGATCAAGAATGTATCTCTTGATGCTGAGAGATTAACAGTTCCGGATCAAATGGCTTTACCTTCTTCGATAGTTGCAGAAGAGCTTGAAAAGAGCGGGCGAAGTGTTGTTCTCAAGGTATTCACTGATCAGATTCTGTTAGGTTCTGAGAACATGTATGTTGGTACTCCGGATGATTTTATGACCGATACTGATGTCAGAAATCAATTGTTGCAGTTTATGCGTGAGCAGTCAGCTCAAATTGTTGCTCAAAATCCTGATTCATTACCATTGTTGTTGATACAAGCAGATGAAACGATTCAATGCCGTTATATAACAGACATTGTTGCCTTGGGTGCTGATGCCGACTTTGCCAATATTTACTTTTCAACGGTAAGAGGGGATGATCCGCAGTTACTCTATGGATCATGATAAGGGGGATTTATGACCGAAGATAAGATACTCAGCTTGAGATTTTACTACAAAGGTAAAAATCTCGATATCGCCAAAGAAAACAGAGATATAAAAGACAAATTTGTAGTAGGAAGTGATAAGCACATTCATTGGCAGATCCTGGATAAGTCATTTCCCAAACGGCACTTACTGATTAAGAAAGCAGCAGACAGTTTCAAACTCATTCTTCACAAAGGGATGCAACTGACAGTGAAGAAGGGAGATGAGATTCTAACGGAAGATAGTCTCCGTTCTCAAAAACTCCTAAAAAACAATGAACTGCTGTTAGATAAGAATACCACCGGATATGTATCTTATGCCGGAGACTGGAGCATTGCCTATGAATTCGTAAAACCTTATCACCGAGTGGTAACTGATGAAGATAGAAGAATGATCCGTGAATATCACCGGCGCCCGGAACTGGACTCACAGGCAAAATTAGTTCGAAATGTGTTTATCATTGCCATCTTGCTTGCGATTATCGGAGCAGTTGTATTTGAAAACACTTATACTCCACCGGTTTACGAAAGAACACTTGCTCAGAGAGTACAAATTACGCGGGAAGTTGCTCCTCCTGCTCCGCCACCACCTCCGCCAACACAGGAAACAGGACCGGCTGAAGAGCAAACAGGTCCGCCTGCTGAAGAGGCACCAACCGATGCTGTTGCTACCAGAAGAGGAGCAGCGAGTATTCTTGGATTTGATGCGGGAGAGGTTACCGGTCCTGCTGTTGAAGTACCATCAGGACCAGCAGTAGCTACTGTCAGTGAACAAATTGTAGCTTCAGGAGCAGGGGCAGGCAGAAGCGGTAGCGGACCGGGAACTGCAGCACCCGGACCTCCGGGAAGAGCACGTTCCAGCTTTGACGTAGGTGCTGTATCACCCAGTGCCCCGCCGACCGGTGAGCTGTTCCGGGGAGATATTGATACAGCCAGAAGACTTGGTATGAGAGACGTTGATGCCAGTGTGCTTGGAGGAGAAACGGGAGAAATTACTTACACCCAGATTTCCAGGACTGATCAATTGGAGGCGATTGGCAGAGCCAGACAAAGAGCTTTATCGGCAGGTTTGGAAACTGTTGATGAGGCTGCTATTGAGACTTTGCCTCCGGAAGCAAGAGAAACAGTGATTAGTATCAGGCAGTATGTTGATCCTAACATGCGCCAATTGGACGAACTGTTCATCCAGGAAAGGCAAGTACGTAATATTTACGGTTCTGTTCAGGTTACTCTCTTCTTCAAGCCCAATGGGCAGGTAGAAGCTGTAGAGATCGAAGAGCGTCCGGGGAGCTTCTTTACGGATAGCTTCAAAGCAAAGGCTTATGAAATAATGATGCAATGGCGCGTTCCGACATCAAAGCAGTTGCCTCCCTACTCATTCCAAAAGAGATTTCAAAGGAATTAGTGATATATCTGATCAGAAGCTAAAAAATTTACTCATTTTGAGATACGTAATACAAAACAACGGACAGAGATCATCGGAGCTGATCTTCTCTGTCCTTTTTTATTTTCTGGGAGAATACAAACCGCTTATCATAGATGTCAATAAACCGTCTGAATATTGTCTATCATTGATCGCAGCGTGACTGTTGCTTAAAACTTAAATTGCAGACTCAGGGAGTTATGCCCGATATGGAGCGTTCTGATTAAGGCTGAGCGGTGAGAGCGGCAGAGAAGGTAACTGGTCAGGCTTCCAATAACAGCACCGGTCACGACATCTGAGAAAAAGTGTTCACCGGCAAATATTCTGCTCATCCCGATAAAAGCAGCGAGACCATAAGAAGAAGTGATCAGGTAGATATTCCCGGCAGTATGGTACTGGTAGTAGTGACCGTACACAGCGACAGCAAAAGCTGTTGAAGTATGTCTTGAGTAGAAAGATAACCGGGCATTATTATCGGTACGGAACTCCTGGTCGGCATTATCATCATAAACATAAGGTCTTTTCCGCTGAGTCAGGCTTTTTGACCAACCGTTAAGGGTAGATTGCACAACGAGTATCTCACTAAGGACAAGCAGATTATCCCATGTATATGGTTCATCCCAGCTGTTCAGGAGAACTGTACTGCCGAGTGAGAGGAGGGTAAGATAGGTGCCTGTATCGGAAAGACTCTGATCATACTTTCTCATTGACCATCTGTCGAAGAAGGGAACATCGGATTTCGTTGCTTGATTTAGTTCATCATCAGAAAGGTTTTTGATATTTTTCTCATTATAGAGATTGTTTGTCCATTCTAAAGAAGAGCCGATGATAATGTTAAGGTACGCTTGTTCCTGATTAACCTGAAATACTCTTGCAGTCATAGGGGTACACAGGATGAGGAATAAGAAGACAGACAAGCTTTTGAAGGGCATCTTACAGAGACAATAAAGGGAGCAACCCGGTGTTCACTGCTCAAAAAATCTAATCAATTAACTGGGAGATTAATGATCCAATCATTGCAGTGATAGGGAGTTGCTCCTCAAGATCGTATTATCCTAAAGTAGCGACCATAACCGCTTTGATGGTGTGCATTCGATTCTCTGCCTGATCGAAAACGGCAGATTGAGAGCTTTCAAAAACCTCGTCGGTTACTTCCATTTCGGGAAGACCGAATTTTTTGAATATCTCTTCCCCTACTTTCGTATCTCTATTGTGAAATGAGGGAAGACAGTGAAGGAAAATTGTGTCCTTCTTCCCTGTCATTTTCATCATTTCTTTATTGACCTGGTAAGGTTTTAAGAGAGCAATCCGCTTTTCCCAGACTTCGTCCGGTTCACCCATCGAAACCCAGACGTCGGTATAGATGGCATCAGCATTCTTCACTCCCTCTTCGACTTTTTCGGTAAGAGTAATTTTTGCTCCAGTCTCTTCAGCAATAGCAAGACATCTCTGAACGAGTTCTTTTTCCGGTTGAACAGAGGCAGGAGCAATGAGGCGGAAATCGATACCGAGCTTTGCCGAACCGATCATCAGGGAATTAGCCATATTGTTTCTGCCATCACCGGCATAAGCTAATACTACGTCAGCAAAAGGTTTTTTGATGTGTTCTTTGATGGTCAGCAAATCAGCCAATACCTGGGTTGGGTGGTATTCATCGGTTAGACCGTTCCAGACAGGAACACCTGAATTATCGGCTAATTCCTGTACTATTGTCTGTCCGAAACCACGGTACTCGATGGCGTCATAATATCTTCCCAGAACCCGGGCGGTATCTTTCATTGTTTCCTTATTTCCAATCTGACTTCCGCTCGGACCAAGGTAGGTTACATGAGCTCCTTGATCAAAGGCAGCTACTTCAAAAGCACATCTTGTTCTTGTCGAAGCTTTTTCGAAGATGAGGGCAATATTTTTGCCTTTAAGACGGGGTTGTTCCGTACCGGCATATTTAGCCTTTTTCAAATCTTCAGCAAGCTCCAGAAGAAACAGGATTTCCTTAGGGGTAAAATCCAAGAGTGTCAATAGATGACGATTTCTCAGGTTAAAAGCCATATTAAACTCCTTAATTTTTTTATGACATTTTTTATAACTCCGTTTAGAGAGCAAGGTTTTTATTGACTTATTTGTTTCTCGAGAATTATTAAGTACTGATCAAAGTTTAAGAGAAGGGTTAGATGAAGAGAAGAGAAATCTTAATGGCTGGCATTTTGTTGCTGTGCCTTGTTCTATGCTCCTGTTCTTTCCGGGCAGAGGAGTATCAGATTTTTGATACGGAAACAGGTGGTCAGGTATCTCTTGAGGAACTGGCAGCTAAGCTATCAGATTCCGAAATAGTTCTTCTGGGAGAATATCACGGAAATGAGAAAATTCACCGGTTTCAGGCTGAGTTGATTGCCCGTTTGCACGAGCTAAAACCTGAGCTGGTGATCTCTATGGAGATGTTCGAAAGAGATACGCAGGAAGTTCTGGATAAGTATTTGGAAGGTTATATTGAGGAAGAGGAGTTCATAGCTGAAGCAAGAGCATGGAACAATTACAGAACTGACTACAGACCAATAATCGAATATGCCCGTGAGAATGATTTATCGGTCATTGCTGCTAATGTACCCCGCAGATATGCTGCTGATTTGAGCAGAGTAGGTCTCTCCTTTATGGAAAACATCCCGGAAGAGGAGAGAGACTATCTTGCCGGGGAGGTCATCATTACAGAAGATGAGTATCAGGAGAGATTCTTTGAGACAATGCAGTTTATGGCTCACCATATGAACGGGGATGATGAGGAGTCAAATCAAAGGCTTTTCAATATCTATGCTGCTCAGTCCCTGAAAGACGATACGATGGCAGAAAGTATTGTTCTTTTTCGGGAGAAGACGGAGGAAGGTATTGTAGTCCATCTAACCGGAGATTTTCATATCAGGAATCGCTTAGGGATCTATACTAAATTGAAGCTACTTGATGAGGATTTGAAGATCAGTTCGATCAGTCCCTATCTTGTCCCGGTAGGAGAGAAATATGAATATAGTAAGGAATTTAGTAATATAGCTGATTATGTAATCGTTCTATATGATAATCAAGAGCAAGATTAAAGAAGGAGTAGTTACAATGAACCGAAAAGAGGCGTATGTTTTAGCAATAGAAAACGAGATTAAATCGAAAAATCTCTATATGATGCTCGCCAAAAGCTTTAAAAATGAGGAATCGATCGAGACTTTTCATCTTCTGCAATCCTTGGAAAAGATCCATGAGGAGAAACTCATTGCAGCTTTTAAAAAGGAATTTAATACTTCAAAAACAACATTTGATACGGAGCTTCTGCCAAAAATAGATATCAGGAGAGATCTTTCCGATCCCAAAACAATTCTTGAATATGCAATGGACAGGGAACTTGCCATGGCAGATCAATATGAGTATATGGCAGAAGAGAGTGTTGACGGAGATTTAAAAGAGTTTTTCCTGAAACTCGTGGAGGAGGAGAACAATCACAAAGAGCTGCTGGAGAATGAACTTGATAGAATTCAGGGGACGGCAATTTGGTTTGATCCTTCGGAATTGACAGGTTTGATGGAGTATTAAACGCTTAGACGATTTACTCTATCATTAAGCAGAAAGATGTAACATCTTTAATACACAAGAGCAGAGTTAAGCGAGATTAGCAAGACTAAAAGCCGGGAGTGCTATAATTAAAGGTACTTTATCACATATTGAGATCTATGTAAGTGATCTTCGAAAATCAATTGAGTTCTGGGATTGGCTCTTAACTTATCTGGGGTATGAGTCTTATCAGGTTTGGGATATGGGCAAGAGTTGGGTAAAGGAGAAGACTTATATTGTCTTAGTGCAAACAGAAAAAAAGTATTTGAGTTTTCCCTATCATCGCTGTCATACCGGGTTAAATCACATAGCTTTTTATGCTGACAGTAGGGGGGAGGTAGATTCATTGACAGCTGAGTTAAAGAACAGAGGTGTTCCAATACTCTATAAAGATAGACATCCTTATGCCGGGGGAAAAGATTATTATGCTCTGTTTTTCGAAGATCCGGACAGGATAAAAGTCGAAGTCACTGTTTTTACTGCCTGAAGTATCAGAATAAGTAATGACCAAGCAGATATCATAAGAAAGAACTAACAATGATAAAGGAAACAGCATTAGCAATTATTGAGGAATAGAGATGAGAAAAACGACTTTAGCGCTATTCTTACTCTTTATTACTGTGCAGTATATTGCTGCTCAGCAGGAGAGTTTTGAATTCGGAAAAAGAATGTACCGGGATGGCTTTTATCAGGAAGCAATTCTCGTTTTCGAAAGAATAACAGAGAGCAGACCCACTTCACCGGAGGGAGAAGAATCACTCTTCCTGCTGGCTGAGATACACAGGAAAGAGGAGAGATTCAGGGAAGCTGAGAAATTCTATCAGCAATTCTATGAAAGGTATCCCAGAAGTGATTTGCGGGAAGATGCCTTTTTTTACTGGTCATACAGCCTGTACAGACAGGAAAAGTATTCTGCGGCTATAAATCTCTTCGGCAGTTTTACCGAAACCTATCCGGCATCGACTCATGAAGCTGTTGCTATCTACTATCTGCTCCGGTGTTATGAAAAAACGTCATCATACCAGGCTCTGATAACCAAGGGGCAGCATTTTATCAAGACTTACCCTCAGGACCCAAGGATTTCAGATGTAATTTTCATGATGGGAGTTTCTTACTTAAACCTGAACCGGAGAAATGATGCAGACAATATGTTTGAGTTGCTCTTAAGAGATCATCCTCTTTCCGATGCCCGCTGGGAAGCAGTCATTGTTCAAAACCGATTGATTCTTGAGGAACAGGGAGAAACAGCAGCTTTGGAATATCTGACGAATCTTGATCTTAAAACCATACCCCGGCAATATGAGGAGGTAATCCTTAAGGAGATTGCTGATCTCTATATAACGAAAGATAAATACGAAAAAGCAGCGGAAACACTCCGGATGATAATTGACAAATTCGACAGATCAGACGGTTTAGCCGAATATCTATACCTTTATACGATATCGCAGCTTGAGCTAATCCGCTATCCGCAGATTATTGAGCTTTTCAGACAAATCGATCTCAGGGAGCTCAGTGACTCACCGTTCTTTATTGACTATCAGTTGAAAGTAATCGAAACATATTATTTAACCGATAGAACTGAGCAAGCCTCACTCATTATTGATGATCTCAAAGAAATAATTGAAGAGGAGAGGCACCGTTACCAGTTAAAATATTGGCAGGCACGGCTGAAAGAGAGAAACGGAGTTTATCTGGAGGCGATCAATGATTATCACGATTTGATTTCCAATTATCCTCAGTTTGTTATTACCGAAGAGATACTGATGCGAATCGGCGATATCTTTTTTGAGAGGCTCCGGTTGTATCAGTCAGCAATAAACTACTATAGCCAGATAATCACCGATGTGGGTTTTAAGAGTGATTATCATTGGAAGGCTAACTATAAAAAGGCATTATGCTATACAGCTTTAAACGATTATAGAGCCGCTCTGAATTCATTGTCTCAGATAGATATTGAAACGGTTACAGAGGAGACTTCTAAAGAGGAGATTTTAAAACAGATCGAATTGCTCAGCCGGTATAAGATCGTTGATACTGAGCAATTATCTTCGAAATTGATCGGCTCTCTCTTCCGTTATATTGAAACAGACGATAAAGCAAAACTAAGAAATGACTTGATATCAGTGATGTTGTTTGATAAGAAGGATACCGAGGGTGTCCTTCTGCTCTTAGAAAACGACCAGACAGGAAAGGGGGGGTATTTCCGGGGAAAAGCTTATCTCAAAGCATTACAAAAAGCAGACCTTGAGAACAGGAG
Organism: uncultured Candidatus Cloacimonadota bacterium; assembly: GCA_964464175.1. Lineage (GTDB taxonomy): Bacteria > Cloacimonadota > Cloacimonadia > Cloacimonadales > JAJBBL01 > CAYXFD01. The sequence continues at coordinate 39,130 of CAYXFD010000015.1, read as the reverse complement.
CAGCGAGAGAGACCGGTATTTGCAAAAATTAGAAGAGGAGATAGCTAAATTAGATGAACAGTTATATCCTGAATGGAAAGATGAGCTGGAAATAGAGAGAGATTATTTTCTCAAGGGAAACTCTCTCTCCGTCGAAGAACTCATACGATTAGAGAGGTTCATCAATCAATATCCTCAAGCTATTGCTGCCAACCGTTTTCGTTTTATGGCTGGTTTTCATTATCTCCGGTCAGAGGTTTATGCCAAAGCAGACGAGATGTTCTCCCTGGTAGTTAAAGATCAGGAGATACCAGGGCGAGAGTATGTGAACTCAATGTTAGAAATGGCAGAGTATTTTTTCAAGAATGATCAATTCGGGAAAGCTATCAGCTATGTAGAAAGAATCAGCGACAGGATAAATATTAACAGACCGGAGGAGCTGTTTCTCTATGCCGTTGCTCTGTTAAATACTGACGAAAAATCCAAAGGCCTGGACAAACTGAAATTCCTGGTAAAAAATGCTCACTTCTTTCCCAGCCGCTATAAAGCTCTTGAATTGATTGCCGATCACTACCGGCAGAGCGGAGATCATTATGAGGTAATTGCCTACATGCTATTGTACCCTGAGAATCTCAGGGACAGGGATTATTATCTCCGGTTAGCAGATGATTTTCTAATGACCGGTAACAAGAACAGAGCAAAAGAATCTCTGATGTTTATTGTTGAGAAAGACGAGGAAGTCCTCTTCAAATTAGCTGAACTGCATTACGAAACAGACGATTACTTGATGGCAGAGATCACCTATAATGATATAATCCGGATAACTTCAGATAAGGAGAACAGATTAACTGCCAAGTCTCATCTGGCACATCTTGAGTTTATCAAGGAAGATTACGGAGGTTCGGTCACGATTTACGAATCGCTACTACAGGAGATTGGAGAGAGAACCGATTATGACCAATATTCCTTTTTAGATCTAAAAAGGTTAGGTAAAGAGATGGTGATTTCTTTATTCCGGGTCAGTAACAGACCACGGGCAGATGCGGTTTTAAAGCGCTTCAAAACTATTCTTGAAACCGATCCTGTCGTTACGGCTGAGATCGAACTCCATGAGGCAATCTATCAGATGTCAATAAATCGAAGCAAGGCAGAAAAAAGCTTCACAAGCCTGACCCGTAATCAGCAATTACCGGAAAAGATCAGAGCAGAGGCATATTTTTGGCGGGGAGTTAATCATCTCGAGAATAAAAAAACCGAGGAGGCCCGAAAGGATTTTCAGGAGGTACTCCAGGCTGAGGATCAGCATTTACGCAATCAGGCTAATTTGAAACTGGGGACAATCAGTTTTTCCAAAGAGCAGTTCCAACAGGCGTTAGAGCATTACTATTATGTTATTCAGAATGATCTGAAGAGGAATCTCGCTTTTGATGCAGCAAAGAACTATGCTATTGTCTGCAAAACCATCGAAGAATGGCAGAAAGCGATTGAAGCCTACCATATTATTCTGGAGCGCTGGGGAGAGAGCGGTATTGAAGGTGAAACCTTCTTCAACATTGCCTATTGCCAGTTTCGGGACAGACAATACGGTGAAGCCGTTAAGTCTTTTGAAAAAGCTATTCCTCTTTTGACGGACAGGGAAATGAAGGCTGAGGCACAATACTGGATAGGAGAGAGCTATTTCAGTCTTAATCAATTCGATAATGCCGCCACTGAATATCTTAAGGTAGGTTATTTTTATCCGGAATATGATCAATGGAATGCGATTGCTGAATTAAAACTGGCAGAGTCATATATTAGACAGGGACGGATTGACAATGCCCGCAGCATCCTGGAGAATGTAATCCGCAAATACGGAAGAGACAGCGATTGGGGAAGACAAGCCTTGATTTATCTGGAACAGCTGCGCAATTGAAATACTCTTCAGGCTTTAATTTATTCAAGGAAACAGAGAAGATAGATGGATATTAAATATATTAGAGAATGGGCAGCGTGCGAGAGAAACAGTTTATGCGGAAACATTATTGTAGAGGTAAAGCGAATACAGGATAGTATAAGCTTATACTTTAAAGGGAAAGCGCAATATCTTCAGGTCTATTTAGACAGCACAAACCCTTTATTGTTCATCACTGATAAAACTTCCCTCCCTTTCCAAAAAGACAACAGAATAGAAGCTTTTGCCCAGCATCTAAGCCATACCCGGATAAAAGAGGCAGAGATCGTCAATAATGACCGGATTGTCAGAATATCTCTGGAAAAAACCGATATATTCAACACATTGGTCTGCTATAACCTCTATCTTGAACTGATCCCCCACCGAAGTAATATAATACTCACCAGGCAGGACAAGGATCAGGACTATATCATCGAGTGCTGGAAGTATATCTCACTCTCTGCCAATACCACCAGGCAGCTCTTACCGGGTTCAGTTTACAAGCTTCCTGACAGAGTTGATAATGCAAACTATCATACCCTTTCTCCCCAAAAAGTTGAATACCCTTTGTTCATTAAAGATTTCATTTCGGGTAAAGGCAACAAATCCATTCCCATTATGAAGCAGGAGTATTTTGATAATGTCAATGACCTTTATGAATCTCTCGTTTATGATATCATATTACCGGAAAGAACTCGAAGAGCTTTTGAGCAGGAGAAAAAAAACATCCAAAAACTCAAGAAAAAGAAAGAGAAAAAACTGCTCAAACTCCGGGAAGAATATGAAGAGAGTGACAAGTCTGAGATTTACAGAAAAAGGGCTGAACTGCTAAAAAGTCAGCTTCATTTGATTCGGCAGGGTATGACGGAAGTAATTGTAACTGATTATTATTCTACAGAAGATAAGAAAGTGACCATTCCTCTCAGAAAAGATCTCTCACCGAGGAAAAACATGAACTATCTATTTCGCAAATATCGAAAGGGGATAAACGGGAAAGCGATTATCAAGGAACAGATAATTAGAACCGAAGAAGAGATTGAGGAATTAGACAGAGAGATATTCGACCTGGAGAATGACATTAGTGAGCTCAAAGAGAGCAATTCGATAGTTCAAAAGACTCAGAAAGAGACCCTAAAGAAGAAAAAACAGAAGAGCGACCGGTTCAGGAAGCTTAAAATCAATGAAGATTGGGAAATCTTTATTGGAAGAACTAACAAAGAAAATGATGAGTTAACCTGCAGATATGCCCGACCCGAAGACTGGTGGTTTCATACGAGAATATTCCATGGAGCGCACATCATTTTACGGAATTATAAAAAGAGCGAGATCACTCCGGTATTGATAAATCTGGGAAGCAGACTGGCAGCCTATTTCAGCAAAGCAAAGAATTCCCAGAACGTTCCGGTCGATTATACAAAGATCCGGTTTGTCACAAAACCTCACGGCAGCCCGCCGGGATATGTAATCTATAAAAATCAGAAAACTATATATGTTGATCCCTTGTCATTGCGTGAAGCATCAGAGATGATAAAGGAAGGGAGAATTAAACAATTTGCAGGGAAAGATCAATGAAAGATAGAGCAATTGTCTTATTGAGCGGCGGCATGGATAGCCTGGTTACCTCCGCCATAGCGGTGAAAGATTGTAAAGAGACCAATTTTTTACATGTAAAATACGGGCAAAAAACGGAAGAGAGAGAACTGAAAGCATTTTCAGAAATTAAAGATCACTTCCAACCGGTCGATTCCCTGATTTGCAAGATCGGCTATCTGAAGCAGATTGGGCAGAGCAGTTTGCTTGATGAAAACTTACCGATAGAAACCGAAGCAGAGAAGGGTAGGGTTCCGAATACCTATGTTCCTTTCCGGAATGCACATCTGCTGGCTATTGCTGCTTCCTGGGCTGAAGTAATATCCGCCGGAAGAATCTACATCGGAGCGGTAGAAGAGGACAGTTCAGGTTATCCGGATTGCCGGGAAAGCTTTCTCTCTGCTTTTGAGACAGCAATTAACCAAGGCACGAAAGGGCTGTTCCCCATTGAGATAATAGCTCCTCTGCTGCACCTGACCAAAAAAGAGATCGTGCTGCTCGGTAAGGAGTTGAATGTTCCTTTCCAACATAGTTGGAGCTGCTACCAAGAGAATGAGATAGCCTGCGGTAAATGCGGCAGTTGTCAGTTAAGACTAAAGGCTTTCCGGGAAGCAGGGTTGATAGATCCACTTCCCTACCTGCTTGGTAAATAGATCAGTTTGCTGAAATTATTGCTGCTCATTCGGAAAACGATCTTTGGCAGCGAGTAGAGGAAAAGAAGATGAAGCACAAGAGAATAATAATTATAGGAGCAGGTTTAGCTGGTTGTGAAGCGGCAATGCAGTTCGCCAGACTCGGATGGTCAGTGCTTCTTTACGAAATGCGACCCGGTAACAGAACTCCCGCCCACCAAACAGAGTTTTTGGGAGAACTGGTCTGCAGCAATTCACTAAAATCTAAACTTCTGACAACTGCCTCCGGGTTATTAAAGGAGGAATTGAGACTTCTGGGGTGTGATTTATTGACGATAGCTGAAAACAACAGCTTACCGGCAGGAAATGCCCTCGCTGTTGACCGGAATTCTTTTGCCCGGGAGGTAACAGCACGAATAGATGAGAATCCGAGAATAGAGTTGATCCGGCAAGAGGTTACGGAGTTGAGTGATGATTTAACGATCATCGCGACCGGACCATTGACTTCCGAGAAACTGATCACTAATCTGCAAGAGATTCTCGGGCTTGAGAATCTCTTCTTTTATGATGCCATCGCTCCCATCATTGCCACAGAAAGCATTGATCAAAGCAAAGCTTATTATAAAGCCCGCTATGACAAAGGAGAAGCTGATTATCTCAACTGTCCTTTTACTAAGACTGAATACCTGACCTTTCTCCAGGCGCTTAGGGAGAGTGAAAAATATATCGGAAAGGATTTCGAGAAGCAATACATTAACGAACTAAAAAAGAGTGATGATCTGATCTTTTATGAGAATTGCACTCCGATCGAAGAGCTTGCCCGGAGAGGAGATGATACGCTCCGTTATGGGGTAATGAAACCGGTAGGCTTAGAGGATCCGGTCTCCGGAAAACGTCCCTATGCCGCTATACAGTTGCGAGCCGAAAATGAGGATAAAACCGCCTATAATCTTGTCGGTTGTCAAACTATGATGACCCAGGCGAGCCAGAAAAGGGTTTTCCGTCTTATTCCGGGACTTGAGAAGGCAGAGTTTTTCCGCTACGGGTCTATTCACCGGAATACTTACCTTAACTCCCCTCAGGTTCTGAATGCTGATCTCTCTTTAAAGAACCGTAAGCATATTTATATAGCAGGTCAGCTATCAGGGGTGGAGGGTTATCTGGAATCAATAATGTCAGGATTGCTGATTGCTTTAATCATAAGCGGCAGAGTTAAGGATCTCCCGGAAGAGACTGTTACCGGTCAGTTATGGAGAAAGATCTTAACCAGAGAAAAGGGAGTCTTTTCTCCCGTAAATGCCAATTATGGATTGTTACCCCCTTTAGTTGTGGCTATAAAAGATAAGCGTATGAAAAAACTGGCTCTTGCTGACAGATCTTTATCTCGACTGCGAAGCTTCCTCGAAGTTGCTGCCGGAAAGCAAAACTATCCTTGACAGAAAGATAACATATTTAACTCAATGAGTTGCATTAAGCATTACAGACGTTGAGAGAAAATGGACTGATGAGAGGGTTTAGTGATTAGACAAGCAAGAATTGTTATCGTTGATGATGACAAGAACTTAACAGAGCTGTTAATTGAATTGATTTCCCGGTTCATTCCCGAAAGCGAGTTTTTTACGGCACATACAGGCAGAGAAGCTCTGAAACTGATCAAGAAGGAACTGCCTGATCTGATCATTTTGGATGTTAAACTGCCGGATATCAATGGCTGTGAAGTCTGCCGAATCCTCAAGAAAGATAAATTAGCATATATACCCATTATTGTTATTACAGGTATTACAGACAAGAAGGATCTGAAAACAAAGTTTTTGGAATTAGGAGCTGAGGCTTTTTTGAATAAACCCTTTGACAGCACGGAATTGATTGCCCAGATCCGGGCTCTTCTCAGGTTAAAAAAAGCAGAAGACAAATTAAAAGAGGAGAGGGATTTTCTTGAAGATAAGGTCAATATTCAAAGTAAAGAGCTGGATGAAAAGGAAGAGAGATGGAAAGTAATTATCGATTACGTTATTGGCGGTATTTGGGACTGGGATTTGAGAACGGATAAGATCCATCTTTCCGAACAATGGAAGAAAATGCTCGGTTATGAGAAAGAAGAGATAAAAAATGAACGACAATTTGTTTTTGATTTGATCCATTCAGCAGACAAGAGAAGATTCCGAAAGTCGGTAACAAGTTATCTTACCAGAAAAGAACCGTCTCTGAATTCGGAGATAAGACTTCGCTGTAAAGATGGTACCTACCGCTGGTTTTTGTATCGTGGACATGCCTTATGGAATGAAAAAGGGAAACCTGTCAGGCTAATCGGTGTTCACTTTGATATTACTGATCATAAAGAACAGGTTTTTGCCCTGGAAAAAATGGCTCTTTACGACAGTTTGACCAGACTTCCGAACAGGGTTTTATTCTATGATTACACGGAAAAGATGATTGCAGCTGCCAAGAGATCAAAAGAGAGGATAGGGATTCTGTTTCTTGATCTCGATAATTTCAAGATGATCAATGACACCTACGGTCATTCCTACGGTGATAAGGTTTTAGTTAAGGTTGCTGAAAGACTCAAGAGTCTGATCCGACCATTCGATTTTGTCGGCAGATTCGGTGGCGATGAATTCATGGTAGCACTTTATAATCTGCAATCTGAGGTAGAACTGGATGCGATCATCCAGAGATTAACAGCTGGTATTGAACAACCTATAAAGCTAAAAGGGAAGAAGGAGATCATCAGATTCAGTCTCGGTACAAGTGTATATCCGATTGATGCCGAAGACATTGATACCCTGCTGAAAATAGCTGATAAGGATATGTATTCCGAGAAAAAAGCTAAGCAGATCAAATAAATCCCTCCTCAGACAGCAATACTATTCATTTATGAGAAGATCATCGCTGTTTATAGCTACCGGTTAGAAGCCCCTTACCTCCCGATTAAAAAGGAGAGTTAGCTTTACTCCTTGTTTAGAGAGAATACTAAAATATTATACTTGATACTGTTTTAACTGACTGACTACCGGTTTTCCAATAATTGTTTTGTCTCCAGGGCGATCATTAATTCTTCATTGGTCGGTATTTTATAGATTGCCACTTGAGAATCAGCTTCGTTGAGGACTAAAAATCCTTTAGTGAATTGATTATTCTCCTTGAAATCCATCTTCATTCCGAGATATTCCATGTCTTTGCAGACATCTTCCCGTAAGATCGGCATGTTTTCACCAACCCCTCCGGTAAAGACCAGGACATCAAGGCCGTTCATAACAGCAGCATAGGCACCAATATATTTCTTTATCCGGTAAGTGTAAACTTCAAAAGCCTGAATAGCCTTGGCATTATTTCTCTCCAGAATCTCTTCTTCAATTTCTCTCATATCGTTGCTGATCTGGGAAAGACCCAGCATACCGCTCTTTTTATTAATTATGGTATTAACTTCATCAACCGAATACTTGTACTGTCTCTGGAGTATTATCGGAATTGCCGGATCCAGATCACCACACCGTGTTCCCATCATGAGACCTTCAAGGGGGGTAAAACCCATGGACGTGTCAACCGATTTTCCTTTATTGATAGCCGTTATTGAAGCACCATTTCCTACATGGCAGGTAATGATCTTCAAATCGGTGATATCTTTTTGTATCTTTTCTGCAGCCTTTAAAGCAACGTATTTATGGGAAGTTCCGTGAAATCCGTAGCGGCGGAGCTTATGCTCCGTATAAAACTCCAAAGGGAGGGGATAGAGATAGGCTTTGGAAGGCATTGTCTGATGGAATGCCGTATCAAAGACACCGCACTGGGGGAGGTTAGGCAATTGTTTGGAGACTGCCTGCACACCCTTAATATTCGCCGGATTATGCAGGGGAGCAAAGTCAGAACACTCGATCATAACTTCAATCACGCGATTATCAATGACCACTGAACCTGAGAAGAATTCACCTCCATGAACAAGACGGTGACCGACACCGTCAATTTCTCCTTCATGCTCAATGATACCGTGAGTTTTATCTAACAGAGTATCAAGGATGAGCTGAATACCTTTTTCATGATCTTCGACAATGATCTCACGTTTTTTCTTTGTGTATTTGTCACTGATATAGGTAAAGAGACCAACGGTCTCACCGATTCTCTCAACGATACCTTCAGCCAGAGTGATCTCTTTTTCTGTATTGATAAAACTGAACTTGATGGATGAACTGCCGCAGTTAATGGTTAATATCTTCATTGATACCTCTTGTATTTTATCTTTTATTTATTTGTTGGGAAATGGTTGCGATCTGAGTCAGAAAAGAGTTTCAGCCGGGGAGGTATTCTATAACTCAGGAAAGATAATGGCTGTTTCTTCAGCGGCATGACTTGGTGAGTCAGAGGCATGAACGGCATTATAAGTTATCGTATTATGATCTCCGTAAAGATTTCGGATCGTACCCTCTTCAGCCTGAGAAGGGTCTGTATCTCCCACCACAGTTCGTAAGTGAGAAATAGCATTATCCCTGGTCAGGATAGCTGCGACAATTTTACTCCCGGTCATAAAGCGGATAAGCCTTTCATAATAATGTTTACCTTCATGAACCGAATAGAGTTTTTTTGCTGTCTCTTTTTCCATTGTGAACATCTTCAGGGCAATGATCTCAAAACCTTCATCCTCTATCGTGTTTAAGATAGCTCCGATCTTCCTTTTTGCTATGGCGTCGGGTTTTATCAATAACAGAGTATCTTCTGTCATAGTTATAACTCCTTCTGAGGAAAGATTATAATCCGTAGATATTGTAGTAATCGAGAGCTGCTACTTTTATGGAAACATCTCTGGCCAGCACATTGCTCATTTTAAGTTTATGATCGAGAATATTCTGCCAGATAGCGTAAATATCCTTTTCTTTAACATCAATGCCAAAATACTGTTTAAACATCTCCTGGTAAAAAGTATCCCTGTTGGAAACTTTGATAATCACATACTTACTGGTTGCCGGGGGACAGACTTCGTATTGCATAAAGCGACTGTCGATAACGGCATAGCCATGTTTTAACAAGTTCTCGAAATTAATATGATCGTTAATGGTACCATTCTTTTCCATTACTTCCTCCTGATTACCGAGACATAAAATTGTCCCGGCTATTATTGGCAATTATTTTCTGAGATATCCCCGGAAAACTCTGGTAGATAACCGCTAATGTTCATTTCTCAAGAATAACTAAGACCTTTTTGAGAGCGCAGATTCACGAAACTGCAATCTTAATCGATCAGTTTGTTAATTTTCTCCAGGACGATCTCCGGGGTTATCAGCCTCATGCAATTGTGATGCTTCAAAGGACATTTCATCGGACCGTGATGGCTGCAGGGGCGGCAGGAAATATCCTTTTCGAAAATCACATCCCCTTCCCGGTAGGGATAAAACCCGAAATCCCGAACCGTAGGACCAAAAAAAGCGAAAACAGTCGTTTTCACGGCATTGGCAAGATGAAGAGCACCACTATCATTACAGAGGATCAGACTGCATTGATCAATCAGAGCGGCAGATTGCAGAATAGAGGTTTTACCGGCAAAATTCAAGCCGTCGCATCCTGATTCCTTGATGATCATTGAACATAACTCCTTTTCTTCTTTTGAGCCAATCAAAACAAAAAAGGCTCTCTCCTTCAAGCTGTTCAGTAACTCAATGTAGTATTCCAGCAGCCAGCATTTCGTTCTCCATACGGAACCGGGAGCAACAGCTATTAATGTTTTTTCTGTTCCCTTAAGGGCATTTTGGGCATAACTTCTCTCCTCTGCTGACGGGAATAGCTCCGTCTGCCGACTTCTTTCGGAGAGACCGAAAGGTTTCAATAATGAGAGATTTCTATCTATCCTATGGTCAGCCCCCCGGGGATCAATGAGAGTAGTCATCAATAGTGACTTCAATTTCCCTTTGAATCCCACCCGCTCTCGGATTCCGGCAGCAGTGACGAGTAAGGCAGTCGTAAATGAGCTGTGTGGTATCAGAGCCAGGTCATAATTTCCGTTTTTGAGAGTTCTTAAAATCCGAAAGAAAGACTTGATCCTCTCTCCCTTTTTATCGAAGACATAGATATTGGATAGATAGGGATTATTGGCAAGAATTGCAGCAGTAGCAGGAATCACCAGAATATCGATTTCTGAGGCGGGAAACAGTTTTTTAGTTTCCCGGATCAGGGGAGTAACAAGTATTACGTCTCCGATAAAGGCTGTTTGTACAATCAGAATTCTATCTGCTTTTATCATCAAAAAGTTCCTTGTAAACCATAATGTTTTTCTCTACGGTTTTTTCGATGCTGAAATTTTGAACAGTCTCTTTAGCTTTGTCGCCTAACTGTTTTCTTCTCTTCGGGTTATCTGCCAAGTTCAATATTGCTGCAGCCAGTTTTCCGGGATTTCCTGGTTCCACAAGAATTCCGTTTACACCGTCACTGATAATCTCCGGTATTCCTCCTGTCTTCGTTGCTATTACAGGAAGACCAACAGCCTGAGCATCAAGTACCGATGTTCCCAGTCCTTCCTTCCGGGAAGCCAGGACAAAAATATCGATGGAAGCCAAATACTTTCCAATATCAGATTGAAAGCCTGTAAAAGTAAAATTAGCAGTTATTCCCAGTTCTTTAGCCAGCTTCTTCATTTCAGGGAGCAGGTATCCGTCACCGGCTGCCAGAAAATGTATTGCAGGTCTTTCTCTGATTACCAGAGATGCAGCTCTCAGATAATTCGGATAATCCTTTTCCCGGGTAAAAGCAGCAATAGTGCCCAACCGCAAGGAGTCATGAGAGCTGTCGGCATCTTTGTTATTCATCTTATATTTGCTGAATTTGTCCGGATCAATACCGCTATAGACTGTAATAATCTTATTCTCTTCCAGACCATCGGCGATTAATCCCTGACGGATCGTATCGGAGATGGTGATGATTACATCCAGCAGCTTGTTTTTGTATTTTAAGGATGATAATGGATTCCTCTTTACTGAAGTGCAAACCCTTTTGACGGCTACAAGCCTGAGCTTAGGAAAAAAAATCTTTGTCCATAGACCCCAGGAAAGGGCATGAGCAGAATGCAGGTGAAGTATATTGTATCTCTCTTGCTTAGCCCAAAGAGCTAACCTTAAACCGTGAAAAAAATCCCATTCACCCCAAAATGGTATCTGCTTATAGGGAAGGTTTCGGGAAAGGAAATATTCAGCTATTCTAGAACCCGGACGGCAGATAAAGCATGTCTCAAATCCCCGTTTGAGCATCTCTTCATAAAGATATACAGCCTGCTGCTGCCCTCCCCGCCAACTCATTTCGGTATCGATATGCAAGACTCTCATCTATTCAATTCTGCTAATTTTTGGTACTTGTACCTTATACCCCAGGCGGAATTCTTGCATAGTTTATAGCCGGTCAATCCATCAAGAAAGCCAAGTTGCAGGATGAACATCTTCAGGAATTTGAAAACTCCCCGCAGGCATGCTTCGGACTGGCAGCTCTTTTTTCCCTTACTGTGTAAATATTGAGCTGCAATATCTCCGTAGGATCTCATTTTCGTGAAGTGTGATTCCAGGGTCGGGTAAGTGTAGTGATACATTCTGTTTTTGAGAGTAGTAACCTGCTGTTTGGTGACCACAGATTCGTGCAACGGTTTATCATTAAAGTTTCCGTGTAACCTGTTGAAAATCCGCAGAGGGGCATCGGTCTGCCAGCCACAGAATCTGATCATCTTTCCCAAATAGAAAGAGCTTCTCTTGATTCTGTAAGCTTTGTTCCCGAATTCCTCCCTTTTTAGGGCGATTATCTCTCTCTTCAATCCCGGGGATAATTCTTCGTCTGCATCTATTGATAAAATCCAGTCATTCGCTGCTAAATTTACAGCAAACTGTTTTGTTTTACCGAATCCAAGCCACTCCGTTTCAACGATCCGGCAGTCAAAGCTCCGGCAGATCTCCAGGGTTTTATCGGTAGAACCGGAATCAACAACGACTATCTCATCTGCCCCTTCCAGCGATTCTAAACACCGCCCGATATTCTTTTCCTCATTTTTGGTGATAATTGTAACTGAGAGTTTAACCGGCATCTTGAGATGACTATCTATATTTTCAATAGCTTGTAGTTTTGAAAACCACCTATATGTTTACCTTTGTTCAGTACCCGCTCCATAAAACTAAGCAGTCTGTATTTGAACATCTCATGTTTATGAGGTTCACGGTAAGGGCTCTTTTTACCCGAATACTGCAATTTGGCTTCCCAGTTCAAGGCAGCGATCATCTCCTGCATAACTTCAGGATGTGTATCCTGATAAACCGATAACAGGTTCAAGGGTCCGTAATCAAATTCTGCCGGTGCTTTTTCATAGAACTGATCTGCCTTTTTCTTACCCCAGTGTATGGAATTAAGAGCTCTGCTCTTGTTCTGCATGAGATGTGGGGGTCTGACCCAGCCGTAATGAAATATCTCAGCGTCCACAGCAGCAACGTTTAGTTTTCTCGTTCCTTCCGGCTGCCTGGGGTTGTCATAATGGGAAAAAAAACGGAATGACTGAGCACTTTGCCAGGAGTGAATATTGGGGTGATTTCTGATAATCCTTATCTCGTGAGGATACCAGCCATGCCCCGAATGATAGTGGTTATAGTCTCCCCAAAAGTGTTTGTAGCGGAAGAGGAGCCCCTCGACTTCTTTCCTGGTTAAAAGTTCCCGGCACCGCTCCTTTATTGTCGGTAAATATCGTTCATGGACAACCTCATCAGCCTGCAGATAGAAAAGCCAGTCACCGGAACAGGCATTTTTAGCGACATCTGTCTGCAGGGAGTTGATAATTCCTCTGTCAAAATACTTCTCTTCCCAGACGGTATCGATTATTCTGATTTTGGGATCCTTCAACCTGCTGATCTCTTCCCGGGTTCTATCATCATCATCACCTTCTCCCACTGCAATGACAAACTCATCACAGATAGGAAGAATGGAACGAATGGACTCAACGACCGGATAGTATAGTTTTATCCCGTTACGAACAAATGAAAAACCACTGATCTTCATTAATCTCTCCCTTAGATGAACCAGCTTTCCGCCAGTTTAACCCGGACAAGATTCTCGATATTCTCTTGTAAAATCCTGGAGGCTATGTCTTTGAATTTCTTTTCATTATCACTGACATAAAAGTAATCTTTCCCTTTCTGCCGGTCAGGACTTTTTGCTTCCGGATTATTATCTTGCAGGCGAAGATAGTTCTCAAGATATTCCGAAATGGTCTCTGCACTATCGATCAAAGCAATATCATTTCCTACCACCCGTTTGATCATTTTTTTTAAAATGGGATAATGAGTGCAGCCCAGAACAAGTGTATCAATCTTTTCTGCTAACAGAGGAGCAAGGTACTCCTTAACTATCTCAAAAGCGACCGGGTGGTCCTGCCATCCTTCTTCTACCAGGGGAACAAAGAGGGGACAGGATTGAGAATATGTAGCAGCGGAGGGATTGAGCTTTTTAATCTCTTTGGGATAGGCAGAACTGTTGATCGTCCCTTCGGTCCCGATAATCCCTATCCTGCCGCTTTTAGATGCTGCCACTGCTTTTTCAGCTCCCGGTTCCAGGACCCCGATTATGGGAAGCGAAAACTGTTCTCGGAGAAGATCAATAGCAACTGCTGAGGATGTATTACAGGCAACGATAATCAGTTTCACCTGAAAGCCGGCTAAAAAACGGGTATTTTGCACCGAATAATCGACAATCGTATTCTTAGATTTCGGTCCGTAAGGTACCCGGGCGGTGTCACCAAAATAGATCAAATCCTCAGCAGGAAAGCGTTTACGTATTTCGGAAAAGACGGTTAAACCTCCAACTCCCGAATCAAATATCCCTATCGGTTTACCGTTCAACTTAAAATCTCCTTATATTTATGGCTATCAAGGTTTTTGACAATTTCCTTCACTAACTGCAGGCAACAATCATAATCAGCAAGTGACATTATTCCATTGTGACTGTGAGCATAGCGGACGGGGACTCCCAATACGATTGAAGGAACACCGGTATTACTAACATGAATAACCTTAGCGTCCGTCCCGCCGGAAGTACGAACTGAAGTCTGATAGGGGATCCCGTTTTTTTCTGCCAGAGCTATAACAAATCTGCTTAAGGGAGGCTTAGTCAGCATGGTCGGGTCAAAGAGCCGGATATGTACACCCTTGCCCAAGCAGTTTTGCGCTTTCCCTTCATTACCGGGAAAATCATCAGCCGGAACCCCTTCCACGATGACGGCGATATCGGGTTTAATCAGGGCAGACAGAGTCTGTGCACCCCGAATACCAACCTCTTCCTGAACACTGCCGCAGCAATATACGGTGTTGGGATGAGCCTGCCGGGAGAGATACTTCCCGGTCTCTATGGCTGCTGCAATTCCGACCCGGTCATCAAAAGCCTTGGAAAAGATCAGGTTGTTCCGTTTCTGGTGGACAAAGTGAGGGGTGGGAACTACCGGTGATCCGGGGCTGATCGCAAAACCTTCCAGAACATCTTCATCTGAAACTGCTCCGATATCGATGAACATATCTTCCAGTTTTAGCTCGGTCAGATTACCCCTGACGTAGTGAATTGGGACTGAACCGATAACTCCGTTTATCAATTCTCCTTTGCTGTTAATAACAGTTACGGGTGAAGACAGGAGCGTTCTCCAATCCCAGCCGCCGAGATTATGAAAACGTAATAATCCGTTTTTCTCAATCCGGGTTACAATAAAACCGATCTCATCCTGATGTCCGACTATCATAATTCTCGGACTGTCACTTTCTCCCTTGTATTCAAAAGCAATTGAGCCGAGTTTGTCTTTTTGATAGGGGATATCTTCACCCAATTCTTCGATCATAATTCCGGAAATCTTTTCTTCGAAGCCCGAGACTCCGGGGGTTAGTGTCAGTTTCATCAATAATTCCAAAGAAGTCATCTCATTTTTCTCCTTGCTTGCCTCTATATCATTACTCTGAATAAATCCTCTCAAACTCTTTTTTTGTCAAGGATTTGGTTTCTTCTCTATGCCCGGAGAATAGTTGGCAGGTGATTCAATAGTTGAAATTGTTCACGACAACTCAAATCGCTCAAGGGACACCAAAAACTCTTTTTGCGGATTTCCTTAAGCTGATTTACCCAGTTTTGATAATCGGAGCGAGATAGGCTAAGAGAAGCTTTCATTTTCATTCTTGCGGGGGTCAATCGCCGCTGTTATGGTTCTTTTTCTTGACACATTGTTGTAAAAACGGGTTTTGCCTGCAACAGAGAGTTGTTTTTCTTTTAGTTATCAAGAAGAAGAAACGGAGTCAGCATGGTTTTCAGTTATTATCTATATCGGATACCTTACACGATTATCTACAAGATTTTGAACAGCTGGAAAAAAACCTTACCGGTTGTTTTCTACTGTCCAAGTTATCTTGATTGGGAGATATTCCAACCGGTGCAAAAGTTTTTACAACCCCTACCGATTTTAACTGATAACCGTCAAACCGAAGCTCTTTTTCTCAGGCAAAAAAGAACAGTATATAGAATGCCTTTTTTCCCGAAAGCGGTTATCATGTGCCGGCATTCCTGTCATAAATTCCCTGCAAAAGATATCATCAAGATTGGGATGCGGCATGGTCCATATCACTTTAAAAGACTGACCAAGGCTGCGAATTTCAATCTTTTTGATCTTTATCTGATGACCAGTGAAGCTGATCAGGAAGCAGCAGAAAAAATCGGGGTTAATTGCTCGAAATCGGTTGGTTTTCCTAAACTCGACAGAGCTTTTAACGGAGAATTGAATGAGGAGACCCTGCAGGAGTATTATCTGAAAGCTAAGATTGATAAGGCAAAAAAAACTATCCTGTTTACAGCAACCTGGATAGAGTCAGGAATGTCTGCTTTTTTTAAATGGTCTGAGAGAGTAGGCGAACTGTCCGATACTTTCAACATTATTGTCTCTTTGCACCCCTGGATCGATAAACAACACCGGCAAGTTATCTCTTCCACACCCGGCATCTTTTTTATCGAAAAGGAAGAGACTTTACCATACATTATGATCTCTGATTATTGTGTGGGAGATACCAGTTCGATCCTGGGAGAATGTTGTGCCCTTAATAAACCGATTATCACTTTTAGATGTGAAATAGGTAAAAGGGGTTTAGAGGAAATTGAAGAGATCATCGACAGTATAAGCTTAAGGATAGAGAGATTCGAAGAACTGCTGCCGGCAATAGAGAAGTATGAAGCATTTCCCGGATTGCGGGAAAAAGAAAGAGCTGCCGCAAATAGAATAATGTTTGATAAATTAGACGGGAAAGCCGGATTAAGAGCAGCTGAAGAGATTGTTAAGCTGCTGCCGGAATTAAGAAAAGAGTAACGGCAGGAAGTAGTTCCTGAAAAGACCATATTTCTTTCTAACCTTTGTGATAAAGATGCAACCCTGCTTGTCTTGCTCAGCAGTCAGAGTTTTTTAGAGGAAATCTGGAGTTTCGATAATTGCTCTCCCGGCTTAAAAGGAGAAGAACTTTTACCGGTTCTAAGTTAGATCTCCTGGTTTTTGCGGCACCTTCTTTTATTCTGTGACTGAACTTTTGCTATTGTTTCTCATATTGATTAACCAATAACTCATTTTCTTGCAATTAACTACCCTTCCGGCAGCAGTTTGAGTGAGGGAATATCTCTTGCTTACTATTAGGTAATCAGAGAGTATCTCCACAATCGGCTCGAATAAACTGGATTAGTTCTCTCTGATTACCTTGAGATCTCATCTTGATTAATTCACAGAATAAAGGAGTCAGCAGATCTGTTTCTGTGAGCAGAGAGATAAGGATAAATAGTTTAGAGTAAGGGTTCAAACTTGCAGGATTCAGAGTTGATAACTCTGCTTCAGGAGAAGAGCGGATAAATTTCCTCAAGATCATGTTAAGGGTAAGGAGAGAAGAAGACACTATCCGGGACGGGAAAATCTGATATCACTTAAACTGCTTCAAGATATGATGCGGGTTAGGTAAATATAGATTTGCTCTGAAGAGAACGGTGGTATCAGGAGCGTAGAAACAGGAAAAAGAGATGGAAAAAGAGGTTGACAGGCAATAGCAACAATTAGAATGAAAAATCTTGCTCAAAGAAGTAAGTTGTTTAGAATATATAAGAAAAGAATAGATCAAAGCAGGTACATAAATTGCAGAAGAACTTAAGAAGAATACCATTAATAAGCTTGACCGTCTTTAAGAGTCAAGTCCGGAAGAATGTTTATTGTGATAATTCCGATGAAGAGCTGAATCGTTCGGGAAACTCCTGTAATACTAATGGGAGTAAGAATGGGAAAAAAAGATCAAGACATCAAGTTCCTTTGATAGCACTACTTCTTCTTTTTACGGTAATACTTCTGACCTCCTGCGGGGACGGTAAGAATCTGTTCGTTCCTGGAGAGAATTACGATCCCTATCTGATTGAATACATCACCATCTATGATAATACCTTCGAGATAAAGGCACTCGAGCCGGTTGATCTGGAGTTCAGATATCACAATGTCGATGAAAATGAAGAGCGTTATAAGGGTTACTCAGGCAATGATAAATCAGCTTTAAGAACTTTTTCGGTGCCGGTCAGCGGTGATAACATTCTCTATCGCATGGATATAACCGTTTACAGTGAAACTGCTTATAAGGATACCCTCTTTTTCTTCTATGGTAAAGCAGTTGATAACGCTTTTCTGAAAGTTGATTTTGTTGATGTCGCCCAAGGAGACGGAACATTGATCAGAACCCCTGAAGGACAGAGTATAGCCGTCGATGGAGGGTATGGGACATATTCTCCCGGCTGGGCATCGGAAGAGGATTGGAATGGTTTAGGAGAGCCCTTGATGCTCAACTATGTCCAGGAAGCAGGAGTTGACCATTTTTCATATTTGATAGAGACTCACAGACATTCGGATCACTGGGGAGGTTTGCAGGATATAATCGATGCCGGGATAAGCTATGATTATTATCTGTCGTCACAGTATTCTCTTGGTTACCAGCGGGGAGACTTTTTGAATCTCGATTCTGCCGTTTCTTTTCAGATCCTTAATATCGGTTATCCGCCTGATGCAATCGGGAGTGGGGTGAACAACACTTCCATAGTTCTCAGGATCACATACGGTTCAACCGAGTATCTTTTGACCGGAGATGGTGAGCGGGAAGTTGAACAGTATCTGCTCAGCAGTGGTTTCGACCTTTCAGCAAATGTCCTTAAAGCGGGTCATCATGGCAGTCAGACCTCATCGACCCCAGCTTTCCTGAACTCAGTTCTCGCTCAATTTGCCAAAATAGTCACTCTGAGTTTTGGTACCGGTAATCCATACGGTCATCCCCATAGTCCGATGAGATTCAAAGATTATGAAACCTTCGGAACCAATATGCCGAGTTACAGCTATTCCGGAACAAACTTTCATTTCGATGTAGGAACAATAAAGACCTTCAGTGACGGAACGGTCATTATAGTAAAATACTGAGGATATTCAAGTCTGAAACAAAAAAATTGAGAGATAAATGAGAAATAATAAACGGACGAAGCTTTACAGGAAGCTGATTTTTTTGCTGATCATCGTCTTTCTTGTGCTGTTTACCGGTTGTGGAGAGGGGACGAAATTTTCCACAGATTATCACCCCCCAGAGATAACCGGTAAAATTGCAGCTCCTGATTCATTGTCCACCAACACCTTTTTTATAGCCAGAGTTATCATAGAAGACCCCGCAGAGCTCCAGGTACAAGCAAGATTTGACTGGGGTAACGGTACGGTTTCGCAATATACCGATTTAGCTCCCAGCGGCTCAACTCTGGAGATGGCTTATGCCTACCAGGAGAGTGGAATCTATACGATCAGAGTATCAGCGAGGAACAGTGCCGGAATGACTACCGGGAGCAGTACCGTAAGTCATCAGATCACAATCATCCAGGAAGAACAGGCGTCTTTGATCAATGATCTGCTGATTCACAACAACAGGTTTTTCATGTCAACGAATGAACCGGTTAATCTGACCCTTTCTTACCGGAGAGATAATTTTACCGGGCTGCGGTATAAAGCCTATTCTGCCGCGGTGAAAAGGTCTTATGTAGATTTTCCACTCCCGGTGGAGAGCGGTGGTTATTATTATGAGATGGCTCTAAGGGTTGAAACTGCAGCTGCGGTTCATGATACAATGCTGACTTTTTTGGCTGCTGATAACCAGTACCCCATGCTGCGGGTAGATTTTATTGATGTCAGGCAGGGGGACGGAGTTTTGATCCAGACCCCTGAGGGTCAGGCGATAGCAATAGATGGCGGTTATGGATCGCGGGTTCCCGGTTTTTCGAGTCCGTCCTACTGGAACGGGGCAGGATATCCTTTTATGTTAAATTATGTGTTGAATGAAGATATCGGACATTTTCGTTATCTGATCGAGACTCATAATCACATGGACCATTGGGGTGGATTAGCCGATATCCGGAATCACGGGATCGAGTATGACTTTTATTTATCTCCCGATGAACCCTTAGGTTTTGAAACGGGCGATTTTCTCTCTGTTGACTCAGCGGTTAGTTTCGAGATCTTAAATATTGATCTTCCTCCGGGAGTAAGTTCCGGCAGTGAGAATGATCGTTCTGTTGTATTGAGGGTAGAATATGGAGAGGTTGCCTATCTTTTTACCGGAGATATTGAAGCATCGGTAGAGAGTTATCTGGTTAATAATGATTTTCATTTATCGGCTGATGTCTTGAAGGCAGGACATCACGGAAGCCGCACCTCTTCTAACGGTTACTTTTTAGAGGCAGTTCTCGACCGTTATGCCAGGATCGTCACGCTCAGTTTTGGAACGGGTAATCCCTACAATCATCCTCATGATGTTCACCGGTTTGCCGATTATGAGGTATTTGGTACTAATCAACCATCCGAATCTTATCAGGGTGACAATTTTCATTTCAATGTGGGAGATATAAAGACTTATACCGACGGATATATTATCATTGTTGGTTACTGATTATATTCCATAGCGGATAGTTTGTTAGCATTAGCAGGATTTCTAACCGCATTATTCAGCAGAGCATAAGTGAGAAGATGAGAGAGGAGATTTGAATGAAATTGTCCCGGATTTTTTTAGTACTGGGAAGCTTGATATACCTTGGTTTCGGCTTGTTGTTTGTTGTTCATCCGGATGCAATCACAGAACTGGATGGGATAATATTACCAACCAGAAGCAGCGCAAATCATATTCGTGCGGTTTTAGGTGGTATGGAAATCGGATTAGGAGCTTTGTTGCTCTTTTTTGCCTTAAGGAAGGAAAGAGTGATTTATGGTTTGATCGTCTTAGCCGGTTCAATAGGTTTAGCTTCTCTGGCCAGGTTATTCGGTATCTTTTTTGACGGAGCGGGGGACAGATCAAACTGGTTGAGTTTTATAGCTGAGTTTAGTTTTGGCGTAACAGCCTTGATTCTATATTATCTCGAAAAGAAAAGGGAGAGATCGCATTATGAGTGGTAAGAATTTGATTTCAGTACTTGTTTTTGCCATTATTGTTCTGGCGGGTATAGCTGCCGGGAGCGGGATTTTTTTAGAATTTGGTGAAGGTTCTTTTACTTATGAATCTATCCGGGGACTCAAAGTGGAGATCTATGGCAGAGGTATTTATCAACACATGCCCAGTGATGTAGCAATACAGGGTATTGCTCAAGATTATATAACGCTGTTTATTGGTATCCCACTTTTGATTATTACGCTTATAGGATACCGAAAGAATTCCATCCGGTCACATTATCTCTTAAGTGGTGTCCTGGGTTATTTCTTCGTTACTTATTTGTTTTATACTGCGATGGGAATGTACAACGCCCTGTTTCTTTGCTATGTTGTTCTTCTTGCTCTATCATTTTTCGGGCTGTTTCTATCGATTAAAGATCTTAAAACCACGAGAACCCATGTTTTTTCAGAAAAAACTCCGGCAAAAGGGGTAGGAGGATTTTTGATCTTTAATACCGTTGCCATCACGTTTCTCTGGTTAGGTATAATTGTTCCTCCCCTGGTTGAGGGGACTATATATCCGCCGGAATTGTACCATTTCACAACCCTGATCGTGCAAGGTTTTGATCTGGGATTGTTATTGCCGATATGTTTTGTTGTTGCTGTTTTGCTCTATAAAAAACGGAGTGAAGGATATAGATATTCAACTGTATATCTGGGATTTCTATCTCTGCTGATGACCGCTTTAACGGCAAAAATTGTGGCCATGGCAATGGCTGGTGTTAATGTAATCCCTGTTATTGTTATCATTCCGGTAGTTAATGCTGCAGCTATCTTCTGTACATATCTGATGATAAAAAATGTTCAGTTTGAAAAGCAATAAGAGTTAAAGGCGGGCAATAGCAGGTAGCAAGCTCTTATCTGCTTTGCCGGAAACCCTCTCCCGGTAGTCAGCAACGCGGAGGTCAGCAACCCATGACAGTAATCAGATAACAAGAGTGAGAGAATCTGTCAGGGAAATAAGTAGTACGGGACGTTTCCAGCTATTTACATCAGCGATGACGGATCGATGTCGATATCAATTTTTATTGCCTTATTAAGCTTAATATTTTCTCTCAGATAATGCACCGCACTGAGAAGATGTTTCACCGAATCGGTCTTAATAATCACATGAAACCTATATCTATCGTTGATTTTCGGAATGGGGGTAGTTACCGGACCAAGAATAGTAAAAATTCCCAGAGACTTGTTTACACCGGGAGAAAGACTTTTTTTTGCTTTACTTTGATGGAATCGGCTGATATTATGAAGATATGGTTTTGTCTTTTCTAACTGTTCTTTTAAGAATGCTTCATCCCGGTGAGAAAAGAGTAAACGGGCAATTCTGACAAAGGGGGGATAGTTGAGGGCTTTTCTTGTGGTTAATTCCTCAGCGACAAAACTGCAGAAGTCCTGCTTCTGAGCAGTAAGAATGGCATAATGTTTGGGATTATGGGTTTGAATGATCACTTCTCCTTTCCTGTCGCCTCTGCCTGATCTTCCGGCAACCTGGGTCAGGAGTTGAAAGGTACGTTCCGTAGAGCGGAAATCAGGGATATTCAGACTGTTATCAGCTGAGATAACTCCCACCAGGGTAACATTGGCAAAGTCCAGACCTTTGGCTATCATCTGCGTTCCAAACAGGATATCAACAGTTCCGTCGCCCATCCTTTTATACATCCTGTCATAACTCTCCTTGCCATACGTTGAATCGGTATCCATTCTCAGAATTCTGGCGGAAGGAAACAGAATCTGGAGCTGCTTCTCCAGCTGCTGTGTACCGGCAGTTCCGAATTCCAGGACATAACTGCCGCAACCGGGACATTTACGAAACATCTTTTCTTTATAACCACAATAGTGACACATCAACAAGTGTTCGGAAGAGTGATAGATCAAACTGACATCACACTTCGGACAGCGGTGTATCGTACCACAGCCGAGACAGATAACATAGGAGGCATAGCCCCGGCGGTTTTGGAAAAGTATGATCTGCTCTTTCCGGGCAAGTCTTTCCAAAATCTTTTCTTTCAAAAGAGCGGATAAGAGATCCTCACCCTGTTCTTCTTTCATATCGATAATTGTTACTTCCGGCATCGGGATGCGGAGAGGGCGGTGAGTGAGCTGCAATAATTCATATCTCTTGTTCTGGGCGTTTGCCCAGGATTCAAGGGAGGGAGTGGCACTACCCAGCACAACGACGGCATTATTCTGCTTGCCCCGGAATACTGCTAAATCCCGGGCATTATAACGGGGGTTATTGTCCTGCTTGTAACTCCCTTCGTGCTCTTCATCAACTATAATCAGTCCGATCCTGGCAAGAGGGGCAAAGAGAGCGCTTCTGGCACCCAGTACTATCCGGCAGTCACCTTTTCGGATCCGTTTCCATTCTTCCCATCTTTCCCGCTCATTTCTATGGCTATGCAAAACGGCAATTTTTTCGCCGAAAGCGTTATAAAATCTCTCTTCCATTTGAGGAGTGAGTGCGATCTCCGGAACCAGGATCAAGGCACTGCGGGACTGAGCCAGGCACTCCTTGATCAGTCTGAGATAGATCTCGGTTTTTCCGCTGCCGGTGACTCCGTAAAGCAAAAAGGTCTTGAAAGAGTGGTTTATAAGCTCTTTCCTGATTATTCGGAAGGCTGAATCCTGTTCTTCAGAAAGTATTAGATTAGCTGCTGCCTGTGGTTTTCTCTCTTTTAGAAGGGTATCAGTTACTTCCCGGGCTTCGATGCTGATCAGTCCTTTGTTACGGAGTGCTTTGATCACCGAATAACTGTAATCATCGGCAACTCTTGCCAAAGGGAGGAGTTTGCCCGGTGTTAGCAATCTGCTTCTCTCCCTTTTCTGTAATCCGAGGGGTTGATCATCTCCGGCTAAAACTCTTATCCTGTTCCAGGCTTCTTGCTGCTTTGCCGTTAACTCCCGGTTTTCTTCCGAAACCTCATTTAAGAAGATGAAGTTAGCAAATTTCTTCTTTATCTTGCGGTCAAAAGTCCGTTTGATCTCGATAATTTCCTGATCTTCAAGTTTCTCCAGATGTTTATATATGGGGAAACCCTGCAGCTGCTCTTTAACGGTTGTGAGCTTAGTCCATTCATCTTCTTTCAGTAATGAGAGGAGCTTTTTTTCCTGAATGGAAAGCAATCCCTTTTCTGTTTCATCTGTCCGGAGAGGGTTCTTAGCGGTTTCTCTCTGCTCATTCTCTTGCTGCTGGCTATTCTGCTCCAAATCTTCCGGTGTGCTTAACAGCTTAGACTGATCCTGCAGCAGCCTGATCTCTGTGGCAACCTGTATCTGTAGAGCTGTCGGAAGCATAGCCATGATAACGGTTCCCAAACTGCAGAGATAATAGTTACTCATCCATTCAGCCAAGGATAAAAGATCAGGGGAAAGAAGAGGTGTGTTATCAATGATTTCCAGAATGTCTTTTACCGGAAATTGCTTCTCTTTGAGGAAAGATTCATTTTCCGTCCAGATAAACCCGGTTTGGAGAGTGTTGTTGAAACTGACCAGTACCCGGCAGCCCTGCTTTAACTTCCTGTCACAACGATAAGTAAAGAGTTGATCAACATTCAAGGGCAGAGCTATCTCGTAATAATACATAAGATCCTTTTATCCTGTTCTTTATCTGTCAGAATTGATCGTTTAGGTTTCCCGATCTCTTCTCTCAGATAGCCAGATTGATTTGAAGTAAAATGGTGTCAATAGTTATCAGGCGGGGAGTTTTTATCGGATATCCTTCAACCAGTCAGTTAGAAAAACCAAAACAGCCCGTCCGGTCTCCTCTTGAAAAAAAGGGGTACGGTTCTCCGTACCCCTCAAAATCGTGTTAATTCAATGGGTAAAAACTATTTCAGCAGTATCATTTTTCCGGTTTGAGTGCTTTCCTCAGAAACGATGCGGTAGAGGTAAACACCGCTGGTTACTTCGTTTTCTCTGCTGTCTCTGCCTGACCAGTTAACGCGGTGGGATCCTGCGGGGAGATATTCAGCGAGAAGAAGAGCAATTCTTTGTCCCCGGAGATTGAATATCTCAACTCTGGTCTCGCCCTCCCGGGGCAGGGAAAACTCAATAGTTGTTTCAGGGTTAAAGGGGTTAGGGTAGTTTCGGGACGCGGCACTATCGGGGATATCTAAAAGAACATCATCAGTATCAGAACCTCCGATTGAAAGAATCTTGAAATCATCGAGCAGAAGCACCCAGGAATCATCTGAGACACAATTTATCGCAAAATAGACGGACTGCTCATCATAATCCGATAGATCATAGGTGAATTCAGTCCAGGCAACCGGAGCAGAGACATAATCATCCGCTGAAATAATCGTGAAGCTGTCCGGATCAGTATCAGTAGTAGATATTCCTACCCGGAATCTGTCCAGGCCGTATTGTGATGAATAAGAACGGGCTTGAAAAGAGAGAGAAGACTCCGTTCCAAGATTGAAAAGATGGGAGATCAGCCAGTTATTGCTTTGCTGATTGGAAGAAGCAAAGGAAGCAGCCATTTTACTTCCGCTGACAGGTGTCAGTCCTGTTAAGGGGGGAGAAGTTGCTGAGGGATTAATGATCACAAATCCCATAGGCTGATATTCACCCGGGAAAGTGACGTTGGTAAACCCATAAGTAGGACCGCCGTCCAGATCGAGGACAGTCCAGGGTGGAAAATCAGTTGCGAAATCAGGATAAGCCTGGAAATTATCACGCCACAAGACCTGCAGACCTGTGTTAATCTCTACGGAAACCGCATTAGAGGGTTCCGATTCCCCTTGATCGTAAAGAGCAGTAACGTAATAGGTGAAGGTTCCGTCAGGAAGGTCTTCGTCAATATAGGAGAGAATAGCCGGATCGGTTATTTCCAGTATTTCATTCTCATCACGGTATATTTTGTAACCGAGCAGTTCCTGACGTTCCCTCAAAGGAGCAGGTGGATGAACAGCAGCTGTTTTTATTCCACTGCTGCTTATACTTCTTGCCGGGCTGGTACCTTCTCTGATCCAGAGATCCATGAGAAAGTCTCCGGTAGCCTGAACATCGACACTATAGTCATCGGCATGGATAACGTAGGAAGAGCCATTCAACTCAGCGTCAAGATCAACAACCGGAAAAGCATCAAGAGCACTGTTACCTAAAGGAATGATAAATATCCCGGTTTGAGTAACTCCGTCCAGACTTCCCAGGGGTACCTCTAACTCCCAACCGTTATTAACGGTTGTTGTCAGGTCATCGATCCTCTGCAGCAGTGTTCCTTCAATCCAGTCGATGATGATGATCGAATATTCCCAGGTACCGTTCAAACCCCAGGGAGAATGCCGGAAATCGAGATATTCAAGGATCGCTTCCGGGTAATCCGTAAGGTCGAAAACGGTCCCGTATGCCCGGTCAGAGCTCTGATAGTAACCATCGGCAAAGTTTCCGTCATGGTAGAAAATATGGATAAGATCGGTAGGAGCAGACCAGGAGAGTTGAACATTTACCAGATCCAATAAGGTAGCAGTCAAGTCTGAAGGGGGTATCAGGTTTCTCTGATCGACTGAGTTCCTGGTAATCTCCGGAGAGTTAAACTCGTTTCGAGTTCCTCTCCTCAAACTGTTTGCTTCATAAGGCTCAGCTGAAATCAAGGCCAGACAGAGCAGAATAATTGTTATCATTATGAGTTTCAAATACTTCATTGCAAACCTCCCGAGAATAGGACTAATTAACGATTAGTTTCTTTAAGCCGCCCTCTATTGGTCAAGCATTATTTTCAACCGAATGAAACTACTTCTACTATTAACTCCATCTTCAGGCAAGCAATTGTTTCATCTCGATCAGCATTTTCTGATGAAGAGAAGAGTTCGTTGCCAGAATATTATCGCTGGAAAAGCTGTAGTTTTCACCGCAGAGATCGGACACTATTCCCCCTGCCTCCTCGACGATAAGGATACCTGCCGCCACGTCCCACGGTTTAAGATGCCACTCCCAGAAACCATCAAAAGACCCTTTAGCAATATAGCAGAGATCGAGAGCAGCACTGCCCGGTCTTCTGATCCCCTGGCTCTGTTTCTGGAAATGCTCGAAAAAACGAAAATTCACGATATCAGATGAATTGTAAGGAAATCCGGTAGCTAAAAGGCTTTTGTCGATAGTCCGGACAGAAGAGACAGTTATTCTTTTGCCGTTCAACAGGCTTCCATTTCCTTCGGCAGCTTCGAAAAACTCACTCAGAAAGGGATTATAGACGAAACCGAGTTTAGCTATTCCTTTGATCTGAAGAGCGACGGAGATCGCTGCAAAAGGGAAATGATGAACAAAATTGGTTGTCCCGTCAATCGGATCAATTACCCACAAGACCTCCGCATCCTTAAGATCGGACTCTGTTTCTTCAGCCAGAAATAGACTGCCGGGAAGTAATAGGCTGAATTTCTCTTTTAAAAACTCTTCAACCATCAGGTCTATTTCGGTCACCAGATCGCTGTCTGAAGATTTTGTCCGGACATTTAGCCTGTTTTCCCCTTCAGTGAGCAGTATTTCGCCGGCTTGCAGAATTATGTTATGGATCTTCTGTCGCAGATCAGCTGAATTATTCATACAGACTATCCTCTCTTTCTCAGGTCTCGCAGGGTCTTAAGGTTAACGATATCCATCTCGTCATTCTCTCCTTTGGGGGTCTCCAGGATCATCGGGGTTTTCTCGAACCGGGTATCATTGACCAGTTTTTCGAAAGGCTTGATTCCCAAATCTCCTTTACCGATATGCTCATGGCGGTCAACTTTAGCTCCTAACCCTTTTTTGCTGTCATTCAAATGAAATGCCTTGATCATTTCAGTCCCGATGATCCGGTCAAATTCTTCAAAAACCTTTTCATAAGAATCTTTGAGATCATAACCGGCTGCAAAAGCGTGACAGGTATCAAAACAGACCGCCAGGTTCTGAGGATAACGGGAGTTTTTTATCAGGTAATTGAGCTGTTCGAATTTATAACCGAGATTAGTGCCCTGTCCTGCAGTGGTTTCCAGCAGAACAACAGTTTTGAGCTGTTCGAATTTTCCGATGATCAGATCAAGGTTCTCAATTATCTTGTTCAGACCCCATTCTTCATCCCGGTCAAGATAAGAACCGGGATGGAGAACGAGATAAGGGATTTCCAGTCGTTCGCAGAGCTGCAGCTCTTCATAAAAGGCGTTTATTGATTTTTGTTCCTTTTCAGGGTCGGGGGTGCAGAGATTAATGAGATAGCGGCTATGAGCTATTATGGTAAAAGGGTTGTGCTGCTGCCTGTTCAGAAAAAACCGCTCTGTCTCATCCGGTTTAGGTTCTCTGGTTGACCATTGATTCTGATTGGTAACGAAAATCTGCAGGGCATTAGCCGTCACTTTATCTGCTCTTTCGAAAATTAGATCGATCCCGTTAGCAATTGAAATGTGGGCTCCTAAATTCATTTTTTTACCTCTTCTATCTTCTTTTTTCGTTAGTTATTCCGGATTGGTATTGATTATTTATCTGACTGATTAGCTCTTCCCAGCAGGTTTATCTTAGTTCTGTTTCGTGATGAACTCCTGCAGTTTTTCGAGAAAGTAGTTATTATCGGCTTCTGTGCTGACCGTTACCCGCAGATGGTTTTCCAGGAGAGGGAGTTTGTGCATACTTCTGACAGAGATATCATTCTTGCCCAGATATTCAAAAAGTTCCTGTGTTTTTTTGCCGGCGGAGAAGATAAGGAAATTTGTCTCCGAGGGATAAACCGTAACCTCATCAAGGGCATTGAGCTGCTGGAAGAGCTTATTTCTCAGTTCCATAACGTTTTTGTTATGTTCCAGAAATAGATCTCTCTTCTCAAGCAGAGAATAGGCAAAAGTTTGAACAAGCAGACTCAAATTCGAGGCGAGAAATACTTTTCTGATCTCGCGGATATTTTTCTCAGCAGAAACCAGATACCCGAATCTCACTCCTGCCGAAGAGAATGACTTGGAAAAAGAACGAAGAATAATCAGATTGTCGAAATCGGCGATCTTATCCATGAATGTTTTACCGCTGAACTCGTAATATGTTTCATCGAGTAAAACCGGAACCGCACTCTTCTTGATAACTTTTAGGATCTTCTCTTCCGGAAACAGGTTACCGGTGGGATTATTGGGATAACAGATGATCAGCAAGCGGCAGTTTTCATCATCTCCCTTTGCCAGAAATTCCTGGGGCGAAAAATCAAAGTCCTTGTTTAGTGTTAAAGTCTGAAATCCTAAACCGACAGTTGAAGAATAACTGGAGTAATCAAAGTAGGAGGGGGCTAAGGAAAGGGCGAAATTCTCTCCTTTATCCCGCAAAGAAAGGAAGAGATAAAAGAGCATCTGATCTGCACCGTTCCCCACCAGTATTTCTTCCTTGCTTATCCCGTAGCCGATGTAATCTTGCAGGCTTTCCATAAGCTTATCGGTGATACTGCTGAAATAGCGGTTCAGAGAAACAGAACTCAGATTATTCTGAAAATTCTCCATGATCAATCCCAGGGGATTTAGGGAACTCTCATTGAGAGACATCATTATTCTTTTTCTGGGCACCTGTAACTGCACAGCTTCTTTATTTTCAAGATCCTTACGAAATCGGTACATTCTCACTCCTTAATTGTTTATAAAACAGGGGAAAAGAGCCGGTTGAAAGACTCTTTTATTCTGATATAATAACCTCTGTTATGATATTCCTCAAGAATTATCTGTTCACTGTTCTGCAGGTCCTCTTCAAATATCTCGTTCAACTTCTCAGTCAAGTCTTTACTGAACAGGAAAGCATTAACCTCCATATTTTGGGTAAAGCTGCGAATATCCATATTTGCCGAACCAATGGAAGCCAGATATCCGTCAACAGTAATATACTTGGAGTGGATAAACCCTTTACGGTATTCGTAAATCTCCACCCCTGCTTCCATTAATTCCTGATAGTATGATCTGGAAGCCCAATAAACCAGATGATGATCAGGTTTACAGGGAACTATCAGCCGTACTCTGACCCCGCTCAGAGCCGAGACCTTGACCGCTGTGAGCATGCTCTCATTCAAAACCAGATAGGGAGAGACAATATTGATGTTCTCCGCTGCGGTTGAGATCATAGCAAAATACCCCTGCATAATGCTCTCCCAATCGGAATCCGGTCCGCTGGAGATTATCTGCAAAGGATTGATCGACTCAACTTCTTGGGGTGAAAAGAACTCTTTTCGGAAGAGATCTTCATCTGTGGCAAATGACCAGTCATTGAGAAAGATAGCCTGAAGAGGACTAACCGCCTCCCCTTCGATTTTCAGATGAGTATCTCTCCAGTAACCGAAATATTTATCTTTGTGCAGATATCTGTCGGCAATGTTAACACCGCCTAAAAATCCGGTTTTTCCGTCGATAACCGCGATTTTTCTATGGTTGCGGTAGTTCATTTTACTGCTGATAAAGGGAAATTCAACCGGCGAAAAGGGAACTGCATTAACTCCGCCTGCAATCAGATCTTTCACAAAACGCTTCCCGATGTTCCAGCTTCCGACTGCATCATACAATAATCTGACCGAGACCCCCGACTGAGCCTTTTTTATGAGCAGCCTTTTGAGTATTTGTCCCGTTTCATCTCCCTTTACGACGAAGAATTGCAGATGAATACTCTTAACCGCCCGGTCAATGCTTTCGCACAATTCGGCAAAGACCTCTTTTCCGTCCCGGTAGATATGTATTCGGTTGTGATAGCTCAGAAAGGCTTTGTTATTGTTTTCCAGTAACCTGTTGATCAAGACTGTTGCCGGACCGGAAGCATCATAATTTCTTTTCAGATCAGTACCGGGATCTACCTTATCGCCTAAGAGACCCTCATCCTCGATCTTATTTATCTGTCGCAACTTTTCATAATCACTGAATTCCTTTCTCGTGTAAATCCTCTTTTTGCGGAAATTTCTCCCGAAAACAAGATAGAGGATAATACCTGCCACAGGAAGGAAAAAGAGGATCAGTATCCAGGATAGAGTTTTGGAGGGGCTGCGGTTTTCCATGATCAGGACAAATATCACCGTCAGAACGGTCAAACCCCAGATTATCCGGAGAGAACTATTGAGCATCCTCCGGCTGTTCCCCTCAAGAAATGGCTCATCCATTTTCAAATAGATGATGAGCACTATCAGGATCAGTGTTATGAGTATCAGTTTTTTATAGGAGAAATACATCGGAAAGGAACCTGATCAGACACGGCTGCTGCATGTTTCAGCTGTCAATTCTGATAACTATGTCTTTCAGTCTTCTTTTGGGAACATGATGAACCCCTTCCTGATCACGCCAGTATCTGATATCGTCTTGCTCATCAATGTCATGCAGAATTACTTTTTCTTTCGGTTTTCCTAAAGCCAGAACGAGAAGGATTTCCATCTTCTTCGGGATTCCCAGTTCACGAGCTAATCTCTCCCTATCTATGGCGGCAAAAATACAGCCACCCCAGCCGGTCTCAACAGCTTTTAAAAGCATTGACTGTACTGCTATGCCGGCATCGTAATGGGAGTTTTTCTCATGGCCACGAATCCCCAGAATGACGATATAACCGGAAGGTTTTTCACCCTCTTCCGGTCCCTGCCAGTCAGATAGATAACCAGCCCAGCGGAGGCAGGAAAAGACAGTCCTGTTGGTAGTGTCGTTATCTGTAATGAGATATCTCAAAGGCTGTAGATTTGCTGCTGAAGCTGAATTGCGGGCACAATCTATCATATCCAGCATTACATCTGCTCCGATTGCTTCTTTCTGATAAAAGCGGCGGTAACTGCGGTTTCTAATAATCAGGTCTTTGATCATATCCTTGCTCCTCGTTTTTTTCCTCTCTATGTGATAATGTAAGTCATTCCTGTCAAATCATTTGTTTTTTATTATTCTTCCTTTGAAAATGAGTTTTTAAGGGCAACAAAAATGTATTATTGAGCAGGTTTTCCCGGCAAAGATGAGAATTTCTCTCTCCCGAAAATGATTGACACTCAACCTGAAACAAAAACTATGACAGAGAGAGAGGTAAGAGAGCCCATGTTAGAAAAATTACTCAAAAAGATGTTCGGTGATAAAAATGTACGTGATTACAAGAAAATCGAGCCTATTCTGGAAAGAATAAAGGAAAAAACGGATTCCCTGGAAAAGATCAGTGATGAGGAACTGCGGGAACGGGTCAATGATATCCGAAAGGAGTTAAAAGATTACCTGGAACCCTATATCAGCAATCTGAACGAACTGCGGGATCATTTTCAGAAAGAACATGAAGAGGGTGAAAAGGATAGGTTAGAGAATGAGATTGACCGGAAGACGGAAGAGTTAAAAGAGATTCGTCAGCAGATACTTGATCAGTATCTGCCCGAGGTCTTTGCCATTGTCAAAGATACCTGCCGCCGTCTTGTCGGAACAGAATATGAGGTGAGAGGGCATCAGGAGTCCTGGTTCATGATCCCCTTTGATGTTCAATTAATCGGGGCGATCGCTCTACACCAGGGGATGATTGCCGAGATGGCAACCGGTGAAGGTAAAACACTGGTAGCGACTATGCCCTTATTTCTTAATGCCCTTACCGGACTTGGGGTACATCTGATAACGGTAAATGATTATCTCGCTCAGCGAGACTCGGAATGGATGAAGCCGATCTTTGATTTTCATGGTATGAGGGTCAGCGTGGTCACTACCGGAATGCATTTTAGTGAACGAAAAGCAGCTTATGAGGCAGATATTACCTACGGAACCAACAGCGAATTCGGTTTTGATTATCTCCGTGATAATATGGCTTCTCAGGCGGAACACTTAGTGCAGAGAGATCTCTATTTTGCAATAATTGACGAAGTTGACAGTGTATTGATCGATGAAGCAAGAACTCCTTTGATCATTAGCGGTCCGGTAGCTGAAAGTAAGAATTTCTATTCGGAGTTAAAACCGCAGATAGCGAAATTGGTCTATGCCCAGACGGCATTAGTTAACCGTTATATGTCAGAGATCAGGAGGATGCAGGAAGCAGAGAATCCTAACTGGGAAGAATTGGGGAGAAAGATGCTCCTGGTCAAGAGAGCAGCCCCCAGGAACAAACCGTTTCAGAAACTGATGAAAGACAGCAGTTTGAAGAAGCTGGTGAATGATATGGAGGGGATCTATCTCCGCGATAAGAAGATGCACATTCTCGATGAGGAGTTATTCTACGTTATCGAAGAAAGGAGTAATAGTGCCGATCTTTGTGATAAAGGACGGGAAGAGCTGTCCAAAAGCGATCCTTCCCTTTTCATTATGGACCAGCTTGATGATCTGATAGATAAACTGGAACAGCGGGAAGACCTTTCTCTGGAACAAAAGATGAAACGGAAAGAAGAGATAACATCGGAGTTCCTGGACAAGAATGAAAGACTCCATAACATCTCCCAACTGCTGAAGAGTTATTCTCTTTTTGAGCGGGATGTCGATTATGTAGTTGTAAACAACCAGGTTATCATTGTTGATGAGTTTACCGGAAGAATGATGCCCGGAAGACGTTTCAGTGATGGTCTGCATCAGGCTCTGGAAGCAAAAGAGGGGGTCAAGATCGAAGGGGCTACTCAAACCCTGGCAACCATCACCCTGCAGAACTACTTCCGGATGTACGATAAGATAGCAGGAATGACCGGTACGGCAGTTACGGAAGAGACCGAGTTCATGGAGATCTATAAACTCTCTGTTATGGTAATTCCTACGAACCTTCCCATCACCAGAATAGACTACGATGATATGATCTATCTGACCAAAAAGCAGAAATATGATGCTATTATTAAGGAGATCATATACTGGCATGAAAAGCAAAAACCAGTGTTAGTAGGCACGGTTTCCGTTGAAGTCTCCGAGACCCTGAGCAGGCTTTTGAACAGAAGAGGGGTAAAACACAATGTCCTCAATGCCAAGCATCACGAAAAGGAAGCCGATATCGTCATGAATGCCGGAGAGCCGGGAGCTTTGACCATTGCCACGAATATGGCGGGAAGAGGAACGGATATCAAACTCGGTAACGGGGTTATAACTCTTCCTCAGGAGGAATACCGCAAAATGTCCTACCATATCTCGGAAGGAAATCCTTATGGTATCCCGGAAGACGGTTTGCATGTTATCGGTACCGAAAGGCATGAAAGCCGCCGTATTGACCGGCAGCTCAGAGGTAGGACAGGAAGGCAGG
The DNA here is from genome assembly GCA_964464175.1 of uncultured Candidatus Cloacimonadota bacterium. Lineage (GTDB taxonomy): Bacteria > Cloacimonadota > Cloacimonadia > Cloacimonadales > JAJBBL01 > CAYXFD01. The sequence goes on along the minus strand of CAYXFD010000015.1, from coordinate 5,382 downwards.
GAGACCCTGGAACTTCCAGATTCTATCTCTCTTTAGAGGATGATCTGATGAGATTGTTCGGATCGGACAGAATAGCTGCCATGATGACCAAGCTGGGTCTCAAAGAGGGTGATGCCATCACCCATCCCTGGATGACTAATGCCGTCGAAAAGGCGCAGAAGAGGGTAGAGGCTCATAATTTCGAGATCAGGAAACAGCTGCTGAAATATGATGAAGTTATGAATCAGCAGCGGGAAGTTATCTATAAATACCGGAGAAGCGTTCTGAAAGGCTATGACCTGAAGTTCGAGATCATGGAGATGATCAAAGAGAGTATCAACCGGATGATAGATAGTTTTATCAGTATGCATGAGTACCAGGAAGACTGGAGTTACGATAAGATCGTGCAGTGGCTGAAGCTGAATCTCGGGATCGTGATCAAAGAAGAGGATCTGCTGAGTGACTATCTGAACCTGGAGATTCTGAAAGCAAATGTCGAAGAAATAGTCTTCAAGGCTTACCAAAAAAGGGAAGAGGATCTGGGTGAAGAACAACTCCGTAAAGTGGAACGCCTCTCACTGCTGCAGGTAGTTGACTCTCATTGGCGGGATCATTTACATGAAATGGATCTGCTCAAGGAGGGGGTAGGATTCCGTGCTTATGCCAACAAAGATCCGCTTATCGAATATAAAAAAGAGAGTTTTGTCCTTTTCCAGAATCTGATCAGCAATATCCAGGATAGTGTTACTAAAAGAGTTTTTACCGTGCATTTCATATCTTCCCGCGCCGAACTGGAAGATCTTCTGGCCAAAGCACGCACAACTCATACCGATATTTCGGCGTTTCACTATGACAGTGCCGAGATCATACCTCAGGGAGAAAAGTATTCCTCAGCTCAGCAGCAACCTGAAAAAATCACCCCGAGAAGAGTAGAGAACAAGGTCGGCAGGAATGATCCCTGTCCCTGCGGCAGCGGCAAGAAGTTTAAAAAGTGCTGCGGTGCTGTTACAAATCAATGATGCTGAGAACCGGATAAACGGGTTAACAGACCGTTTTCTGAAGGATAGAATTGGACTAAATAATCCAATAACTTGACGTAAATTCCGTATTATTTTGTATCGTTTTCCAAAGTTTCGGTTATATTAGATAAACAGAAGAAACAGTGAAGGATTAACATAACAATGAAAGATATAAATGGCTATGAAGAGGGGATAAGACGTTTGATCGAGAAACTCGGTCTGGAGTCTTTACCCGAAGGGAGAGATTTTTTCAAAAGGGCTTACAACCGCATCCTCACACCTGATGAGAAGAAATTGCTGGATACGGAATCTTTTGGCTATCTTTTGAGTCTTTATCAGATAGGAACAATTGACAGTGTTAAATTGGAAAAATTCATTGATTACAGTCTTTCCATTGCTTATTACGAAAAGGAGAGATTGTCTCTGGAACGAACCAAGAAGATCGTTGATATGCTGCTCTTCTTTGACGGTGCTTCTTTGCGTAATATGGATTTTGTTTCCCTGTTCAGGGAGTGTGAAGATGAGCTTTGTGAACTCGATTTGATAAATTAAAAAGTGAAACAGGAAGGAGAATGGGAAAGGGATTAATAATAGTCGAATCACCAACGAAAGCCAGGACTTTGAGTAAATTCCTGGGTAACAGTTATGAGATAAAAGCTTCAATGGGACATATCAGAGATCTGCCGAAGAATACTCTGGGAATCAAGATAGAAGACGGTTTTCAGCCTCAATATACAATTGAACGATCCAAACTGAAGATCATCAAAGAATTAAAAACCTCAGCAGCTAATAATGATGCCATCTTTTTAGCTTCCGACCATGACCGGGAGGGAGAGGCAATTGCCTGGCACCTTGTCTATGCTCTGAAGGATGTTACCGGAGATAAAAATATCTACCGGATAACCTTCAATGAAATAACAAAAAAAGCAGTGATCCAGGCTTTGGAGAATCCGGGTAAGATAGACCAGAATAAGGTGGATGCCCAGCAGGCACGGCGGTTGTTAGACCGTCTGGTCGGTTATAAGATCAGCCCCTTGCTCTGGAAAGTAATTACTACCCGGCTCAGTGCCGGGAGAGTGCAATCGGTTGCCCTGAGATTGATCTGTGAACGGGAAGAGGAGATAGCTGCCTTTAAGCAGCAAGAATACTGGACTGTTGAGGCAGATTTTTTCAAAGACAAACTACCCCCTTTTCATAGTATCCTGCATAAGTGGCAGGGTAAAAAGGTTGAGCTGGCAACCGGAAAAGAGGCAGAGGAGATTGTCCGGGCTCTGCAGAAAAGCACCTTTAAAATAAGGGAAAAAAAGAGCTCCTCAAGAAAAGTGCAGCCCCTGCCTCCCTTCATTACAAGCACGCTGCAGCAGGAAGCCTCCCGGATACACAATTATTCATCCAAAAGGACTATGAACATTGCCCAACAATTGTATGAAGGGGTTGAGATAGAGGGAGATTCGATCGCTCTGATATCTTACATGAGAACAGATTCCCTGCGGCTTTCCCAGGAATCGCTGGAAACTACCCGTAATTTGATCGGAGAACGGTTCGGTAAAGAGAAGATCAATCCCAAGGTGCGTACTTACAAGAATAAAAGTTCTGCCCAGGATGCCCACGAAGCAATAAGACCGACAGAGATCAGCAGAACCCCGGAATCTCTGAAATCTTATCTGAAACCGGAACAACTGAAACTCTACACCCTTATCTGGGAAAGGACTGTTGCCACTCAGATGATCCCGGTTGAGATCGATACGGTGAATGTGCTGATCGAGGCGGGAGAAGGATTATTCAAAGCTACCGGCGGGGTGATCAGAGAACAGGGTTTTCTTGCCGTTTACAGGCATCTGAATCTTAATCTTGGAGAAACAATTCATCAGGATTACTCAGAAAATGATCTGCTGGAAACGAAAGATTTGAAGGGCTGGCAGCATTTTACCAAACCGCCTGCCCGGTACACAGAGGCTTCTCTGATCAAAGAACTGGAATCAAAAGGGATCGGACGTCCTTCGACATATTCCTCTATAACCAGTACTATTCAGGAGAGGAAATATGTAATCCTGAAAGAGAAAAAATTCTATACGACGGAATTAGGGATGACGGTGAATAAGTTCCTCATCGGGAATTTTGACACTCTCTTCAACGTTACCTTCACTAAGACACTCGAAGACGGGCTGGACAGTATTGCAGAAGGTGAGATGAACTGGCAGATGTTGCTCGAAGATTATTACTCAAGGATCACTGGTTTGATTGAGGATACTGATATCAAAAAATCAAAGCAGGATTTGCAGGAAGAAACCGACCTGCTCTGCGAAAAATGCGGAAAACCGATGATAGTTAAATGGGGTTCTAAAGGGCAGTTTCTTGCCTGTTCCGGTTTCCCTCAATGCAAGAATACGAAGAGTTTTAAACGAACCGAAGAGGGGAGTGTCAAGATCGAAGAGCAGCCCGAAACAGATGAAAAGTGCCCGAAAGACGGAGCACCCCTCGTCGTTAAACAGGGAAGATTCGGAAAATTCTTAGGGTGCAGTAATTATCCTAAATGTAAGTTCACCAAAAAAATAACTCTTGGGATAACCTGTCCTGAATGTAAGACAGGAGAGATCACGGAAAATATCAGTAAAAAAGGAAAAAAATACTATAGCTGTTCCCGTTATCCGGAATGCAAATTCCGCTCGTATTATAAACCGGTTTCCGGAAAATGCCCCGCTTGCGGATCTGAGTATCTGGAAGAGATAAGCAAATCCGGTTCGGACAAAATAATCAGATGTTCCCAGTGTAAAAAAGAAATGTCCTGATTATGTATCTCGTAGATTCCCTGAGAAGCAGTTTACTGAACATCTTTGCCCACAAACTCCGCTCCTTGCTCACCCTGCTGGCAATTATCATAGGAATCTTTGCTGTAGTTGTCATGTTCTCCTCGGTATCCGGAATTCAAAAGCTGATAACAGAGAATATGAAGCAGTTAGGGTTTGATAACTCCATCTATGTTTTTCCTTCCGAAGGTCATCAGTCTTCGGTCAGCCGCAGGATAGGGGGGAGGAGAAGAAGATTCATGTATATCCCGAGACAGGTCAAACCACTTAGTGTTAATGACTATATAACCCTCAGAAGTGAGGTTGAGCACCTTTCGATTTATGCTACCATAGAGACCAGAACCAGGATCTATTTCCCTGATAAACAGGACAATATCAGGCTGACAGCTACTAATCTCGATTTCTTCAAGACCAAGACCTATCCTCTCAAGGCCGGAAGATATTTCAATCATTTTGAAGAAAAGACTGCCTCCAGAGTAGCTGTCATAGGTTTTCATGCAGCGGAAAAGTATTTTAAGGACAGTGATCCCTTAGGCGAAATCATAACTGTCGGAGAAAACAGATATAAGATAATCGGGGTTCTTGAAGATGACCTTCTCAACCGGACAGGGATGAATTTTAACGCCTGGCAAAGAAGATCAGATCTGAGCGCTGTCTATATTCCCCTTACTACCGGAGCTAAGTACCTGAAACAGGATGGAGCAATAGATAACATTTACATCCAGAGTCAGAGTAAAGAAACGTTTAGTGAGATGAAAAACCGGACACGACAAGTTCTTTTGACAAACCATAAAATGGGGCATAACTTCAGTTTTGAGGATGTTGGCTCCCTGATGGTAACAATAACCGAAGAGATAGAGAAACATCTCAATAAATGGAACCTGACCCTGACTACTATTGCTTCTATCTCGCTCTTAGTGGGGGGACTCGGTCTCTTTAGCACTATGCTTATCTCTATTAACGAAAGAATGCTGGAGATCGGGATCAGAAAAAGTGTCGGTGCCACCTCTCTGGATATCTTTGTTCATTTTATTATTGAATCTCTTATTCTGGCTCTGATTGGAGCTTTGATCGGTATAGCGATCGCAGTTACCGGAATTAAAATAGTTTCTCTGGTTATCAATTTCAGTTTTCCGATCGTTATGGAAGGGCTGCTTTTAGGGATTGGTTTCGCTCTTTTTATCGGATTGTTATCTGGTTTCTACCCTGCCCTGAAGGCGTCTGAAACTAATCCGATTGCAGCGATTTATTATAATGAATAGATTTTTTTCTTTCTTGTGTTTGTAACCTTCCCATGAGGTAAATTACTCATCGGATAACCCGTATTTTTTTCCGGCGTTGCAACAAAATTCCAGATCGATAACAAAGAGAGAGAAGCATAGAATATCCGGACATTTCAGGTTATCAGCACCAAGGCGGGGCATTTCCTATCTCTCATTATTACCTCTGAGCCGGATGCTTATGCCGGGCTGGTAAGCTCCAGCTTGCCGGAATATGAAAATCCGGTTAACCACCGAGAAAACAAATCAATGCTGATAAACTGATAGTTTCATTGTAGAGGCGGGGCATGCCCCGCC
>CAYXFD010000014.1:0-76840 GCA_964464175.1 uncultured Candidatus Cloacimonadota bacterium | reverse complement strand
TAACCTTGTTGCAATTCAACTGAAGAATACTTGGTGTCAGGGAGTCTTATTCCTTCCCAGCTATTCACTACTTCCCATTGTAGTGGTACTCCATTTTCATGCCTTTGAATTTCAAATGTCAACCATGCGCTTCCCGCTCCTATCATATCAAACTCGAAATCATAAGTAATTTGAGCAAACAGCTCAACTCCACCCAAGAATAGCATTATGGCTGCAATTATCAATAATTTCTTCATAGTACACCTCCATTTATTCTTTCTTGTACCCGATTCCTTCGGTCTTACCGACAGGCAGCGGTAAGACCGTTTTGCCGGATGAACTTGTTTCTCGGATTGGGAAAGATTCTCTGAAGCAGAGATCTAACCGTATCGGTTTGTTTGGAGGTAATGATTGCATTATTTACTCTGTAATGAGTTAGTTTATAATAAGGGACATAGGGATAGATAGATAGATAGATAGATAGATAGATGTAAAATCAGCCTGACAGAGCTTTTCGGCAGCATAAAACTATCCCTCGTTAATGTCGTTGAAGATTCGCTTTTCTCAATACCCTTGATTGACCAATAAATAATTAAGGACTATTTGTCAATGAATTATTTATTTTCAAGTCATAATTTCGGCTTATCTTCCTTTCTTTCTCTTTGGTTATTAGGTTTTCTCTCTTCCGATGTTTTTTTTAACTGCTCAAATTTAAGTCAGGTTGCTGAGAAAGATGATTGCATTTCATCCGGATATACTATTCCGCAGCCGGAGGATCAAATTGGAGTTGAGTAGAAAAGAGAAAACGAGTTGTCGTAACAAGAATCTATCACAGCAATAACTGAAAAAGGGACAGTTTCAGCGGTTTGTTTATAATCGCTAAAACCATCCCTTATATTATAGAAGCGGAATTAGTCTGTTTTTTGCAGAAAAATGCTTTACGGATCTAATTTATTTAATGATCATCACTCTCCGGTTGATAACTTCTTCACCCGAGTTAAGTCTGATTAGATAAACACCGCTGCCGGCTTGTTTACCCTGACTGCTGTTCAGATCCCAGGGGAGGATCTGTCTCTGTCCCGCTGTCACTTGCTGTCTGAAAGACCTGACCAACTGACCTTTGATATTAAATATCTCGATCTGAACCTCACCACTCTTATCAGCGATAATGAAGTCAATACTCAAATGCTGATTGTTTCTGAGGGCAGGGTTATTGAGCATAAAAGGATTCGGATAGACTCTCAAATCGGTCAGTATTCCAACGAAATCTTCTTCAGTTGATGTTGTGAAAGTATATTCGTTTATTATGACATCTCCGGGGAGATGACCTTCTTGGAAGAGTTTTACTTTCAGGGTCATGTCTGTTTCAATTAGGATAGGTTCGGTATAGAGCGAACAACCTGTTGTAGGATCGCTGTTATCGGTTGTATAGTAAATGAAGATATCCGGGTCGTCTGTTTCGATATGAACGGTAACTACATGATCATATTCTCCTCCCGGAGGATAGATATCCGGATCTGCCGGTGCCGGTTCAATAGTCAGTGCGATACTTTCCGAAGGTTCTGATTCTCCGACATCATAGAGGGCTGTGATGTAGTAATGATGTTCCCCGGATTCAGTAATGAGAATATAATATTCGTTTTCTTCGACAGGCACACTATTAACCATACTATAAGATGCCTGTTGATCCAGAGCCTGATAGATATTAAAACCGAGCAGGTCATATTGGTCTTCATCGTTATCTTCAGGGAGATCCCAGGAAAGATGGATCTCCTCGAGCTGCAGGTCGTATGACAGATTATCGGGAGAAATCACCTGATGGGTCAAAGGAGGAAAGGTAATGTCATCAATCCAGACGGTGTCTTCTCCATCTGAATTTGCCGAATCTTTCATATAGAGCCAACGAAATGTATAGGTTCCCGGACTGACATCAAAGCTTTCGAATCCCCAATCCTGTTCACCTGACCAGTGTCCGACAATGGTATTGTTAATAAAAAACCGGAGAAAGTCGAGATTATTTTCAGTTGAAACTTTTCGATAGAAGGAGATGATCCCGGGTTCGACCACCTCAAGAGTTATGTAGAGAGTAGTAATACAGCTATCACCTATCTCACCGCTTCTTGCAGAGTAATAACCACTGAATGATTCTTCATTTGTTATCTGCCAGTTTTGGGCATCATCACCTGCCGTGGAAAATTGCCAGCTATAGTTAGAAAAATCTCCTGTTTCGAAGTCTTCACTTACCGGCAAACCGGTAGTAAACGACCAGATATTTCCCGTAGTCACCCCGTTGCTATTCATTGAATCAATTCGCCAGAAATACTCTGTTGAACTATCAAGCTGTTCGGGGACAAGATAAGAAAGCTCTTCGGTGATGTAACCATCGACTATGTTAGTGGGTGGATTATCCGTTCCTAAATAGACATAGTACATCGAAGAACCTCCTCCGTTAGACCAGGAAAGCGAAGGGTACAGGGAAACATTGACAGCCAGATCTGAGGGAATAGGATTCATTGCCGGATTGGGAGGATTGTCTGCCGTAACCATATCGATAGCGGCTAAGGCATCTACCCTTCCTGACCCGAAAGTATTATTCTTGAAAGGACTCAGAGGCACAGCCGATTGCTCTATGATCTGTGAGATCTCTTCCGGCAAGAGGGTCGGATCCTTGGAGATCATCAAGGCTATTACCCCCGCATTGTTAGGAGCAGCCATTGATGTTCCGCTTTTCAGGGTATAGCCAAAATTATTGTTATGAACCAGGGACTTAACACTAACACCGGGAGCTACAATATCCGGTCTAATCAATCCAATCCCCGGACTGTACAGATAATCATTATAGAAACCGACATTCTGCCAGGTAACAGGGCCGCGGGAAGAAAAATTTGCTATCTGGTCAGAGGAATCAGTAGCTCCGACACTAATTACAGCGCTTAGACCACCTATCTCGGTCTGATTGGGATGCAGCCAGGGAGGGGGACAATCGCCCGGTGTTCTGACATTACTCGGAATGGGATAGGAGTATTGCTGATTCCCTTCATTTCCGGCTGCTACTGAAGCAACAACCCCGGCTGAGAGAGCATTAGACATTACCATCCGCCAGGTTGTCCGGTCCGGATCCCAGGCATGCAGCCAGCCAAGTGAAAGACTCATTACATCAGCTCCATGCTGCATAGAAAACTGAATAGCTGCCCATACGCCACTCTGCTGTCCGCTTCCGCTCGAATCCAGAACAAGCAGAGCCATAACTGTACTACCGGGAGCTACTCCGGTTTGTGAACCGGATGTACCGTCACCGGCTACTGTGCCGGCACAATGGGTACCGTGACTATGATTATCCATCGTTTGATGGCTGTTATTGATAAAGTTGAAACCATGGTTCGGATAATCGGGATGTGTCCACATCTGATTGGTAATATCATTATGGTTGTAATTAACACCGGTATCCAGAACAGCGACTGTTACACCCTGACCGGTAAAACCCTGATCCCAGACATCGGGGACATTCATGACATTCAGGTTATATACTATCTCCCGGTCATTTCTAAGCGGGTCATCCGTATTGTTTTCGGTTATCCCGGCAGGGTAAAAATCATCATCATTAAGTATTTTTCTTAATGGATCATATTCCAGCCTGTCGATGTCATCCCGGCTATCGAGGATCAGCAGCGCTTCTTTTGTCGCCTCCAGATTGATTACATTGGCAACCCAGAGATAACGGAGATTAGTCACTAAGCCTTCTTTCTCCATATCCGTAAGTACTTTTCTAATTCCGGATTGGGTTGCATTGCTGAACTGTTCCAAAGCTTTTATCGTATAATTACGTCTTGAGATTTTATCAAGTCCCTGAATCTCTTTATACAATATGTCGGGATCATACTGCTCTTCCATAACAATTATTACCGGTAATACTTCTTCGGTCCGGTTTATTTCCCGAAAGGCTATATTAAGAACAGCCGTAGCTTTTTGCAGAATATCAGCTGACAAACTTCCCGTAATCAACAAAACAGTTATAATCAGCAAACCAAACTTCTTCTTCATCTTCTCCCCTATCACCGGATAAAATGGCTTAAACCAAGTATTCCGGCATCATGTTTTCATTTACTCTTTTTTAATGCAACTTTCATTCCAAAATCAATTTCTTCTCGCTATTGCTTTTCCCTGAGATAATTAAGAATAACCGGTTTTGTCCGAAGTAACGCTTGTCGCAAAGCCTCTTGTTTATCGGGAAAGAATTCTCCTGTCCACTCATCCATAAAGATCTTTTTAAACTCAATGGCAATACAAGCCACTCTGCCCGGATAACTCGAATGGATCCAGCGGGAGAAATTTCCTCCGGGAAACTTCACATTTATTCTTACATCAAGCTTTCTTCCGAAAAAATCGAATCCGAGAAGTGATTCCTGTATTCTTTTGACCAGAGGAAACCATTCTGCCGGCATAATGCTTGTTCCGAGAATGATTTCGGGATTTTCTGCCGGAGAATCGAACGGTTGATCATTCCCCTTTCTGTGATGATTATAAGAATGGATATCATAAACAAAGAAAGAACCAAAAGTTGTAGTCATTTCATCAAAAAAGGATTTAGTCCGGCGGTAAAAACGATCATAGGCAGAAAGACTCTCTCTGATGACCTCTTCTTCAGGTCTTTGTCTTCTTACCCTGAGACCCCAGGCATCAGCAGGTTCAAGATAGAAGGCTTTATCCCGGGAACGGTTGAGATCATACTCAAAACGGGAACGGTGCTGGATGATGCGGTTAGCAGATATTTTCGTAAAGAAGGCTGTCTTCGGATCTTCTTCCCGCAAACGGAGATTATCGGTGATACCGATATTCTTTCTGATCTGCGGACTAATGTAATTACCGTTATGGATAGCAGTACAGACCAGCGGTTCGGAAAAAGCAAAATGGTATTCAGTCTCCAGTTCTTTATTCATGCTGTTAGCAAACTTTTGATATACTCTGACGTCAAGACTTTTCCTCTCCTGCCGGTGAATACTATCTCTTTAAAGGATAGGTCAGAGAATTATGCAGGAAACAGGCTCAGCAGACGAAGTCTGTAAGAAATTGTTCTTAGATAAATCAAGCATAAGCAGTTTTCTTAACTTTGTTAGTCTAAAAAATTCCGCTGTTTTATCATTTTCCCGGTTCTTCCGGTATTAACTGGCAGAGGAATGATTATTCTTTCGATTATCGTTCCTTACCTGCATTGAACGAAACAATAATGCAGGTAAGGAACAAATGCCTTTTGGAGCGGCGGGCTGGAAGAGAAAAAAACAACCTCGTCTGAAAATGATCTGCCGCTCAGCAAATATTGATTGACTTCTTAACGGCAGTTAATAAATTCTTCACTATAAATAGTATATTGAAGGTGAAGGTAATGGATATAAGATTCAGAGATGTGGGAAGAGGTATCGTAGAAGCCCGGGCTACTTTAGAGATCACCCCCGGCTTTTTTATCAATGAGATAACGATAGTGAGACAGGGAAGGGATTTCGCCGTAGAGTTTCCCCAGAAGAGTTTTAAAGGTCATGATGGCAAGATACATTTTGTCGATATCATCTCCTTTGAGAATGAACAGAAGAAGATAATTTGGCAGATGGATATCAAGGAGAAGTTCTTAGAGTGGCGGCAGAATAATAAGAGTATCCTTGTCTATGAGAATGAGGATTATTGATCAAAAGGATGATATGGAGTCAACAAAGAAGGTAAAACAACGGGTATTTTTAATAGGGTTACATTCGGGTAAAGAAAAAAGAGAAGAATACGAGCGAACGGTCGATGAGTTAGAACATCTGAGCAAAACAGCCGGAGCTGAAGTGATAGAGAGATTCGTTCAGCATCTTGATAAACCAAATCCTGCAACCTACATTGGGAAGGGGAAGATTTCCGAGATCAGCTCGAAAGCGAGAGACGAAGAAGTTGATACCCTCATCTTCAATGATGAACTCTCCCCTGCTCAGGCAAAGAACATTGCTAAACTGACCTCCTGTAACGTTGTTGACCGCACTGAGCTGATCCTGGATATCTTTGCAACCCACGCCAAAACAAAACAGGCAAAAATGCAGGTTGAACTGGCAATGCTTCAATATAACTATTCGAAATTGAGAAATCTCTGGCAGCATTTTTCCAGGATCGAAGGGGGTATAGGATTCCGCGGTCCCGGGGAAAAACAGATAGAGTTAGACCGAAGAGAGATAAAGAAGCAGATTGATATTCTCAAACGACGGATTGCCGATATCGAGAAAGTTTCCGTTATCAAGCGAAGAAAGCGGACCCAAATGAAGAACATTTCGCTTATCGGCTACACCAATGCCGGTAAAACCACACTATTCAACAAACTTACCGGCGAACAACGTTATGTTGCCGATCAACTCTTTGCCACTCTTGATTCGACCACCAGAGGTGTTTTTCTTGATAATAAAGAAAAAGTCGTTATCAGTGATACAATCGGGTTTATCAAAAAACTCCCCCACACTCTGGTCAGTTCTTTTCACTCAACCCTTTTAGAAGTTACCGAAGCAGACCTGCTGCTGCACGTAGTGGATCTTTCTCAGCCCGATTTCGAACAATATATCTCTTCCGTAAATGAGGTCCTGCAGGAGATTGATGCTGATGACAAGGATGTCCTCTATGTCTTCAATAAAGCCGACATGCTTGGTAACAGCTTGAATTCCAAGTTGTTACGCAAACGTTTAATGATGAAACATCCGGCATCAGTATTTATTTCTGCCAAATATGATGATAGTTTCGGCGAGCTGATGTCTTTGATATCCGCTTATCTGAAAGACCAGAAGAGGGAGGTAGTTTTCCGCATCCCTCTGGAGATGAGGAAACTTATCTTGTTTTTGAAAGAACATGTAGAAGTTCTGGAAAAACAGATTGACAGAACGAATAAAGAACAAATCTTGAAAACAAAGATCAGCAAAGAGCTTTCTCACAAAATTTTGAAGCAGATAGAAGATTATAAACAGGAAAGATACATACATGAAGAATAAAAAAAATCGGAGGATGCAATGATTAGTGATTTGAATCAGATTTTCTCGGTGAATGCCCAGGGAATGAAGAAGTCTCAAATTAGAGAGTTGTTGAAATTAACACAGGACCCGGAAATAATCTCTTTTGCCGGTGGCTTACCGGCACCGGAATCTTTTCCGGTCGAGGAGTTATATCAGATCTTATGTGAGATAATGAAAAAGGAGGCTTATGTTGCCTTACAATACGGGGCAACTGAGGGAGATACCCTGTTACGTACTTTGCTGGTAGAGCGTTATAACAAGGAAGGGTTGAATCTGTCTCTTAAGAATCTTGTGATAACTACCGCATCTCAGCAGGCACTTGACCTGATTTCCAAGATTTTCATCAACCGCGGGGACAAAATCTTAGTAGGCTTACCCTCCTATTTGGGCGCTTTAGGCGCTTTCAACAGTTACGGAGCCGATATGATCGGGATACCGATAGATGAGGAGGGGATGAGTGCTGAGAAACTCGAAAATGCCTTAGAAGGCCTCAAGGCAAAGAACCAGAAACCGAAGTTTATCTATGTAATTCCCGATTTTCAAAATCCTTCAGGGATAACCATGAGCAAAAATCGCCGTCTGGAGATAATCGCCTTAGCAAAGAAGTATGATGTACTGATAATCGAAGACAGCCCTTACCGGGAATTAAGATTTGAAGGAGAAGCTGTTGAAACGATTTATAGTCTTGATAACAGCGATCAGGTTTTGATGTTAGGGACATTCTCCAAGATATTTGCTCCCGGCTTCCGGATCGGATGGATAGTTGGTAACGAAGATATTCTTGATAAGATCGTTGTTGCCAAGCAGTCAACCGATCTCTGCACCCCGCCATACACGCAGCGAATAGCAGCCCGATATATCGAGAACGGGCTATTGGACAACAATATCAAAAGTATTATTGATCTCTACCGGGAAAAGAGAGATGTAATGCTGGAAGCCTTCCGTCAATACATGCCGAAAGAAGTTACCTGGACGGAGCCTGAAGGTGGTTTGTTCCTGTTTTTAACGGTTCCCGATCACATTGATACCGGCAAGCTGTTCCTTGATGCGATCAAAGAAAAGGTCGCCTTTGTTGTCGGATCTGCCTTTTACTGTAATGGAGAAGGGAAAAATACGATGAGGATCAATTTTTCTTATTCCTCGAAAGAACGAAACATTGAAGGGGTGAAGAGATTAGCTAAGGTCATCGAATCTTACCTGTAAAAATGAGGTTCACGGGAGATTTATTATGAGAGAAGGTATGGATAAATTGCTCAGGTATCGCCTGCTGGCAAAATACACAGCTATTCTCCCCGGTTTTATTCATAATATGAACACCCCCTTGATGAGTATTTCCGGCAGGATCGAGTTAATCAAGTTCAAACACCCGGATATTCAGGGTGTTGACCAGATATTAAGTCAATTAGAAAAGATCAACGATATGATAAGTGATCTGAATTCCATGTTAAGTAAAGACAATCAATCAGGTCCCGAGGAAATTGCAGTCAATAAGTTGATCGATCAGCTTGACCGGTTCTTCTATTTCAATATGACCTATAAGCATAAGATCGAATTGGAAAGAGAAATCGAGGAAAATCTCCATTTTCGGGCAAATCCCTTTCTGCTCGCCAATGCTCTCTACGAGATAATAAACAACGCTGTCGCAGCTATGGAGAATGGCGGAAAGATCAGGATAAAAGTCTGGCACGAAGAAGCTAATATCCGTTTCATAATCCAGCGGAATGGTTCTCAGCTTTTTGAAGAGCTGATAGCAAAAGTGAATGATGACACAGATTATGAACTGGTAACCGAAAATTTCGTTGATCTCTTGATAATCAAGAAAATCATGAAGGAAATGGGAGGTCTTATCAGAGTAAAGAACTCAGAGAACGGGGTTGAGTATCATCTTACCCTTCCTGTCTGAGCAAAGAATCATCCAAACAACAGATAAACAACTACAACATGAAAGACCCCCTCTGTGAGGGGGTCTTTGTTTAAGAGCACAAGCTCCGGATAACCTAGCAAAAAGGTCTTATACTACTATACTGATGAGTTTATTCTTTACAATAACAAACTTCTTTATCTCTTTTCCTTCTATATATTTAACTACATTCGCTACCTGCAGGGCTTGTTTCCGGATTTCCTCTTCAGCGCTCTCTGCCGGAACCGTCAGATGACCTCGGACTTTTCCCTGAATCTGGATCACATAATCTATCTCATCCTGTTTTAGATATCTTTCCTCTTCCTGAGGAAAGCCCGCTTTATGGATCAGTTCCTGATAACCACACTGGCTCCAGAGTTCTTCGGCGATATGAGGAGCAAAGGGATAGATCAGTCTCGGAATAACAATACACCCTTGCACAAAAGCAGCTTTTTCGGATTCGGTAAGCTTTTCGCTCTCTTTGATCGAGGAGAGATTATTGAAGTGCTCCATAATTGCAGCTATCGCCGTATTGAACTGCATCCTTATCTCGATGTCCTCTCTCACTTTCTTGATCGTGAAATGGGTTGAATAGAGCAGTTTTTTGGTTTGCTCACTCTCTTCCCCTATCTCTTTATCCCGGTAGTTCCTGATCAATTCGGAATTCGTCTTAACAAGACGCCAGATCCGGTTAAGAAAGCGGAACGCCCCCATTATCCCTTCATCGCTCCACTCCACATCCTTATCAGGCGGAGAGGCAAAGAGCATGAAAACTCTTGCTGTGTCAGCACCATAACGGTCAATTATATAATTCGGATCTACGACATTCCCTTTCGATTTGGACATCTTTGCTCCATCTTTGATGACCATTCCCTGAGTAAGCAGCCGGGAGAAGGGTTCATCACCGCTCAGCAGACCGATGTCCCGCATAAATTTATGGAAGAATCTGGCGTAGAGAAGATGAAGGCAGGCATGTTCGATACCCCCGATATATTGATCAACCGGAAGCCAATAGTCAGCCTTCTCCCGCTTAAAAGGTTCTTTATTGTTATGAGAATCGGTAAAACGGGCATAATACCAGGAGCTGTCAAAGAAAGTATCCATAGTATCTGTCTCTCTGACCGCAGGTCCCTGACAAACCGGACAGGTTGTATTGACCCATTCTTTTACGGATAGAAGAGGATTTTGTCTCGTCTTCCCTACCTCTACGTTTGTAGGTAATTCGACCGGAAGAGCTTCATCGGGAACCAGTACCGAGCCACATTTCGGGCAATTGATTATCGGAATGGGGGTTCCCCAGTATCGCTGCCTCGAAATACCCCAGTCTCTTAACCTGTAGCTCACTGCATACTTGCCTGTTCCCTCTTCTGTCATCCATTCGGTGATCTTCTTTTTAGATTCGCTGCTTTCCATTCCGTCAAACTGTGCGGAACCTGAGAGGTAACCTTCACCGATATACGCTTCGGACATTGTCTCCAGAGAAAGGTTTCTCTCTTCATTCTGAATTACTATCTTGAGAGGGAGACCGTATTTTTTAGCAAATTCATAATCCCGCTGATCATGGGCAGGAACAGCCATAACAGCCCCCGTTCCGTAATCGAGCAGAACATAATTCGTTATCCAAATCTCCATTTTTTCACCATTAACAGGATTAAGACAGTAATGACCGCTGAAGATACCCTCTTTTGTTGTATCATCTGCCGTTCTCTCCATCTTATCAAGATTGATCACTTTCTGACAGAAGCTATAAAGAGGTGAATCCTTATCGGTTTTCTGCAGCCACTTTTCGACCAAAGGGTGCTCCGGCGGCAGTGCCATATAGGTGCAGCCAAAAATTGTATCAGGTCTGGTTGTAAAGACAGAAATAGTCTCTTCCGAATCTTTAAGCGGAAAATGAATGATCGTTCCTTCGCTCTTCCCAATCCAGTTAGTCTGCATGGCTTTGACCTTTTCAGGCCAGTCAACTACCTGAGAAAAATCGAGTAACTCTTCAGCATAATCAGTGATCCGGATAAACCACTGCTCCATCTCTTTTTGACGAACCTGGCTGTCACAGCGCCAGCAGTTGCCGTTTTCTACCTGTTCATTAGCCAGAACAGTCTGACACTGATCGCACCAGTTCAGATATGCCTTCTTTTTATAGACTAATCCCTTTTCGAACATTTTCTTAAAAAGCCACTGATTCCATTTATAGTAGTCCGGACGGCAGGTACTTACCTCTCTGTTCCAATCCAGACCAAAACCCATTCTATCGAATTGACTTCTCATAATCTTGATATTATCTTCAGTCGAGAACCGGGGATGAGTATTATTCTGGATCGCAAAATTCTCCGCCGGAAGACCAAAAGAATCATATCCCATCGGCTGCATGACATTGTAACCCTCCATCAATTTATAGCGGGTCATTGCATCTCCGATCGAATAATTAGAGACATGCCCCATGTGAAGAGCTCCGGAAGGATAGGGAAACATCGATAAGATATAATACTTCTTCTTATCAAACGCTTCTCCGCTATTGAACAGCTTCATCTCCTGCCATTTACTCTGCCATTTCGGCTCGATCTCGTTAAAAGGATACTCCATTATTCCTCCATTATCTCCTGATATTACAAGGTGACATTTTTTTTAGCTAAGTTCTGTGAGTCAATCAATTTCTGAGCGGTTAGGGATTGCTTTCCTTCTGTTCGTAAACAGCTAAGGGGGCTTCACCTTTATCCAATAATACCGGTTATCTCTGTCCGGCAACCCGAAACAGTACTCCGGAAGGTGAACCAACCCGCCCTTTTGGGATCATTGCCCCTCGATACAGGGAAAAAAAAGTTAGTTCTTGCAGAAACAATTCTACCCTGGAATTATCGGAATAAATGCTGCTGAGAACAAGGTGAAAAACCTTGCTGAACACTAACTACTGCTAACTGGTCAGAGTGTTCTTCCTCAGTCATAATAAGGCTAAAATCCAGTTAAAAAACTATCCGGAAAGAAAACCCGTACCTTCAATAAAGTGATCAGCTAAAAAGTAACAATCGGAAAAGCAGCTTTTCTAAAACTCCTGCTTTATCCGCTCAATCTCACTTTCTACCATATCTCTGATCTCATTGAGCCGGGCTTCGGTTTCCGCTTCAAACCGTAAAGTAAGAACGGGTTGGGTATTTGACGCTCTGACCAGTCCCCAGCCATCGGTAAACGTTACCCGCATGCCGTCAATGTCATTGACATCATGACCCTTATCCTTAAAGTGATTCTTAACTTTTTCGACGATCTGGAACTTTTTCTCTTCGCTGCATTTTATCCAGATCTCCGGGGTGTTAAACACCTTGGGCTGGTCAGCCAAAAACTCACTGACCTTTTTATCGGAAGCGGCAACGATCTCAGCAAAGCGGCAGGCTGCATAGATGGCATCATCGAATCCGAAGTAACGGTCTTTGAAGCAGATATGACCGCTCATTTCTCCACCCAGCTTGATATTATCATCTTTCATTTTCTTTTTCAAGAGAGAGTGTCCCGTTTTATACATAACCGGTATCCCGCCCTGTTTGGCGATATCATCATAGAAAACCTTTGAACACTTAACATCGGCTACAACCTTCTCGCCGGGATAATGCTTTAAAAAATCACGGGCGAAAATATTCAGCAACTGATCCCCGTATAACATTTGTCCCTTTTCATCGATTACTCCTATTCTATCGGCATCACCGTCTAATCCAACCCCAAAATCTGCCTGGGATTCACCTACCAATCTGATCAGATCTTCCATATATTCTTTTACGGTCGGATCAGGATGATGATTGGGGAAAGTTCCGTCCAGATCACAATAGAGTTCGATCACATCGCAACCGATCCTTCTCAGGATATCGGGAAGTATTGGTCCTCCTGCTCCATTCCCGGCATCAACCACAATCTTAACGGGACGGTCAATTTTGATATTCTCAACGAGATAATTCTGGTACTCTTTGATCATTCCGGAGACTACTTGATTTACTCCCGGACCTTCAGCAAATTCTTCCTTCCGGATAATGTCGTAAATCTCCATTATGTCGTCACCAAAAATGGAAGCAAGTCCGATATTCATTTTAAACCCATTATATTCGGGAGGATTATGACTGCCGGTAATCATAACTCCGGCATCTGCTTTCAGGTGTTCTATCGAAAAATAGAGAGTCGGGGTTGCTAAGATCGCTACATCGGTAACCTCACATCCGCAATCGAGCAAACCGTTGGAAAAAACCTTCTTGAATAGAGGGGTGCTCAACCGGGCATCTCCTCCGATCACAACTGATTTCAGGTTTCTCTTGCGCAGAAAGGAGCCGAAGCCTCTACCCAACAGGTAAACCGTCTCTTCGGTTAAATCGCGGTTAACGATACCTCTGACATCATATTGACGAAAAATCTGTTTGTTAATCATTGTTCCTCCATTTTATGTTTATCAATATCATTAACTAAACTTCCCGCTTCGTAAGCTTCCTGGATCTTCGCAGCAAGCTTACGAAAAGCAATTCCCCGGTGACTGAACAAATTCTTCTCTTCTTCCTCCATCTCGGCAAAAGTTTTTCTGCCCTCCCGCAACCTGAAGATATTATCATAACCAAATCCTTTATCTCCTCTTTCCTCTTCTGTGATCTCACCTTCTACAATCCCTTCCGCGACCAGAGGCTCAGCTCCCGGACGGACAAAGACTGCCACTGTCATAAACCGGGCTGATCTGTCTATCTTGTTTGCCATTAAACGAAGAACCTTATGACGGTTATCTGCATAGCTGCAATGCTCTCCGGCATATCTTGCCGCATAAATACCCGGTTCTCCGGCAAGAGCATCGATAAAAAGCCCGGTATCATCTGCGATAGTAGGTAAGCCGGTAATTTCCGTTAATTCCCGCCCCTTTTTCAAGGCATTTCCCAGAAGGGTATTTTTATCTTCTTCTACATCAGGCAAATCGTCAAAATCATACGGAGTAAAAACACTAAAAGGAAGCGACGAGAGTAAGGTTTTAATCTCTCTTATCTTGTCTCTATTGCGGGAAGAGATAAGAATATCCATCAATTACCTTTTAGTCTCCGTACATATGTTTTTATCTTTCCTAAAATCCGCTGGCTCACTGCCCGGTCTGCAATATCAATAATATTCCTGACCGTCAGGAATAGATTTCTTTTCCCGCTCCAATTATCGAGAAGGATCTGTTCATCGGTATATTTAAGGATCTGGTCAAGGGCAAAAACCACCAGGATAAGATCGTCAAGAAATCCAATAACCGGAATAAAATCAGGGATGATATCGATCGGCATCATGACATAGGCTATCACACCAAGAATAAAAGCTTTGGTCTGATTGGTGACTTTATCTTCCATTAAAAGCCGGCATAACAGGATAAAGAAATCGGGAAGCAGAAAGAGAAAATCACTGACCTTGTTCATCTTACCTTCTGCCGGTACTTTACCG
The DNA here is from genome assembly GCA_964464175.1 of uncultured Candidatus Cloacimonadota bacterium. Taxonomy (GTDB): domain Bacteria; phylum Cloacimonadota; class Cloacimonadia; order Cloacimonadales; family JAJBBL01; genus CAYXFD01. Next base: position 62,509 of record CAYXFD010000014.1, on the reverse strand, counting down.
GCAAATCTCTCTCTCAGTTTTTCATAGAAAACCAATTTCTTCTTTCCCGGATCCCGGGCTATCTCCTCTTTCATTTCATCCATAGCTTCCACCTCGATTTCAGGGATGACTTCTTCTTTTATCTCTTCTTGTTCCTTTTTCTTGCGGGGACTCATTACAACCCTCCTTATAGGATCTAATTAAGGTCCTGTAACAGGCCTTTGGTTTTTTCGGTAATCTGCAGAAATTCCTGCTCTTTTTCTCTCTCTTTTTCAATAACTTCCGGTTTGGCATTATTGAGAAAATTATCGCTGGAGAGCTTCTTAACTGTCTTTGCTAACTCAGTCTCTGCTTTTTGAAGCTGCTTCTCCAGCCGTTCCCTTTCTTTTCCCAGATCAATTAGTCCGCTCAACGGCAAAAAGATCTCCATTCCGCTCACTACCGCAGCTATCGACGTTTTCGGTCTTTCGCAATTCAGGTCAGTAGAAAGTACAGTCACTTTTGCCAGCTTCTGGAAATAATTGCAGTAAAGTGATATGACCGCAGCCTGTTCTCTGCTGACCGGACGGATAACAACAGTGACCTCCTGCGCCGGTGAAAGATTAATCTGTTTACGAAGATTCCTGATAGCTACGATGCTTTCCTGGATCAAATTCATCTCCTCTGCAATCCGGTGATCTATCATCTCTCTTTGAGATACGGGGAAACGGGCAATAATCAATGCCTCTTCTTCCAGGGGGAAACACTCTTTTATACTTTGCCAGATCTCTTCCGAGATAAAGGGCATAATCGGATGTAAGAGTCGCAGAGATTGCTGCAATACATCCAATAGAATATACTTAACCGTTCTCTGTGCTTTCAAATCTTGATTGTTATAGATCCTCTCTTTGCTGAGTTCCAGATACCAGGAACAGAATTCCTTCCAGATGAAGTCCTGCAGAATCTGGGCAGCATCGTTAAACCGGAGGTTTTCATAATAATCGGTAACTTCAGCGATTACTTCCTGTAATCTACTGTATATCCATCTGTCGGCTAACTCCAAGTCGAGTTCATCCTCTTCCGGAAGACCGGCAATCTGACTAACATTTCCCATGATAAAGCGGTAGGCATTCCAGATCTTGTTGCAAAAATTCCTGCCGTTTTCCATTACAGACGCTGAATAATGGATGTCTGCCCCTTTGGGGGCATTGAAAATCATGCTGAACCTGAGAGCATCAGCTCCAACTAATTTGATCAGATCCAGAGGATCGGGAGAATTCCCAAGTGATTTGCTCATCTTCCTTCCAATCTGATCCCGGACAGTTCCATGCAACAATACAGTGCGGAAAGGAATTTCATCACAAAATTCCAGAGTAGCCATTATCATTCGGGCTACCCAGAGATAGATGATCTCAGGGGCAGTTATCAGTAAATCCGTGGGGAGAAAATATTTTAGATCCTCCGTTTCTTCAGGCCACCCCATTGTCGAAAAGGGCCATAACCAGGAAGAGAACCAGGTGTCCAGAACGTCTTCATCCTGCCGAAACTCACTGCTCCCGCATTTTTCGCATTTAACCGGTTTTTCCAAAGCCACAACCATCTCTCCGCAGGAATCACAGTAGTAGGCAGGTATTCTATGACCCCACCAGATCTGGCGGGAGATACACCAGTCACGGATATTGTTCATCCAGTGCATAAACACCTTGACCCACCGCTGGGGCTGAAATTGAATCTCTCCCTCCTCTACCTTTTTTATCGCTCTCTCAGCCAGAGGTTTCATCTTTACAAACCACTGTTCCGAAACATAAGGCTCAATAATCGAGTCACAACGATAGCATTTTCCGATCGCTAAGTCATGTGACTCTATCTTCTCGATCAGATCCATCTCCTGCAATAGTTTCACCAGCTTCTGGCGACAGTCGAATCTATCCATACCCTGGAATTCTGCCCCAGCCTGATCGTTCATGACCCCTTCTTCATTCATTACTACTATTAAGGGGAGGTTATGCCTTCTTCCTATTTCGAAATCATTCGGGTCATGTGCCGGGGTTATCTTAACAAATCCACTCCCGAATTCCTGATCAACATAATCATCAGCAATAATGGGAATCTTTCGGTTAACAAAGGGGAGGATTACACTTTTCCCGATCAGATGCTTGTGCCGTTCATCATCGGGATTAACTGCTACTGCTACATCACCCAGCATCGTTTCCGGTCTTGTCGTTGCAACCGTTAGATAGCCTTCTTCTTCAGGAAAGGGATAACGGATGTGCCACAAAAATCCTTGAGCATCCTCGTGTTCCACCTCATCATTCGACAAGGCACTGATACAGCGGGGACACCAATTAATTATATACTCTCCTTTATAAATAAGCCCTTTCTCATATAATTGGACAAAAACTTCCTTCACTGCCCGGGAGAGCATTTCATCCATTGTGAATCGCTCACGACTCCAGTCACAGGACGCACCCAGTTGTTTCAATTGTTCGAGTATTGTTCTCCCTTTCTCATTTTTCCAGGCCCAGACAAGCTCTAAAAGCTTTTCCCTGCCGACTTGATGACGGTCTAATCCCTGCTTATGCAGGTCTTTTTCCACCATATTCTGAGTTGCTATCCCGGCATGATCAACTCCGGGCAGCCAGAGTGTAGGAACACCAGTCATTCTTTTATATCTTATGGCAACATCCTGTAGTGTAATATTCAAAACATGCCCAATATGCAGGATCCCCGTTACATTCGGGGGGGGCATTAAAACAGTATAGGGACGTTTCCTTTCATCGATCTGAGGTGTGAATAATCCTTCTCTGAACCAGTGATCATACCATTTCTTTTCAACGATTTGTGGGTCGTAAGTCTTGCTGATTTCAATTCCCATCTTCCTTAATTACTCCCTTGTTTATCAGTTTATTTGCTTTAGTTTGCAGCTATAAAAACGTTCACTCTCTCCCATAATCTCTCACAATCAAAAATATTCAGTCCAACTCTTTTCCACTTATTCCTGATTCTTGACGAACTCTTCCTTGATCTTAGCAACAAAAAATTCATGAGCTGAAAATGCTAATTCCGGTAACTCAGAAAGAGGGACAAATTTTGCCTCTTCTGCATCATCTCCTGCTTCCAGCTTTCCACCAGTTATCTCCAGAAAAAAACCGAGTGAGAGCACCTTCTCATAAATCGGTGAAGTACCGTCATAATAACCTACAAAGCTCGCCACTCTCCCCTCAAATCCGGTCTCTTCTGCCAACTCATCTACCGCCGCCTCTTCCGGACTCTGATTAATCTCGATATAACCGCTCGGCAAAGCCCACAATCCCTTCTGCGGCTCGACTAACCGTTTGATGATCAAAATCTCTCTCTTCTCATTAAGCACGACACAGGCTACTGCCGGAACCGGATTCTTGTAGTATGTCCAGCCGCACTCCGGGCAACGCTTACGCAACTTTTCTTCATGATCATGAGAAAACACCATCATTGCTCCGCATTGCAGACAAAAATTGACCCCTTCGTAACTTTTTTCCCTTATTTTCATAGCGGTAAGACTTTTCTCCAAATTGTTTTATGTCAAGTTCGATTTCTTCTCTGTTGCATCTGAAATCATTTCTCTCCTGCTATCTTATGATTTGTTATCTTGTATCTTGCGCTGAGCAAACAATAACCTGAAATAATAATCCATAACCCTTAAAACCTGTCTTTTTGCTGATAATCCTCTCTGAAACAGCTTTTCTCAAAGAAACAACTGACGGAATAGAGCTTTATCAGTGGCTTCAGAGTCTTGTAAGAAAGGTTTTTCTCAACTGTTGAGATTGAATAGTTGATAACATCGCTTTGTTAAAGGAGAGAAGAGAGAAATAAGTTTACAATTCTGACGGCCGGAAAATTATTGAAAAAAAGACAATAATTGGAGGATTAATGCTAAGAACTTTCCTGATCGCCAAGATACACCGGGCAACCGTAAAAGAGACTAAACTCGATTATATGGGTAGTTTGACGATAGATATGAACCTGCTGGAAGAATCCGGAATCAAGCCGCATGAGAGAATCGAGGTTTATAATATGAGTAATGGCGCTCGTTTTGCTACTTACGCTATAGAAGGAGAAAAAGGGAGTGGGATTATCGGGGTCAACGGTGCTGCAGCACGCTTAGCCTATCCCGGAGATCAGATAATTATTGCAGCTTACGGTATTCTTGACGAGAAAGAGGCTGCGAACTTTCAACCGGAAATACTCATTCTCGATAAGAACAATAAGATCGAACAAAGACTATGAAATCCTTTGCTCCTAAAGTTTTAACAGGGAAAGAAGCTGCCCGGGAGAAAATAGCTCATCTTCGAAAAAGCGGAAAAACTGTTGGTTTTGTTCCGACAATGGGTTATCTTCATGCCGGTCATCTGCAGCTGGTAAAAAAAGCCAAAGAGCTAACCGATATTGTTGTAGTGAGTATTTATGTCAATCCGGCTCAATTCTCTCAGGGAGAAGATTTTTCCCGTTACCCCCGGGACAGTAGGAATGATCTCAAGCTCCTGGGCAAATATCAAGCGGATATAGTTTTCATTCCTGCTAATGATAGAATGTATGATCAGGAGCACCTAACCTGGGTGAAGGTGAGCGGACTGGAAGATAGATTATGTGGTAAAAGCCGTCCCGGACATTTTCAGGGTGTAGCCACAATTGTCCTGAAACTGTTGAATATTATTATTCCCGATCTGATGTTCATGGGTGAGAAAGATTATCAGCAGGTAGTTATCTTAGAAAGGATGCTTTCTGATCTGGACTTACCGGTACATCTCGTCCGCTGTCCAACAATAAGAGAAGCCAATGGACTGGCGATGAGCTCCCGGAACAGTTATCTATCACCAAAGACGCGGGAAGATGCTTCTTCTTTGTACCAATCACTGCTCCTGGCACAACAGCTTTACCGGCAGGGGGAAAGAGATAGTTCCCGCCTTATCTCAACAATGCAGGAAATGATCGAAGCGAAGGGGGGCGAGATCGATTATATCTCGGTCATTGACAGTAATACTCTGGAAGATCTATCCTCTCTTACTTCAGGGTGCCGGGTAGTTTTAGCCGCGTTTTTCGCTGGAACAAGGCTGATAGATAACATTGAAATCAGTTGATTGTTTGATAGCAATATGATTCCTGAGGATTTTCAGCCCCGGATATTAGCCCTGGATACCTCTTTTTTCTCTATACGTCAGTTTTATTAACCCATCTGATACTGCTCCCTCTGTAATGATTGAATTCAGGTTTTATGGTTTTGATAATGAAGTGAATAATAAACTCACCTCTGGTATCTCTGAAAAAGAGGCTCTGTTTCTGGTGACCAATAGAGAGTAACAAAATATGGCTACAAAGGTCTTGGCAAAGAATATCGGGTCGATGTCCATAGCTGTTTTAATCAGCCGCTTTTTAGGCTTGGCAAGAGACATGATCTTTGCCGGATTCTTCGGAGCTTCTTACGTTGCGGATGCTTTTCAGGTTGGTTACCAGATACCTAATCTTTTGAGGAAACTATTCGGAGAAGGGGCTTTATCAGCTGCTTTCATCCCGATTTACAATGAAATAGAGGTCAAGAAGGGGCGGCAGGAACAGATCCGTTTCGCTCTGAATATGCTCTCTCTGCTAACCCTTTTTCTAACACTGCTGACTCTACTGGGAATAATCTTTGCCCCCGTCATAACCAGGTTATTGGCTCCCGGTTTCGATACTCAGAGTTACCAGATAACGGTTAGACTGACGCGGATCATGTTCCCGTATCTCCTGCTGATCGGATTGTCTTCAACTCTGATTTCAATCCTCAACTCTCATGATTATTTCTTCCTGCCCGGCTTGTCTTCGGCATTTCTCAATCTCGGAATGATCATGTTTTTAGTGATTTTCTCTCTTGTTCAGCAGGCTGACCTGGAAGAACAGGCAGTAGTTCTCGCCCTGGGAGTTCTCTTTGGTGGTGTCTTACAGACTGCCGTAAACCTTCCCTTGCTAAAAAAGATCGGTTATCAGCTCCGTTTGAACCTGAGTTTAAAAGGAGAGGCTCTTAATAATCTCTGGCGACGGTTTATCCCGGGAGTGGTAGGATTAGCGATCAGAGAGATTAATCTGGCTGTAGATCTTATTCTGGCATCTTTCCTGATCTCCGGCAGTATCGCAGCATTGCAGTACGGTAACAGGCTGATGCAGCTCCCCCTGGGAATAATCGGTATCTCGGCAAGCTCTGCTGTCTTACCCATGTTTTCCCGCTATACAGCTGCTAAGGATTGGAAGAATCTATCCGAAACACTCCGCTTCAGTATCATCACTCTGGTCTATCTGATGCTTCCCATTACAGTAATCTCGGTTACTCTGGGAAAAGATATTATCCGACTGCTCTTTATGCGGGGAGCATTTGATCAATTTGCCCTGGACATGACTTATCGTGCCCTTGTGTTCTATTCGTTCGGACTTGTCTTCTATAGTTTAACCCGGACGCTGATCCCGCTATTTTATGCTAATAAAGACACTAAGACACCTGTCAAAATATCTGCTTTGATAGTAATGCTGAATATTATTCTAAATGTCATTCTTATGCAGTTTTTGCAGCATGCCGGTTTGGCTTTGGCTTCTTCTCTGTCTGCTCTGGTGCACTTTATCATCTTACTGACCGTATTGAAAAAAAAGATGCCGGAACTATCAATCCTGAATCTTAACCACAATCTTTGGAAGATTATCTTGATGAGTTCTCTTCTCTACCTGGGGATCCGTTTCACCAGCAGTCATTTCGAAGTATTGGGAATAACCGGCTTACTCCTTAAACTAAGCATCTTTTTTATTGCTGCTGCTCTGTTTTATTTTCTCGGTACCTATCTGCTCAGGGTTGAATATATAAACAACATTAAAGAGATCTTATGGAAAAAATTCCGCCGTTCCTGAAAAAGAAGCTGAAACTTCTTCCCGCTTCACCCGGCGTCTATATTATGAAAGACCGTAGCGGTAAGATCCTCTATATCGGCAAGGCACTTGTTCTGAAAAACCGGATTAAATCATATTTCACCGGAAAACTCAAACTCGATGACAGCTATCAAAAACGTATACACCGGATGGTGAGCCAGGTTGCCGATTTCGAGTATATTCTGACACCGACCGAAGATGAAGCCTATATACTTGAAGCCAACCTGATCAAACAACACCGTCCCCCCTACAACGTCGCCTTAAAAGATGACAAGCAGTACCCCTTTATCAAAATTACAGTCCAGGAAGCGTTCCCAAGAGTATTGATAGATCGGGAAAAGGCCAAAGACGGATCCAAATACTTCGGTCCCTACACCGATGCAACTGCTATAAAAAAGACCTTACGCTTTATCGAATGGCAGCTTCCGCTACGAACGTGCAAGAGGACGATAAGATTAGATAAATCCGGTTATGACAGACCCTGTTTTAATTATCAGTTAGGGAAATGTCCTGCCCCCTGTATCGGAAAGATAAGTGAAGCAGAATACAATAAATCAGTTGCTAAGGTGATCTCTTACTTAAGCGGCAAAAACCGGGAAATCATCGATCTCCTCCGGCAGGAAATGACCGAGCAGAGTGAAAAAAGGGAGTATGAAAAAGCTGCTCAAACAAGGGATCAGATCAAGATGTTCGAAAGAATCCAGAAATCAAAAACAAGCTATTTTCATGATGAGCAGGACAGGGATATTATAGCAGTCTCTAAAGAGGGAAATCTGGTAGTTGTAACAGTTCTGAAAATTATCGGGGGGAAACTACTCAATAAAGAAAACTACCGCCTGAACAGTCCCGAAGAGGCTAACATCCCGGAGATCTTAGCTGCTTTCCTCAATCAATACTATTCTGAAAAACTGCAGGAACTACCCCAAAAAATACTCTTAGCGGAAGAACCGGATGACTATGAGAGTCTTAATAAATGGCTCAAAAATAAGCTGCACATCCCTCAGAGGGGTGAAAACAGATTTCTGATCAAGGTAGCTGCCAAAAATGCTTTCAATTTCATGGAAACGATACGATTGAGTCATCTGCGGAAAGCGAGCAGGACTGTCTTTCCGATCCAGGAGCTGAAGGAGAAACTCTCTTTACCCAGGTTACCCCGAAAGATAATCTGTCTCGATATCTCCACAATTCAGGGCAGTGATACGGTTGCCGCGATTGTTTACTTTACTAACGGCAAACCCCTGAAACGGGAATACAGGCACTTCATTATCAAATCTGTTCAGGGGCAGGATGATTATGCTGCAATGAGAGAGACGCTGGATCGGTATTTTGCCCGGATTACGGAGGAGGTAAAACCTGACCTGCTGATCGTAGATGGCGGAAAGGGACAATTGCACTCCGTACTGACAATTATGAAGAATTATCCCGAAATTGCTCTGATATCTTTAGCAAAAAGGTTAGAAGAGGTATATCTGTCGGACAGATCAGAGCCGGTTTTCCTCCCTCGTTCCTCTTCCGCTTTGAGATTATTAGTGAATATACGCGATGAAGCACATCGCTTTGCGATCAGCTTTCATCGTAAACGAAGGTCTTCCCGTACTATTAAGAGTGAACTGGATGCCATAAAAGGTATTGGAAAGAGTACGAAATTTCTTCTACTGAAGCATTTTGGTTCGGTTGAGAATCTGAAGAAAGCTTCGGAAGAGGAGTTACAAGTTGTTAAGGGGATCGGCAGCAAAACTGCCAGGCTCATCATCCAAGAGCTCCAAAAATGACCTCCCTGAAAACTAAACTCCCCAGAGCAAAACAAACTTAACAAGAAAAAAACCGGTAAAACTGATTTCTTTTAGACCTTATCGTTCTTTCTGCCGGTGAAATGAGGCGAGTCCCCCCACTCACTGTATCCGATCTCTTCTCCGATAGTCGCTATTCTCCCCTCTAAACAGCTTTTACACATATCAGAATTCTCGTCAAGACAGGGCTTGTTGTTATATAATTGATAAGATTTCCGGTATTTAATATCGGTTATTACAGGCATAATGATATTGGCTCCTGCCTTTAAACCCATCTCCCGCCCCTGAGGATTGATCGCCTGCAAAGCGGTTGTCGATGCTATGTTGATGTCAGGCATAATCAACCTGGTAATCGCAATCATCTTCAAAGACAATTGGAGGTTTTCTTCATGATCGACCTTGTCCTTGTATCTGGAAAAAGGTGTCTCCTGATGAATGACATAAGGTCCCATACCGATCATGTCTATATCAAAATCCCGGAAAAAGAGGATATCATCAGCAAGATGAGACAAGGTCTGCCCGGGTAATCCGATCATAACTCCGGTACCGGTCTGATAGCCGATCTCTTTTAAGATCCGGAGACAATCCAATCTCTTCAGCATTGAATGATCAGAGGGATGACATTTACTGTAAAGTTCCGGATTGGTGGTTTCAATCCGAAGCAGGTATCTGTGGGCACCGGCAACATACCATTCTTCGAAAACTTCCCTGCTTTGTTCGCCCAATGATAGGGTAATGCCGAGTTTCCCGGAGGTTAGTGTTTTTAACTCTTTGATAATCCCCTTGATTTTATCAACAAACTGTTTATCGTTTCGCTCTCCCGATTGAATGACCACTGAACCATATCTGTTCTCGAATGCCCAAAGACCTGCCTCAATAACCTCTTTACTGCTCATCTCGTATCTGCTGTTTTTCTGATTTTCCCGTCTAATTCCACAATAATAACAATTCTTTGTACAAATGTTGCTGTACTCAATGATGCCCCGGAAATAGACCTTATTACCTACAGTCTTTAACTTCGTTGCATACGCCCGTTCATATAAACTCCTGACAGCTTCAGGTTCTTTCAAGCTTAGTAATTCAACTATCTCTTTTTTTTTCAACTAATTAACTCCATCTATCTAAGTTTCTACTTTAAGTAGTGAGAAGAGTATCAGCACTGCTCTTTTGAAATTACTCCACTCCCGATTACCCGCTCCTTATCATAAAAAGCAACTATCTGACCGGGGGTTATCGATAATTGAGGTTCATCAAAGTTCACTTCGCATCTGTCCTTACCCTGGGGAATAATTTCACAACTTGCCGGCTGGTGTTGGAGCCTGATCTTCGCTTCCAGAAACAGAGGTTCATCTCTCTCCTTATCATCGACCCAGATTACTTTGCCGGCAATTAATTTTCTCTTGAACAGTTTCTCTTTTTCTCCTGCAATGATCTTGTTGCTGCAGGGATCAATTCCGAGGACATAATATGGTTCCGGAAGACCCGAAAGATTCAATCCTCTTCTTTGTCCCACTGTATAGTAGATTATCCCTTTATGCGTTCCAATAATATTACCATTCCCATCAACAATATCCCCCGGATCTCTTCCTTTCTCCCCGAAAATGAAGCCATAATCTTCCGATTCGATGAAATCCTGACTCTCTTTTCTTTTGCTGAGATCATGAAATCCCTCTTGTTGGGCGATTTCCTTTATCTCTTTCTTCTGGTAGTTACCGAGCGGAAGAAGTATTCTTCTTAAAACAGACTGATCCAGGCGGCAAAGAAAATATGATTGATCTTTTTGGTTATCAACACCTTTAGCTATATAATACTTACCCTCGTGCAAAATCCTCCGGGAATAATGCCCCGTGGCAAACAGATCGAAATTCAGTCCCATCTCTCTTGCTTTTTCGGGAAGCTGGGAAAATTTAATCTCTCTGTTGCAAACCACACAGGGATTGGGAGTCTCTCCTGAAAGATAAACACCCTGAAAATAGTCAAGTACGGTCTCCCTGTATTCCGTCTTCAAGTCCACCACATAATGGGGAATCCGAAAAGAACGGCAGATCCGTTCTGCCGATTCAATGTCTTCGCTCTCTCCCGGACCAAAACAACCGCTCCTGAGAGGCTGTTGCGAGGTATAACTCTCATCCCAGGTTGACATGGTGAGTCCGATAACATCGTATCCTTCTTTCAATAAGAGATAAGCAGTCATGGCAGAATCAATTCCACCACTCAATCCGACAGCTACTCTACTCTTGTTTTTCATACCGAGATCTTAATATTCTTTTAGTTGAATTGCAAGCAAAAAACAGATATCTCTTTCCCGCTCCATCAACCACGGTAAAAGAGATATATCAGATAAGCAAAATAGATGACCAGAAAGAGAAAGCCGTTTTTACGGTCAATGGCATTTCTCACACCGGTAGCCATAGCAATGATTATCAAAGTGCAGGAAAAGACCATAATAATGATATCAATGTTGTTTATTCCGGAAAAAGGGAGAGGTTTTATGATTGAACTGATCGCCAATACCCAGAGAAGGTTGAAGATGTTAGAGCCGATGATATTACCGATGGAGATATCAATGTTTCCCTTCATTGCAGCCGTTACCGAAGTTACGAGTTCCGGTAATGAAGTTCCTATAGCTACGACTGTTAAGCCGATAAAACCTTCACTCAAATCTAGAATGCCGGCAATATAAACCGCACCGTCAACGATCCATTTACCTCCGAGAAACAGACCGATAACTCCGAGAATGATGTAGATAACTGATTTTTTTAGATTGAGTGTCTTGACCTCTTTATCATAAAGGGTATCTTCATTTTCCTTGGCAGTTTTGACAATATAAACCAAATATAGGCCAAAAAAGAAAAGAAGAATAAGTCCGTCCCAGCGGCTGAGAAGCATGGTCTTTTCATCATTGAACAGGGCAGCATTGGCCAGGAAACCTACTAACAAGGCAGCGATCAGGGTAAAGGGTATCTCGGAGACAATTGTCTTTTTCTGCAAGGGCAAAGGGCAGAGAATGGCACTCACGCCCAGTATCAGCAGAACATTGGCAATGTTGCTGCCAAAGACATTCCCAATCGCTAAGTCGGAAGCTCCCCGGAAACTTGCTGAGAGATTAACCACCAATTCGGGAAGAGAAGTACCAAAAGCTACTACTGTCAGTCCGATTGCCAACTCAGAAATCCGGAGATGCCTTGCCACAAAATATGAGCCGTCAACGAGTAAATCAGCACCCTTGACCAAAAAAACAAACCCGACGATGAAGAATAGAATCTCTATCATAGTTTATCCATTTTTTCTTTGATGGATGAAAAGTCAGCACTTTTCTGTCAAATGAATTATTCTTTTTATCTATTACTCAATCGTTGAGACTGTTCTCTGCCATCATGAAAACCTATCATATCTCAAGGTTAGCATAGTGAACCAGCTAAGACTTCTCCAGCCGACTCAGCTCTTTCCCTCTGCTAACCTAATATTATAAAGAAAGAAAATATACCGGAGAAAGTCGCTTACTCTGCCATGACTGCGAAGAAAGAGAGGTTAATTGTAGCCTGATTTTGTTATGAATAGACTCCTTTAGTTACCATAACCGGGATAAATCTGTCGTCAGTTAATACTTCTTCCCAAGTTGAAGTGAAAAAAACCATCATCGTTCTCAGTTAGGGAGACGAAGAAGAGTTGTGCTGTCAAACAAACGAGACCTTTTTTATCGCTTTGTCTCTTGACAAAAATCTCTGAATGCAATTTTTTATCCTATGATTAAGGAGTAGCCTATGAAAAATCAAATCGCTCAACAGATAAGTGATGATAAGATTTTTGATCTGACTCTTAACCATCTCTTTGATGGAGTTTATATAGTTGATGAAAAGAGAGAGATAATCTTTTGGAACAAAGGGAGTGAAGACCTTACCGGCTTCAGATCTGAGGAAGTTAAAGGGTGCCGCTGTTCAGAGAATATTTTGAATCATATTGATGAGAACGGAGTGCTGCTCTGTCAGAATAACTGTCCCATTGTCAAAGTTATGTCTGACGGTAAACCGATCAGTGCTAAGGTATATCCTAAGCATAAAAACGGGAAGAGATTTCCGGTAGAAACCCATATCTCGGCTATCTATGATGATGATGGCCGTATTGCCGGTGCTATTGAGGTCTTTCGTGATATTTCATCCCAGGAAAACTATAGGATCTTGCAGGAAAAGTTCACTAACCTGATCAAAAGATATGTATCCAATAAGACTTATGATGAAGTCAGAATCCAGATCAAAGATGAGAACACTGCCATCAAATCCCAGCAGATCGATGTAACAATTATGTATATCGATGTTGTCGGCTTTACTGCCTTTACCGAACAAAATGAGCCGGAAGAGACAGTGGAGATGTTGAACAGTCTTTTTGAGATCTGCGATGTTATCACCAGGGAATGTTTCGGAGATATTGATAAGTACATCGGTGACGCAGTTATGGCAATATTTACTGATGCTAACGATGCGATAAATAGTGCTTTGAAGATCATTAATGAAGGTTTGGTTTCACTAAATAAGCGGTTGCAGGAAAAAGGTAAAGAGGGGATCAACATCAGAATAGGAATTAACAGCGGAACCGTAATCCAAGGAGATATAGGTACCGTTAACAGAAAGGATCTGACAGTTATCGGAGATGCAGTAAATACAGCAGCCCGGATCGAAAAACTGAGTCCTGTAAACCGGCTCTTGATCTCAGAAGCTACTCTTGCCCGAGCTAACAGAGATACCTTTTCACAATTCAGTTATTACAATGAACTCAAGGTAAGAGGGAAAACCGAGTCAATTAAACTCTATATAAATACAAATTAGCTCTTCCCGGTAATTTTACTTACCATTCAGGAAAGAACGGTTTTCGACTTTGTATGGAAACATGAGAGCTATTTTTTCTCCACCCGTGAGAATCCACTATGCTCATTGAGCGGTGATCATTAGACAATTATTTTAAAAAATCATTGACGTTAACTATTCAATTTTTACTTTGCCTATAGTCATTTAGCGGAGGATAACAGATGCGATATCTCGTATATATATTGATCGTTTTGGCGTTATTGCTTACCGGCTGCGGACAGAAAGAACGTCCGGCCGAACTGGAATTCTGGCATGCCTTAGGAGGACCTTTAGGTGATGCCTTGATTGAACTGATTGATGAATTTAATGCCTCTCATCCTGATATTCATATTCATGCTATTTCTATGGGTAATTACACAGCTCTGTCCCAAAAACTCATGGCCTCGATCCAGGCTGGGACTCAGCCTGATCTGGCCCAGGTGTTTGAATCCTGGACTGCCGGATTGGTAACAGGCGGTGTCTTAGTTCCCTTGGATGATCTGATCAGTGAAGACGAAGATTTCGGTGAGGATGATTTTGCCGATATCTATCAGGTATTTCTCGACAGCAGCATGATTGATGGGAAGATTTGGTCTTTCCCTTTTAACAAAAGCGTTCGAGTCTTATACTATAATAAAGATATGTTCTTCCGAGAGGGATTGAATCCCCATCAGCCACCCCGAACCTGGGCAGAATTCAGGGAAATTTGCCGGATAATGACTCGTGATACTACCGGTGATGGAAAGATTGATCAGCATGGTACTACTTTCTCTACAAGTGTCTGGATGTTCGCTAATCTCTTGCTGCAGGCTGGCGGCGATATGATGACACCTGATTTCAGAAGACCACTTTTCCATCTGGAACCGGGAGTTGAAGCTATGGAGCACCTGAACACTCTGTTAAATGTAGATAAAACTGCATATCTATCGGCAGGATTCGAATGGCAGAACGATCTACTGGCAAGTGAGATCGCCATGGTCGAAGGCTCAAGTGTTTCCGCTGTTTATATGGAGCGGGCAGGAATTGATTTTTTACTCGGTATTGCTGCCCTGCCTATAAAAGAGACTAACAGAAATGTTATCAGCGGAACAAATATCTGCATTTTTGACACGAAAGATGAAGAGAGACATAGAGCTGCCTGGGAGTTTATTAAATGGTTTACCGACACAGAACAGACGGCACGCTGGTCTCACAAAACATATTACATGCCGGTTCGCAAGAGTGCTTTTGAGGTACCTGTACTGAGCAAACGTCTGGAGCTCAATCCTGAGATGGCAGATGTCTATGATCAGTTAAACTATGCCACTTTCGAACCACCGATTCCCGAATGGTTCGAGATTAGAAGATATCTGGAAGAACGAGTTTTGGAAAGAGTTCTCAGGGGTAGGATAGGTACCAGGGAAGCTCTGAAGGAAGCAGCCGATAGATTAACGGAAATGATTGAAAAGAAAGAGGTTAAGTCCCCCTTTGCTCTGGAAGAAGATGAATAGAATAAGACTATATTAAAGAAAGATTGTTACGAGAAAATAACCAAACAAAACGTCTCGTAAGATCTATAGGATAGCAATTACATAAAGAGGAATTATAAATGAACATTAAAGTTACTTTACCAGATGGAAATATCAGGGAGTTTTCTCAAGGAATAACCCCGGCAGAAGTTGCCCGGGAGTTTGATAAAGAGGTTTCGATCAAAGCTCTTGCAGCAGAATTTAACGGAGCAATGATCGATCTTGATCTTCCTTTGAATGAAGATGGAGAGTTGATCTTTCATTCATTCGAGACCTCTAAAGGGAGAGAGATCTATTGGCATAGTACCGCACATTTGATGGCTCATGCGGTCAAAAAGCTCTTCCCGGAAGTCAAGGTAACTATTGGTCCGGCCATAGAAGAGGGTTTTTATTATGACTTCGATAAGGAAACTCCATTCACTGACGATGATCTGATCAATATCGAAAAAATAATGAAAGAACTGATCAAAGAACGTCTCCCTTTCACCAGAAAGGAAATGACAAAAAAACAGGCAATCTCTCTCTTCAAGAAAATGGGAGAGACATATAAGGTAGAGATTATCGAGGACCTTCCCCCGGGAGAGAAATTGTCACTATATTCACAGGGAGATTTTACAGATCTCTGCCGCGGTCCTCATCTCCCCCATACCGGAAAGATAAAAGCGGTGAAGCTGCTGAAAACTTCCGGAGCTTACTGGCGTGGTGATGAACAGAATAAGATGCTGGCAAGAATTTACGGCATCAGTTTTCCAGCCAAGAAAGAATTGAATCAGTTTCTGGAAGACCTGGAAGAGCGGAAAAAAAGAGACCACCGGAAACTCGGTAAAGAACTGGATCTCTTCTCAATCAATGATGAGATTGGTCCCGGACTCGTTCTCTGGCATCCTAACGGCTCAATGATCCGTTCCCTGATCGAAGACTATTGGAAAAAACAGCATTTTGAAGCCGGTTATCAGGTAGTCAATACTCCGCACATCGGAAAAGCAGATTTGTGGAAGACGAGCGGACATCTTGGTTTTTACTCTGATAGTATGTTTGCCCCTATTGAAGTAGAAGGACAAATGTATTATCTGAAACCGATGAACTGTCCATTTCACATAATGATCTATAAATCCGATAAACACAGTTACAGAGAATTACCGCTTCGTTTTGCCGAAATGGGTACTGTTTACCGTTATGAAAGATCGGGAGTTTTGCATGGATTGATGAGAGTCAGGGGTTTCACTCAGGATGATGCCCATGTCATCTGTACTCCGGAGCAACTTGAGGTCGAGGTGGATAAATTGATCACATTCTCTCTCTCCATGCTCCGTAAATTCGGATTTCAGGATTTCGAGATTTGCTTAGCCACCAAACCGGAAAAATCCGTAGGTGACGAATCAATGTGGGAAAATGCTGCTAAGGCTTTAAGAGAAGCACTGGATAACCAAAAACTGGAGTATTCGCTGGATGAAGGGGGCGGAGCATTTTACGGACCCAAGATTGATATCAAGATAAAAGATGCCCTTAACCGTTCCTGGCAGTGTTCAACCATCCAGTTCGACTTTAATCTGCCCGAACGTTTCTCTATGGAATATATCGGAGCAGATAATAAAGCTCACAGACCTTATATGATTCACCGGGCGCTGTTGGGCTCAATGGAGAGATTTTTCGGTACTTTGATCGAATACCATGCCGGTGATTTCCCTTTCTGGTTAGCTCCCGTTCAAATTATGGTACTCCCTGTTTCAGAGCTTTATGAAAGGTATGCTGTCAGGATCTGTGAAAAGTTAGCAAGACAGGGATTCCGGGTCAAAACTGATCCCCGGAACGAGAAGGTCGGTTATAAAATCAGAGATGCCGAGCTGAAAAAAATCCCTTACATGGTGATTCTCGGACAAAGAGAAGAAGACAATAACACTCTCTCTTTGAGGAAACATAAGATGGGTGATTTAGGAAGCTATTCTTTCGATGAAGCAGTAACTGAATTGAGAAATGAATTGGAGTAACTGTAGAACTTAAGACCGGGTTTACCTTTTCTGCCCTTTGATGTTTTTTTTATTAGTTAGTCAGAAGTTTTTTTATACCGGAGACAAAAGAGCTTATTCAATTGTTATTGAGGATTATAGGAAATGAGCGACTTAATTAGTGAAGTTAAACGGGAAATGAAATTGGCTGCCGATGCCATTGAAAGAGCAGCGGATAAAATTGATGCTCGCATGGAAAAAGCAGTCGGGTTGATCTATAGTTCTCCGGGGAAAACAGTCGTTACCGGAATGGGTAAAACAGGATTAATCGGAAGAAAGATTTCAGCTACCCTTGCCAGTACCGGTTCAACCTCTATCTTCCTGCATGCAGCCGAAGGCATTCATGGAGATCTTGGCATCCTCCACAGGGATGACGTGGTTTTAGCAGTATCTTACAGTGGTAATACCCAGGAACTACTGGCCATTATTCCCTATATCAAGTTCCTGCAGATCCCTATTATAGCGATAACAGGGAATCCGGATTCCCAACTGGCAAAGAGTGCTGACGTAGTTCTGGATTCTTCTGTCCCCTCAGGCAGCGAACCCTTTAATCTGGTACCGACTGCCAGTACTACGGTTGCTTTAGCCATTGGCGATGCTTTAGCCGTAGCTTTATTAAAGAAAAGGAATTTCCAGATCCAAGATCTTGCCAGGTTTCATCCGGGTGGAACTATTGGCAAAAAACTCCTTTTAAAGGTTGAAGATCTGATGCATCAGGGAAAAGAAAATCCGCTTGTTCAAGCCCGGGAAAAGATGAAAGACGTTATTCTTACCATGACCGAAAAAGGGCTCGGTTGTACGAATGTGGTAAACGAAGAAGGAACTTTGATTGGAATAATTACTGACGGAGATTTACGGAGATTAATGACTAAAGGGGGAGATATACTTGAATGTTCAGCCCAAGAAGCAATGACCAAAGAGCCAAAATCAATCTCCCCGGAATCATTAGCTGTTGCTGCTCTGACTCTGATGGAAGATCACAAGATAACTATGCTGCCGGTAACTGATGTAAAGCGCAACCCGATAGGTATTCTCCATATGCATGATTTGATCAGAGCCGGAGTAGTCGGCTAACTAACAGGGGACTAATATGCAGCTCATTAGCAGGGTATCATTGTTATATCTAAACTAATTTATCAAAAATCATGAAAAGATATCTTTTTTTTATTCTTATCTTGCTTCTGTTCGGTTCCTTAACAGGAATGGAAATATCCCGCTGCAACTCCTTTGAGCTAATATCCGGAATTGATTATTCACTGCTCCATTTTTATGCCTATGAATATACGATTTATCAGCTTTCCTTACAGTTGTCCGAACACGTTGCCGGCTTAATTGCTGAGTTGCCAAAGAGTGACCGCCAACATCTGCCGGTCACTAAACAAGAGATCCTTTATCTAATACCTCTCTTGTTTAATCAGGAAGATTTTTCGGAGACAATCAAAGATGAACGTTTGATTATCAAAGCAGATATCTCGCTCAGAGACAGTAACGACATCAAATACCTCTTATCACTTTCTCCCCGGGAAATCTCCGGTCTGCTTGATTACTATAAGTCTCTCTTCTCCAATCTCATCTTAATTAATACTTCTCTTATATCTTACGTGGCAGATGAAACAAAAGACTACCTGCTTGCTGATCTTGAATTCTACTTAAGGGAAATCAAAGCTAATCACTATATGTTTCTCGGTGATAAAGATTATTCTATTAAGGACTTTGAACAGGCAGTGGCTCATTACGACAGTGCGTTAGCAATCAATCCTGCTCAGGGACAGATTTTTCACAAACTCTATGACACTTTTCAACTGCTGGATGATACAGAGAAAGCAGTTTTAACCTTAAAAACCTGGCTTGAGACCATTCCCGGGGATCAAGATGCCCTGTTACTGAAGGGCAAGTATCTGGAAGAAAAAGGGGAAACGGAGAAGGCAGTATCTCTTTACGAAAAACTGCTTGAACTGGATAAAAGATATCCGGAAGCTGCTTTTTTCCTTGCCCGCTACTATGAGCAAATCGGACAAAGCAAAAAAGTTAGCAGCTATGCGAAAATTGCTGCCGATAATCAAAAAGAATACGCTGAAACCGATCGGGAGCTTGCCCTTTTACTGATAGATCAGAATCTGTTACCAGAAGTAGTTCCGGTTCTAAAAAGATTGTTGCTTCATTACCCTCGGGATCACCAACTTTTTCAAATGCTGGGTGACGTCTGTTTTAAACAGCATTCGTACTGGGAAGCCGTCTATTTTTATCGCGGATCAATAAACCTTAATCCTGATAATCCGCGAGCATTGCTCAATCTTGCCGATTGTTTCTACCAACTGAATGAATATGATGAAGCGATCAATATCTATAGAAAAGTCATTGATAGTGATCCCGATAATGACCTGACATATTTCAGAATAGGAAATGCTCTTTTTAGGTCGGAACGATATGAAGAAGCAATCGCTTATTACCGGAAAGCATTGCAGTCCTCCTTTATTTATCCCGAAGTATTCTTCAACCTTGGTAATGCTTCCTTCCGCTTAGAAAACTATGAAGATGCCGTTCATTATTATCAATTAGCACTGGAAATACAACCCGGCTATCCCAATGCCCTCTTCAATCTGGCTGCCTCTTATCATGAGTTGCAGAACTGGGAAACAGCCCTGATTTATTATCAGAAAGTCTTAGAATTGGAACCGGGATATAGCAGAGTTTATTTCAATATCGGTAACTATCACAAAAATCTCGGTGACTTCGAAGTAGCAATTGAAAACTATCTATTAGCACTGGCAATTGATCGAGATGATCCCTATACTTACTCTAATAAAGCTGATTGTTACAGGATGCTCGGTAATTACGAGGAAGCAAAAAAGGCATACCTTAAAGCTATCGAACTCAAACCTGATAACCCAATCCCCTACAATAATCTTTCTCTCACCTATTACTTGACGGAAGAATATGAGCTGAGCCTGGAATATTTGAAAAAGGCAGCGGAATTAGGCCATGAAAATGCCGGTAATATCCTCGGAGAAATCAAGTAATAGATAGAACAAAGCAGCAAATCGTTAGCTTTCATCGTACTGTTCTTTTACTGATATCCCGCTCAGGTGTTCAACAAATAATTTGACAGATTATATCACTATACCATTAAAAGAGCTCATGAAATGCATAATGCTTGTTTGTATCTTTACCCTATCGCTGGGAATGCTCTTCACTTCGGTTGAATCTGACCGCTTGGATGACTACCCCGACCAGGAACTGGAAACGGGATACTTACTGCAAATTGCTGAAGAATCATTACAAAGCGATCTTGACCGTGCTGCTGAGTACGCTGAACGGGCTGAAAAACTGGCAGCCGCCTTGAAACTCGATTATGAGATAGGATTAGCCCTCAAGATTAAAGGAAACATTCATTTTATCAGGGGAGAAATGGAGCCAGCACTCAACTATTATTCCTCTGCTTTAGCTCCGGCTCACGAGTCTTCAGATAACAAACTACTGGGAGATCTTTATTATAATTTGGGCAGGTCTTATACTAATACCGGTAGTTATTCATCTGCTCTGGAAAACCTGCACAAATCTCTCTCCTATCGGCAAGACCTTCCCACCAGAGAGGATGAAAGTTCCTCCCTGAATAGTATCGGACTCATTTACTGGGAACAGCAGGAGTATCAACAGGCTATTCACTTCTTTCAGGCTGCTGCTGAAATGACTGATCAAACTCAGCATCCGAAACTCTCAGCAGCAATTTTCAATAATCTCGGTAATGCCCTTTTGAAATCCGGAGATACAGCAGCAGCGGGTGAAGCATATATCATATCCCTGAGAATCAAAGAGACTTATGGAGATGACAACGAATTAGCGGCAGCGAATACTAATCTTGGTAACCTTTATTACACAGCCACAGATTATGTTAAAGCCATAGCATACTACGAAAAAGCTCTGGAATTGTATAGCACAATTGGAGATACGATCAATGCTGCACAAGTCAAAGCAAATCTTGGCTCTACCTACAATGATCTTAATCGAACTGAAACAGCTTTAACATATAATCAAGAAGCTCTTGATATCTTTGTTACTTATAATATGCTCAGAGAGCAGAGCAGAGTATTAAATAATCTTGGAAACACCTACCTGAGAAGAAGAGAATTCTCTGAAGCTCTAAGTTATTATTACGAAGCTATTAGTATTAAGGAACGCTTGAATGACTATGAAGGTATTGCTACTACTCACAACAATATCAGTGAATTGCTGATCTTAAGCGGAGATTTAACTGAAGCATTGCTGAATGCAGAAAAATCTTATGAATATTCCCTTTTGATTAACGATCAGAAAATGCAGCTGAATAATCTAAGACAATTTGCTATAATCTATGAAGAGCAGGGTGATTATAGGCGGGCTGTCGAGGCTTACAAAGACTATATAGAGTTAGACCTGGATGTTTATGCTATCGAAAAGAAGGATGTAATAGCTGAGATGATGGTTCGTTTCGAAACCGAAAAAAAGACTGAAGAGATCTTTGTGCTAAAAACTCAACAGCAGATTCAGGAAGAAAAAATAGCGCAACAGATCAGAGCCAAGTTAAGAATTCTTTATCTCACCCTGGCTATCGGAGCTGTTGCATTGAGTCTGGCTCTGCTTTATAGAGCAAAGCAGAAAGAGGTAAAAAAGAGAAGGCAAGTCCAGAAAGAGCTCGAAACGCTGAATCAGGAACTCGAAACCAAGATCAATAAAGCAGTAGCTGATTATCAGAAACATCAGCAAATTATTGCCCAGAAATCGAAATTGGAATCTCTGGGAAATTTTGCTGCCGGAATAGCCCACGAGATCAATCAACCACTATCAGCAATCTCCATGAGCATTGATAACATTCAGAACAAAGTAAAGTTGGGACTCCTTAGTAATGACTATTTAACAAATAAATGCAGCAATACTCAAGAAGACATTCTGCGGATAAGAAAGATCATCGAACATGTGAGACTTTTCTCCAGAAATCAGAATGACAGTCTGGTTGAACAGATTGAATTAAATGAAGTTGTGAAAAGTGCTGTTAGCCTGATCCATCATACAATCTCAAAAAGTGGAATTGATTTAGAACTAAGATTAATCAAGAGCGAACTTCCGATCTCCGGTGATAGATACAAACTGGAACAAGTTTTATTGAACCTGGTAAGTAATGCCAAAGATGCAATAGAAGAAAAAGCCGCTGCCGGGAGTGAATCCAATCATAAAAAGAGTATCAGGATAAGCACAAAGATCAAGGAGAAGCAGGCAGTAATAGAGATAACTGACAACGGTACAGGGATACCGAAAGAGATTATCGATAAGATCTATGATCCTTTCTTTACTACCAAAACACCTGATAAGGGAACAGGTTTAGGTTTATCGATCAGTTACGGTATTATCCGGGAAATGGATGGTGAGATTTCTGTCCGGAGTGAAGTTAACCTTTTTACAGAAATCACTATCTGTTTCGCATTACTTAAGGAGTTTTAACCATGGAAAAGCTGAGCATTCTTGTTCTTGATGACGAAAAACGAATTCGGGAAGAACTCGTCGATTTTTTTAATGATAACGGTTATCTTACTTATAATGCCGGTACACCTTATGAAGCCGAAAAAATCTACCGAAAACACCAGATCGATATTGCAATAGTTGACATTAACCTCCCGGAAAAGGACGGACTGACGGTACTTCAGGAGATCAAAGAATTTGATCCTGATATCGAGGTACTGATCATAACCGGTCAGGGTAGTATGGAAGTCGCCATCGAAGCGATGAGATATGGGGCAGCCGATTTTTTTAACAAACCGGTCAGACTCTCGGAAGTAATGAATGCCATTGAACGAACCAAAAGATACATATATCTTTCCCGTAATTACTCTCAGATCAGAAAGAATTACGACTCTCTTCTGGAAGAACTCTTCGACAATGTAGGTCTTCGCATTATCGGAAAAAGCCAGGCTATCCTGAAAGTAGTAGAAATGATCAAACTGGCAGCAGAGAATCCTGATCTGCCTGTTATGATCACAGGTGAGAGTGGAACCGGAAAAGAGCTCATAGCCCGTACTATTCACCATCTCAGTCCCAGAAAGAACGGTTTTTTCCATGCTGTCAATTGTGCTGCTATCCCTGAAAACCTCTTTGAAAGCGAGTTTTTCGGTTATGTAAAAGGAGCTTTTACTAATGCTCTGACCAATAAACCGGGATGGTTTGAGATAGCCGATAAAGGAACCCTCTTCCTCGATGAGATCGGTGATATGCAGCCAATGATGCAGGCTAAGCTTCTCCGGATCTCCGAAGATGGAAAAGTAAGAAGACTCGGCTCAAATTCGGATATCAGATTCAACACCAGAATAATGACCGCCACGAACCAAGATATCGTTCAATTGCTCAAGGAAGGGAAATTCAGACAGGATCTTTATCATAGGATAAACACCTATAAGATATTCATCCCCCCTCTGAGAGAAAGAAAGGAAGATATACCTCTTTTGATAGAACAGTTTGTTAAGGCCTTTGCCATTAAAACAAATAAACCGATTACCGGTATAGAAACATCTCTGATGGATAAACTGAACAGATACCATTTTCCCGGAAATGTCCGGGAACTTAAAAATATGGTTGAACGGGCTGTTATCCTGTGTAAAGGCTCCAAACTGCAGAAAAAACATTTCGTTTTTGAATCTCTGTTTCCCGATGATAAGGGAGATAATATCTATGATCAGAATTCGCGGTTTGATTTGGAAGATATTGAAAGAGAAACAATTCAACGAGCCCTTAAGCATACAGATAATAACAAACTTCAGGCGGCTAAACTCCTCAATATTACCTGGCAGACCCTTGAAAGGAGATTAAAAAAACACAACCTAACCCTCATTTTATAAGAAAATCCCTGCAAGAAAGTGATACTACCAACCATTCCTGTTTAGTTTTCAAATTCTGACTGAAAATTGATCTGAACTTCTCTTGATCCTCACTATCCGAAATCGGATAATTATCCGATTTCGGACAACAACCTTAAATTACTATTCCATTACTACTTACGCTGCTATATTGCCGTACCACTATCCGAAACCGGATAATAATGGGAAAACCTTAAGCTGCTGCATAATCCTTAACTTCTTGTCTCATAACACATTAGTCTATTGGCACTGTTATTGTTTATTATGAATTCCGGTATCTGTCAGGATTAGAGGATGAAAACAGATAAGGGATACTGAAGAATAATAGTAAGGACAAAAGATGAAGATTCTCATTGCTAAAGCAAATCAGTCTGAAGAAACAGAATTGAGAGACTACTTCCAGACCTATAAGTGTGAAGTCTATGCAGCAGTAACTAAGCAGGCAATTTTTCAGATACTCGCCGGAGGAGCTATTGAGGCTGTGCTTTATTGTTTATCGAATCTTGATGATTTCAGCATTATTCGTTACATTAACAAGACCTATCCCGCTGTAAGAGTTGTTATTGTGAGTGATTCAGGTCTTTGCACTACGATAGATAATGTCCGTTATGGAGTCTTTACCTCTCTGAAACACCCCTATCATTTGAACCAATTGAATTCACTATTCTGCCATAGTTCAGAACAGAAGAGAAATGGATACGATAACGGGTCAGAGATTGAGACTAACTCTAAACACTGAAATCAGGAGGATTTGACCCGATGCTATTATACGGTACAAACAGTCTTTCATCAATACAGGTTAAGAAGCTGACGAAAAATATTGATAAATGCCATACTCATAATCCTTCATCCTGTATGGAAATAACCTTGGTAAAACCGTCTCGCATAACTATTGAGTTTCCAAAGAATTCAGCCGGTGATTTAACCGTTATGAATCCGAATTGCTCAGTCCCCAGTGAGATACTTTTTCACCCGGAACGAGCTGTTCAGGGAGCTTATCACAAAGCTCCGTCGGTACATCGATCAAACAAAAAACCATATCAAACACCAACTAACTATTAAAGAGGAGTTATTATGAAACGCTTACTTTTTATCATTATGTCCTTGATCATTATTATCTCACTATCAGCAGATCCAGCAGAGATCAGCCGCTCAGATCTGAGTCAATTGGCAGCTCGTAATGCCGCTGCAGAATGGGGAAACGTTTTTCCCATGGAACCGGTTCCCTATTACGGAGCCGATGATGACATCATTGCTTACTGTTTTCCATTTTCGATTGATCAGCCTCCCTTAGCTACCGTTCAGCTCATTGAACGTAGTGATCTCGCCTGGAAGAATGGTAATCGAGACCTGGCTCAAGGAAATCTGGAGTATGCGCACCTGGTGATCGGCGCTAAACGTAGTATTTCAGTGTTTCTCATGTATGGGCAGCTGTTGCCGGGGCATCTCAGCCATGGAGTTGAGCTCCGGGAAAAAGCTCAAGAGCTATTTCCCGAGGGATATAGCTTTCACCGGATATACTATTTCAGCCCTGCTGCCATCTGGTATAGTTACACCGATGGCAAAACGGTCAAGTATCTGAGCCCTCTCCCCAAAATGCAGGTTTTGGAGGAAGAGCAATTTTCTGAACTGAAAAGTGCAATGCCCCGTTTTTGGGAAAGGGGAGATCCTGCCCGGCAGTGGGAAGCTTTTCTGGACAATCGCCATGTATTGAACAGACACGATTACACATATATCCCAGGACTCGAAAAAATGCCTTTGCTGCAGGGTATGTATAGCTCCGAAACAAGCGCAGCGGCAATGCTTTTCTGCTGGTGGAACAATCATCGCGGCTATGGAAACTTGAATAACCGGTATTCTTCACGCTATGACCACGACTACGAATTTATGAACCATCATGTGCCCACTGTTGCTTCAGATTTCGCTTATTATTCCGATACGGAAGATGGCAATACAACCTTTGGTAACGTCGAATATGGCTTGATAAATACCGTGACCCAAAGCGGCTACACTGTGGCACATTATGATGAGATCTACGGTATCTACAATTCCAGCGTTTTTTGGTGGAGAGCAAGGGATGAAGCCCTTAACGGCAGACCATCAATAGTCCACATGGCAAGCTCTTGGGGCTTATTCAATACATCATACCACGCCGTAACCATAGTAGGTTACTATAGCGAACTCAATTCCGATATCATGCTTGGGGTTGCCTACTCTTCGGGTAATTCGGTTCCCATTGTTTTCGATGTTTATAATTTTGAATCTCATTATCGAATCAACCTGAGCGATAGCCCAATAGTCAGTACCGAGCTTCAGGTAACTTCACCCAGGGGTGAGAGCAATGTTTGGCTTCCGCATCCGCGGGAAATACTCTATTCCGGAAACATCCATGAGATTACCTGGTTCACGAACAAACCGGAAGAGGGATACCACGTGAAAATATATTATCACGTGTATGGTGCAGATGGCAGCGAGCCCTATCAATGGGTGGTGGATAACTATCCCAATACCGGCAGGTACATCTGGAACGTTCCGGATATTCTTGATCCCTGGGGTTCTCCTGATACCACCTGGGGCAGGATCTATATCAAGCTTGTCGATAGCGCTACCAATGAAGTAATTGCCGAAGACGGCAGCTTTGGCAACTTCAGCATCCTCTCCGGCGGTCCCCAATATGGCAATCTACCCTCTAACGTTCACAGCATAATCCGCAGTCCGGATTTTTACCGGGCTGAGCTGAATGCACCGGGCTGGAAGGTAATCGGTATCAGAGATGATCTTACCGATAACAGTGAACCCAACCAGTATGACAGATGGACTATTGATCTCTACGATAATGATCAATATGGCAGCGTCGTACGCCAGTCAGTCGCAACAACTAAAACGAATTATCTGCTGATAAATAACTACGAACTCCCTGCGCACGACTATGGCATCAAATTCACCAGTAATGGCGGCAGCCAGGCTTATGCCAATCTTGATGGCAATAGCAACAATCAGATCCAGGTCAACCAAGCTTATAACAAGAACTGGCCTAACAATAAGGCAGCAGAAGTATATAATGTCTATCTGGAACCTGGAAGCTATGCCTTCAGTTTCGGTAATACTCCACTCGATTTTGGCCTCTATAAAGCTGATGGGAGTGGACTTTACAGTTATCACAATGCTGTTGCCGGTAATCGAACTGGATTGTCTGCATTCAAGCGGTTCAACTACATCGTGACATCTCTGAATGCAGGTTGGTATGCCCTGGTGGTAAGCTCTCAACACACGGGAGCTTTTACCTACTCAATCAATATAACCGATGAAATGACCTGGACAGGTGCTGTATCAAACAACTGGTTCAATCCCCAGAACTGGAGTCAGGGTTTTGTGCCCTCTGCCAGCAACGATGTAATAATCCCTGCCAATGCCCATAGTTCTCCCTTGATTCTCAATCCCAGTCAGGCGGCAGCTATCAGAAACATTACAATCGAGCATGGTAAGAGTCTGACGATTGGACAGGGAGCAAATCTGACCGTCGAGGAGGACATGACGGTTGATGGGCTTCTGCTTTTGAATCACAGTACTTCGAGGCTTACGGTTCATGAATCGCTCTACTTTGGGATGACAGGTGTTCTGAACGTCAGCAGTGCCGGCGAAATTACCTGCCGGGGTGATTTGATCATCGGCTCCGGTGCTGTTTCAAGCTTGAGCAGTTCCTCTCTGCTTAAGCTGGGTTACATCTCTGATTCATTTATTTACAACGACTCGCCTGATTTCACTTTCCATAACCTTACCATCAATACAAACTTTGGAGCATCCGTTACCGTCAGTACTCTGTCTCAGGCAGATCTCGTCGTTTCTGGGCATCTCAAGATCGATAATAATACCATCTTCAGATCTGAATCGGTCAGAGCAGTGAAAGTGCAAGCCACCATGCAGCATCTGGGAAATCTTGAATTTATCAATGGTACTCTCGCCTTCTCCGGAGCAATCAATGTAATGCCGATCAGAGGGGGTGATATTTTTCACAATGTCGAGATCGATGTCGATTCTTTCTTTGATCTGAACAGTTCCTTACAGCTTACCGGTGATCTGATCATCAATGGAGGTACTTTACGTCCCGGAGCATACAACATCCATCTAAAAGGTGACTGGATCAACAATGTTCGTCCCGGCGGCTTTATCAAAGGTACCAGCAATGTCGTCTTCTCTGGAGATGGAGAACAGATATGTTCCGGTGAGGATTTCTACCGGTTCACGATCAACAATCCTCTGGCTGAGGTACACTTCCCTTCGGGAGAATCATCCTGCGACTTCTTTGATATGCAATCCGGGGCTCTGCACATTACCGGAGGAAATCTTGTGGTTCAGGATATGATCCGCAACGGCATCGTTGGCAAGACTGTCGTGGATCAGGGTGAGCTTCATCTTAATCAGGATAGTGCCCAGCGCACAGATCTCAATGGTGAACTGGTTATCCGTGATGGATTGATGACCGTCTCCGGTGGTGCTGCCACCAGCCAATGGAGTAATGCTGCCGATGCAAGCATAGAGATGAGTGGTGGAGTTTTGGATTTCAAGACAAGCAACATCCAGATCGTCAATTCAACCTACTCCTTTACCGAAGACATCACTGCTGGTATCATCCGCACCGTGGGGAACTTTATCTGCCAGAGAAACAACTTCAGACCGGAGATGGGATATATCGAGCTTTATGGACCAGGAACAGGTTTTGTCTCTTTTCATCCACAGAGCTATTTACAGGGCATCATTGTCAATAAAACAAGCACAAGGGAAGATGAAACCTCGATCAGCAGAGAAGAGACCAATGACCGAACCAACAGGGTGATTCTGATCAGCCCTCTTCATCTGAGAGGTTCTCTGATTTTGGGAGCCGGTGATCTCGATCTCAATGATAACGCTCTCACAATCGATGGCGGCATGGACGTATATGGTAATCTGCTGATGAATAACCCCAGCGACAATCTGCTCGTTGACCGGAGTTTAACCTTTTTTGAAGGCTCAAGTTCTCAGATTACCCAAGGTATGATAGAGCTGGGTAACTGGCTGATCATCGAAGAGGATGCCGGCTTCCAGATGGCTGCCGATACAACTCTGCGATTCTTTGGCTTGGGTATGACGGCAGGGGGATTTAATTATGCCAATATTGATAATAATGCTACCGGAACTACATTCGGAAACCTGATCGTCGATAAGCCGGATTTGGCAAATCTATATGTTTACAGCCCTGCAGCGCTCAGCGTCCTGGGTTATTTCAACATCCAAAACGAAAGTAATGTGGAGTTGAATGACTGTGATTTGACTGTTTCGGGCAATTTTACTTTGAATAACGAATCGAAACTGACTCTTCTGGATTACAGTTCACTCAAGATCAATGGTACTGTTACAATTGAAGACGAATTAATTGTAGCCAGCTATTCCGAGCTGATCTGTATGGGCACGTTTGCTCTACCTGCAGAAGGTTCTCTGATGATTTATGATGAAAGTCTGGTTAAGCTCACCAGAGCTTATACCGGTACTTATTTCAGCTTCACCGGAAACGTTGTACTCAATGAGGATGCAATACTGGAAATCACTCATAATGGCTTGCAAATTGGTACTACCGGCAATCTCCAGCTCAATAGCGGCACTATCCGCATCGGCTGGGCTTTCCGTGCCAATAACCCCAACACTTTTAACGGTGACACCGGAACTGTAGAATTTATCGGAGCACGTGCCGGTCAGATCGAGATGCACAGCACTAATAGCTTCTATGATCTGGTGATCAACAAACCCGGTATCGGATTTTCCGTGCTGCAAGCTACCCAGGCTCTGGCTTCACGAGATATTATCATCCAGGACGGCAACCTGATGCCGATGAGTAACATTCTGAGAGCAATGCGTGATCTCAAGCTCGAAGGGGGCAGATTGTCCCTGGCTGCCGGCAGCGTGGTGCAGGTAGCCAGAAACTGGATCAATACGGCCGGAACTTCTGCTTTCGATGAAGGCACGGGTACCGTGCAGTTCATTGATAACGGTAATCTTAACTCCATCATCCCTACCGAGACCTTCCATAATTTGACCATCAACAAGGGGGTGGGTTGCTATGCCGAAGTTCCGGGCGGAGAAACATTAACCGTCAAAGGGAGTCTTAATATTGCCTTTCGCAGACTAACTATGAATCCGGGTTCGACCTTGAAGCTGAACAATAATGCCGGCATGCTCATTGGTGCTCAGGGTGAGCTTTATGCAGTGGGAACTGCAGCACAGCCAATCACTATCGGTGCCGATAGCGGCTATTACAGCTTTCAAACCTATAGCGGTTCCAGGATCAGCGCTCGTTATACCGTCTTTGAACGGATGAATGCCAACGGCATCAATTTAGCTTTGGGGAGCATAGTGGATACCGATCATCCTTTCAATTACTGTACTTTCAGAGAGGGAGCTGTCGGTGGAACCCTGCTCAAGAAATACAGCACTCAGGGGTTCATGATGGAAGAACCGGTCTTCCCGGCAAATACCTGGAACGGGGCATACAATGTCTATCACGAACCGGGAGAAGGACATCTGATCATTCGATCTGCCACCGGAGGCTTTTCCGGTGCTGCTTATGAAAACGACCCCGATAGTAATATTATCTGGACTTTCTACAGCACTAATCCCTACGTAGCCCATTCTCCTCAACCGGCTAACAATTCAGAGGGAATAGAACCATCGGCAAACCTGGGCTGGACATATACCTCTCATCCATCATTTGCCGAACCTATCGGATATATCGTTAAGATGGGAACTGATCCTGTAATGGCTCTCTATGAGGAGAGCTACGTCTCAGGAGGAGCGGGAACATATACAATAGCTCCCCTTGTCTCTTTGAGCTTAGGCAACACCTATTACTGGCAGGTAATACCCACTACAGATCCGGAAAGCAGAGGCAGACAATCAAGTTTGGAGAGGGACAATTCTTCCCGTGGGCCGGCAGTAAACTGTCCGATCTGGAACTTCACAGTAAGTGAGACGATAATCAGCAGCTTCCCTTATTTCCAGGATTTCGAAGCAGGACCGGGAAGTTGGTACGGAGGTTCGATCTCACGTTCCAATATCTGGGAATGGGGAGTCCCTGATCAAGATCCTATGGATAATGCTTATAGCGGAACAAAGGTCTGGGCAACCGGTTTGACAGTGAACTATCCGAATGATGCCGACAGCTGGCTCAGTTCACCGATCTTTGATTTTAGCACGGTTACAGCTCCCAGTTTATCAGTATGGCTGCATCTGAATATTGAAAGTGGCTATGATGGAATGATCATGGAGTCTTCGGATGACGGAGGTAATACCTGGGAGCATTTGAATGATCCCGGTTTTTACAATAGCACTATTACCTATGGTGCACATCCTCAGCCAAACTGGTCAGGTTTAATCGGGGAATGGACTCAATTTACCACGACCCTGCCGCATTTAGCTAACCAGAGTAATGTTCAGCTGAGATTCCGTTTCATTACTGACAACTCGGTAACTTATCAGGGTGCTGCCGTTGATGACATCGAGATCTGGGATGCTGATTTCGTACCGACCTTCAATTGGGAGGAAAACTTTGACGGTGTTGCTTCCGGAGGAATTCCTGCCGGTTGGGAAAGGTCAACGACTAACTGGGGAGCCAGTACTACGACTCATGCCGGAGGCAGCTCTCCCGAAATGCGATTCTACTATCTCCCCGAAAACTCGGGAGAGATATACCTGAAGACTCTACCGCTTGATACTTCAGGCTTCAGCAATTTGGATCTTTCCTTCAGACACATGTTGGATCACTACTCAGGGCTTTATACACTTAAGCTCGTTACCATCTTGGGAGAAACGGAATATCTGCTGCGTGAATGGGTCAGCCCCGGTGCCAATATCCCTGCCGAGATCGTAACTCATTCAATCACTTCTGCTCAAGGTGCCGGTGAGTCAAATCTGCAAATAGCCTGGATATTTTCAGGAAATTCCGATAGCATCAATCATTGGTGTATAGATGACATTGTGCTGGAATCTCCAACTCCCGGTCCCACTACTCCTCATTCTCCCGCACCTTTCGACGGAGCCTCAGAAGTACCTCTTCCCACGATCCTCAGTTGGGGTTATAACTCCCAGACCGGATACCCCGACCCGGTCGGATACAGGCTGAGAATAGGAACAAGTCCAACAATGACTTCTTATACCGAAAGATATATCTCCGGCGGACCAGGCTATTATCATTACGATAGCGATATCATTCTTCAATACGCAACCACTTATTTCTGGCAGGTCATTCCCACGACAGATGAAGAGAGCCGGCAAACTTCCGGAATCATTCGTTCATCAGATCTCTGGCTGCCCGGTTCTGATAGTGATCGCAGTAATGCGCTGGATTGCCCCATCTGGACTTTTACTACCGAACCTCTGCCACCTGTTGCCAATTATCCATACTTCGAAAGTTTCGAAGATGGAACCGCAGGCTGGACAAGCGGTGCCTTCAGCGGCAACGATCACTGGCAGTTAGGCTGGCCGTCTCAATCCCGGATTGATATGCCCCTTAGCGGAACTAATGCCTGGATGACCTATTTAGATCAAAACTATGAAAATGAAGCTGATACCTGGCTCAAATCTCCGGTTTTCGATTTCAGCGAATTGGATGATCCCAACCTCTCGGTCTGGCTGAATATCTGGAGTGAAGCCTCTTACGACGGAATGATCCTGGAATACTCTCTCGATAACAGCAGTTGGCAGCAAGTGATTGGAGATGACGGATTCTACAACCGGATGAGCTTACCGGCTCCCAGCCATCCTAACTGGTCCGGCAGAACAGAAGAAGTTGACGGTATCTGGACAGAGTACAGTACTTCTTTACCGTTTTTAGCAAATGAACCTCAGGTTTGGTTCTGTTTTCGTTTTACTTCCGACGGAGATTACGGTGAAGCTTATGTAGATGAAGGAATCGCTATTGACGATTTCCGCATCTGGAACACCATCGCTCCGCCCGCAACAGCTCATTCTCCGCAACCTGAAGACGGAGCTATCGATGTTCCTATGGAGACTTTTTTGGAATGGACTTACACTTCACAGGAGGGTTATACCGATCCGGTAGTTTATCAGATCAGAGCCGGAACAGATCCAACCCTCGCGACCTATCAATCAGATGTACTTTGGGGTGGTCCCGGAACCCATTCCATGCCTCCATTTTTCACACTTGAATATGGTCAGACCTATTACTGGCAGGTCATCCCATCAGCTTCCGGAGAAGAACACACCCGCAGTCTCCTTCGGGACGAGAATCCGGAGTTATCACACCCCTTGCAGTATAATGTGCTGCGAGAAAATGCTTCCATCCGCAGTTCGGCGGAAAACTGCCCTATCTGGTCATTCACCCTCCTGGCAGATGCAACTGCTATTGAAATTTTTCCCTATTTCGAAGATTTCGAACTGAGTGACGGCGGCTGGAAAGGGGGCAGGATCTCCGGTATGAATATCTGGCAGCAGGGAGAACCGTCTCAGACGGTTATCAACAGTGCCTATAGCGGAGATTATGCCTGGATGACAAACTTAGGGGGAAATTATATGAACGGTGCTGATATCTGGCTCCGTTCCCCACTCTTTGATTTTACAGCTTTGGATGAGCCGATGTTTTCCGTCCGGATAAATCATCAGACTGAGCCTGATTATGACGGTATGATCCTGGAAGCTACAATAGACGGCGGCAGCAACTGGTTCTATGTGGAAGCCGATACAGGATTTTACAACAATACCTCTTTACTGGGACCGCTTAACGTACCCAAATGGTCTGGCAATAGCGGAGGCTGGACAGAATTCAGCACTTCTCTTTCATCTTTGGCACACCAACCGCAGGTACGGCTCCGTTTCCGTTTTGCCTCTAACGAATCGGTCACAGAAGAAGGATTTGCTATTGATGATATCCGGATTTGGGAACGTGAGTATTCGATTCTTACTCTCAATCCTTCCTCACATGACTTCGGGAGAGTAGAAGTGGACGAGAGTTCACCTGTTCAGTATTTTGAGATAACCAATACGGGAGAAGGATTGTTGTATCTCAGTCCGGATGATATTTCTCTCGCTGGCTGGCATCCGGCTGAATTTGAACTGATCAACCTAAGTTCTCCTGTTGAATTGAGTTCCGGTCAGAGTACAACGATCGGAGCTAAATTCAGACCCAATGAAACCGGACAAAAAGAAGCCGTGATCAATATTGTTGAGGGAAGTGCACCGGGTCGGGAATTATTTATCAAAAACCACAGCAGGTCATTTGAGCGCGAAATTCATTCCATTGGGATAACCGGTTTTGGCTATCAACTTGTAACAGAAAATGTTCCCTACTATGAAGGCTTCAGTATCGAAGATGAGGGAAGCCTCCCCGCAGGCTGGGAAAGCAGTCATCTCAACTGGTGGGTCAGCGGCACCAGCCAAGCCGGTTCTGAAAGCCCTGAAATGCTCTTCAGTTTCGATCCTCACATCATCGGTGAAGTGACTCTCCTCTCTCCTCTTTTCGATACCTCCGGTCTCAGTCAGATCGATCTAACGTTCAAACAGCAGGTGGATCATCTTGACGGTGTATTCGATCTCCGGATCTATTCCATCGTTGATACTGACAGCTACCTGATTCAGGAATGGTTGAATGTGGATTCCAGTCTCGCTGCTCAAGAACTGGATTATCTTTTGACCACAGCAGAACATGGAGTGGGAGCTGACAATCTGCGACTTGCCTGGGTTTTCGACGGTAATAGCTATAACATAACCGGCTGGCATCTGGATGGGATTATTCTGGGTGGAGACTCTCCTGCTGTTATAACAAATGCTGCTACAGAGGTTAACTATTTTGAGGCAGTATTAAATGCTCAAATAACCTCAACGGGAGATCTCCCCATCCTGGAAAAAGGTTTCTACTATGACACCGATCCTGACCCGGCTAATTCTGGTTTATTAGTTAATTCCAGCAGTCCCGGGGAGAGTTTTTCCGCCTTAGCCGAAAACCTGGAACAGGGAAGTGACATTTACTACATTGCCTTTGCAGACAATCCGAGAGGCAGAGCCTGGAGTGAAGTTATGTCTTTTACCACTCTCAGTTTACCGGTTCCTCAAAACCTTGCAGCTACAGCGAGGGACGGAGCCGTTGATCTGAGCTGGGATGACATTAACCCTCCTGTAAGGCCGGACGGAAACGATATAAATTTGAACTCAGATAAGGACTATTTCCAACAGAGAAGCTCCCGCATCTCTTTCCTGGGTTACAATGTTTACCGGAATAGTGAACAGATCAACGAAGAACCGGTGGAAGGAACGGAATATACGGATAATAATGTTGTAAATGGCGTTACTTACGAGTACTACGTTACGGCAGTTTACGAAGAAGGAGAATCGGGACATTCTAACACCGTTGAAGCAACTCCGCAAGTTTCCGGAGCTCTTCAATCCCCTCAGAATGTTACTATCAGTGTAGCAGGGAGTACCGTCTATTTAAGCTGGGATGCTGTGGAAGGTGCCAACTCCTACAAGATATATGCCAGGTCTGAGCCGGTAACTAATGAAACTGACCCACTGAATGGGTGGCAATTGTTGATGCAGCAGGATAGTTCCTTAACAACATACAGCGAAGCAGCATCTAACCGTCGTTATTACCGGGTAGTAGCTTCACCTTTACCCGTTACCAGATAACCGGTAGACATGATCTAATAAAATAACGCTGTATTGGACTGTTTTTAGCTGGTCAAAACAGCAAACTGAAAACCCCTTCTCTGCCAGCTGGAGAAGGGGTTTTTTCTTGATATATACATTTTCATGCCAACTCTGATTAAATGTGACAAAGAGCCGCTTTCCTTCACTTCTCTCCCCTCTCCCTCTGCGAGATATCATATTCAGTTGTTCATAAACTTTCGAAACACTCAACGGAAGAAAGATATTGAATCTTTACATCTTTTGGATAGTTTTATGTCTCTTCCTCTGATTATCTTTAGCTTCATGAACCCGGTTTTGATACTGAGTAAAAAAGAGCTGCATAGGCATAAGCATGAACTCACTACTGTCGGTTCTGTTCTTTTAATAGCGAAAATTTTACCTGCTAAAAGTGCAGGCTTTGAGAAAGTTTTAGTATCGTAGAAATTGCTTTGCTTGGTCTCAATAATCAAAAGCTACTGAATATTTTAGCATAGTTTTCTATCTCTAACTGAAAATAGAGTCGAACTTCCCCTGAACCCACTATCCGAAATCGGATATGTTATCCGAATTCGGATAAAAACCTTAACTTGCAACTCCATTACTACTTACGCTGCTATATTGCCGTACCACTATCCGAAACCGGATAATGAGGAAAAATACCTGAACTATCGATAAATCCTTAACTTATTGCCTCAGAACACAATAACCAATTGGCACAAATGTTGGTTATTGTCTAAATTAGATATCTGTAACCATTAGAAGATAAGAATGCATAAGAGATACCAAAGAAAAATAGTAAGGATAAAAGATGAAGATTCTCATTGCTAAAGCAAATCAGTCTGAAGAAACAGAATTGAGAGACTACTTCCAGACCTATAAGTGTGAAGTCTATGCAGCAGTAACTAAGCAGGCAATTTTTCAGATACTCGCCGGAGGAGCTATTGAGGCTGTGCTTTATTGTTTATCGAATCTTGATGATTTCAGCATTATCCGTTACATTAACAAGACCTATCCCGCTGTAAGAGTTGTTATTGTGAGCGATTCAGGTCTTTGCAATACGATAGATAATGTCCGTTATGGAGTCTTTACCTCTCTGAAACACCCCTACCGTTTGAATCAATTGAACTCACTATTCTCCCCTAAGCCAGAACAGGAGAATGATGAACAGACCCAAAAAACAGAATTCGGGAACAACATCTCACAATAGAGAGAGCCTCAACCAAAGCCGAGAAGTTAATGTAAATTCATTCAAAAAAAATAAAGCGATTACTAGTCCACAGGAGGATTAATGATTAAGAGAATTCTATATTTTCTGGTATTGTTGCTGGTTGTTGCAACCACCCTTTTTGGTGATGACACAACCATATCTTTGACAGAGGCAACTGAGATTGCTTTCCGCAACGCGAAACATCTTTGGGGTGATTGCTATAGTGATGAGCCTCTGCCCTATCACGATGAAAATGGTAAACTGATAGGCTGGCGATTTAACTTTTCTGTTGATAATCAGTTTCCTGACCGTGAAATTTTACTGGAAAGGATAAACAACGAGGCAGAAGGATTATGGCATGCTGATTGGGTAGGCGAAGAATTTGCTAACATGGTTGTCAGTGCCCGGAAGGATATGCCGGTTATCAGACAGTATTCTAAAGGACTTTCTCACGAATACAGTACTTACCGGGTGAGAGAGAGAATTCTCGCTCAGGAAGGAATATCTGAATACAGTTTTGGCAATATTATCTACATTAATCAGGCTTATATTTGGTATGAAGTATTAGCAAAAGGGGAAAAGCTCTATCTAAAGATCCTGCCTCCGGCAGGCTTGATGGACGAAGATCAATTCCGGGATACTGTAAAAGACCTGAGAAGCCTAAAAGAACCCTCCGAGCTGTCCGAGTTCAGTAGAGAGTGGGACGAATTCCTGAACAATGGAAGAACCGTCTCACGTTCTTATACCTATATCTCAAATCATGAATATATGCCCTTTTATCAATGGTCTTACGGTTGCTCGCCGACAGCAGGGGCTATTCTATTAGGTTGGTATGACTATAACTCAGTAAATGCCGTACACTCCTCGCAAATATACTCCAATCTTATCGATTATCATGCTTTCAGATGGGATCCTGTCGAGGAACATCATGATCACCGGGTTCCTAATCTTACTCAGGAATTAGCAATAGTAATGGAAACAAACGAAAGTACCGGCGGTACACAATCCAATATGACCGCTCCGGGAATCTGCAATATCTTAAATCAGAACGGCTATACCGGCAGCACCTATGCAGGCGGAGGATCATTTAACTATAACTATCAGGTCAGTTGTATCAACGAAAACAGACCTACTATCAGCAATATACCGAGACATTCTGTAACGGCAATGGGATATGCAGCCGACAGCACTTACGTAGCTGTTCATGATCCTAATAGACCCTGGATAGAGAATCTTCATTCCAGTGAATTCGATGATGTAAGTAAAATACTGCCCGGTGATGGGTATGGTATTCATCTAAAAATTCTACATCCACACGGGGTTACTGATTGGCACGGTGATGAAAATGGAGCAGAAGAATGGTTCAGCGGAGAAGCACGGGAAATACTCTGGGAAGCATCTTCTCTTAATCAGGACTTCAGAATATTCTACAGCTCTGACGGAGGAAGCGGTTCTCTATCGACCTGGGAAGTTCTGGCAGAAGGGATAACCGATCAGTACTGGTATGACTGGATTATTCCCGGCACACCAACAGAACAGGGGAGAATAGCAGTTCAGGCTTATGATGGAACTGATATCCTCGGTGGAGACGGTTCTAAGGGAAATTTCCGAATTAGACCCGGCGGAACAGTTGAAGACATAAACTATTCGCAGCAAACGGACAATAATCCACAGTACTATATCGCCTGCAATACCATCAATCAATCCAATGTCTGGGAAGTGATCGGGGTCAGAGGATTTGATCCGGCAGCGAGGTTTTATCTGGAATTGCACAACAGCCCAACATTCAACAGCACTGTTGAAAAATCTCTTGCAGTGCAGGGAGCGAATTTCATCGTTTTTGACCAGTCATTAGTTTCTCCCCATGAAAGAGGTTTTAAGATTAGAAACATTACAAACAATGCCCCCGCTAATGTTACCAGAGCTGTAGGGAATGAATATCTGACAAAAAACCAAAAAACAACTCTGGTCATGCAACCTAATGAAGTAGTGAAGATATATAGCGTCTATCTGAGTCCGGGGCAGTATCATTTCGCAGGAATTCATAGTGAAGGTCATCAAAATCTGGGCATGGCATTGTACAGCTCAAATGACGACCCTTATAAAGCTAAGAGTAATAACCTCTTTTCTGCTAACATGCAAGACGGTTTAGCTGAAAGTACTGTAAATATATCTCAAGCCGGGCATTATGCTCTTGTCGTTTGGAGTAACGAGTCTGCTCATGCTTCATTAGATATATCATACTTCTCGGAAGGGAGCTGGATCGGCGGTGTTGATGAAGACTGGAACAATCCGGATAACTGGGCTATGAACACTATTCCGGGACAGAATACCGATGTTATCATTACGTCCCTTAGCAATAATATGCCAATAGTACCCTCAGGCACTGTTATCGACATCAACAGTTTAACTATCTTGAAGAACTCTGACGTTACTTTTTACAACAGCACGACTAATATCAATACCGATTTTACTATTACAGGAAGGATTTATAGTGATCATCAGCCATTGACATTTAACATAGGGGGAGGATTAAAAATCTTCAGTCAATATGCCGGCAGCCTGACAAACACCACGATTAATGCCGGCTCTATTATTATCACCCCTAACAATACACTCACACTAACTGAACCGACCATCAATGTAACCGGAAATATCGCAGTTAGCGGATTGCTTACCTTTTTGGGAAACACAGCAACAACCAACCTTGGTGGTAGTCTAAGCGTTGGTGAATTAGGATCAGTGATTATAGCGAATCCAATCGAGATGAATGTTGCCGGAGACTTTAACATAATGCAAGGAGCAACTGTCAGTTTAGACAGACTTAACCTGACCTTTTCCGGCTCTTCTGACTCTGAGATTCTGCTCAATTCTTCCCCTGTGGCTACTATCAGGAAGCTAACTGTCAATAAATCAGGTAGTGCCAGGGCTATCTACTTATCTGACTCAACTTCTGATCTATTTTTACAGCAGGGATTAGTAGTCTCTGCAGAAGGCTGTTTTCAAAACGACTATAATGGTGATATAACCATCAATACTCTTTATCAGGTTACTGGAGATATCGTTTTCAACTCCGGCGAACTAATCCTCAAAGGTATCTCCGATAGTGCTTTCTCAATCTCTGTCGGCAGTAGAATAAACAATCTGGCTCTGGAAAACTCATTCATCACTCTTGCCTCCAATATCTTATTACACGGCAATATTGAGTTTCGTAATCAAACGGTAATGTTTGGTCATAACAGAATTATTGAGATAAAGGGTAACTGGCACAACCTGTCAGGATTACCGACCAATTTCGCCGGAGCTAACAGCACTGTAAAATTCAGCGGAACAGGAGATCAGATCATTCAGGACGTCAGCTTTGATACACTTGAGAACAGCAGCAGTGGTAACCTGATTATTAATGATTCCGAAGTTGAGTGCAATATCTACAAATGGACATCCGGTGGTATCAGAGTACGGAACAACGGCATTTTTACAGCTTATGATCTCGAAGGGAACGGAGTAAAAGGGGGCTATATTCTCGAGTCCGGAACCATAAATCTTTATCAGGATTCAGCCCAAACAATCAATCTGGAAGCTGATTTCAATATTTCTTATGGTAACCTGAATATCTATGGCGGCAACGGAGATGCCAGAATACCATTCAATCGTAACTGTAACCTGACAATGAGCGGAGGTAATCTCAACATCATAGATAACGGGATAACTTTCGAGGATAATGGTTACAGTCTGGTTAACGGTATCTCAGGAGGGAAAATTATTTCCTATGGGAACTTCAGAAACGAAAGATTGAATCTCTATTTTGCTTATGGAACTATAGAAATTGCCGGAGCAGAGAACAGCTCAATCTTCTCAGCAAACGCCACTGCCTTCAACAATCTGATAATCAACAAAGGCAGTGCTTCCAGAGTAGAACGAGATAACAATCAGGATAGATCTAATCCCGTCGTAAGCCTTTTATCAAACATTGCAATTGATAATGATCTCGATATCTACTCAGGAATATTGGACATCAGCGGCAAGACAGTCACTATTGAAAATGATCTGCTCATAACCGGTATTCTTAGAATGAACTCAGCAAACGATCTGCTCAAAGTAATGCGGGATGTCAAATGGCTTAGCGGTTCATCTGCAGATGTAAATAACGGTCAGATTGATGTTTACGGTGACTGGTACTTCAATGGGGGCTTAGCATCTTTACAAGGAAACAACTTAGTTGTTTTCAAAGGTACTGAACCAAAAGCAATCCATAGTATTACCGGTTCACAGAAATTCGGGAATGTGCTAATAGCAAAAAACAATCCTGTCTCACCACAGATCAATAATACTGTCAGCAATGAAAATGGTTTTATCGATGTAAACGGGGACTTTACTATTGCCGACAACAACAGGCTTTCACTGAACAACACTTCCCTATGGGTAGAAGGCATCTTTTCCGTAAGCACTAACAGTATAGACTTTGTGCTCTCCGAAGAAAGTTCGCTATCCTGCTCAGAATTGGCTATATATGGTAATCTACTCATCACTGGCGGAGGTATAACAATTTATGATACCCTCTTTCAGGGAGCAAGCTCTACTCTTACTATCAACAGCGGATTTTGTGATATACAGGCTGATTATACCGGAGCTTACCATAGCTTTGCCGGAGAGACCGTTATCAATGGAGGTTCATTAGAAATCACCAACGGCGGTATGCAATTCGGAACGGGAAGTAACCTCACAATCAATGGTGGTACGGTAAAAGTCGGTTGGGGTATCAGAGCTATGCAACCTGGTTT
Source organism: uncultured Candidatus Cloacimonadota bacterium (assembly GCA_964464175.1). Lineage (GTDB taxonomy): Bacteria > Cloacimonadota > Cloacimonadia > Cloacimonadales > JAJBBL01 > CAYXFD01. The sequence continues at coordinate 20,946 of CAYXFD010000014.1, read as the reverse complement.
TCAACAGAATAGCGGAGCTATTGAACTGATCGGTCCTTTGTCTGCTGACATACAGATGCTTGCCGGAAACTATCTTAATGATCTGATTATCAGCAAAACCGGCTCAGGCGCGTGTTATCTGAGCAGCGATATAACTATCAATAATCTGACGATAAACTCAGGTACCTTTGGTGTTCTGAATCATACCCTGAATGTTAACGGCAATGTAAATCTTACCGGAGGGTATTTGAACGGCTCAAATGAATCTTCTGTTATCAATCTGAAAGGAAGCTGGATAAATGATACTGGAGCAAACAGGTTTGTTGAAGGGAACGGCATAGTTAACTTCAATTTCGACCGCAATGCTCAAGTCTCCACTGAATCATTCAACAATGTTGGAGTTAACAAGAGTACCCCTGACCTGGTAGAATTGACGATAATGAACGACGCAACAATGACAGTAAAAGGATGGTTGGGCATCACTTTCGGATTGATGAAGCTGGGTGATGGTTCTACCCTTGATGTTAGGGGTAACCTTGGCATAATGGATGGTGGCGGTCTGGACATTACTTCTTCAGAGACCTTAAACACTCTCCGCCTCTCAGGTAATCTCTATGACGGAAATGACCTCTTCTCTTACCCTACCGGTTTCAATGCTGCAACTAACAACAGAGTGATTTTGAACGGCAGTACGAATCAGACCTTAAATAGCGACTATGCTGCGCATTTCTTCTTTGCTGATCTTATTGTCGATAAAACCGGAGGTAGTGTCAAGCCTTTCAAAGACACAATTGTAACGGGTGACTTCAAGATTCTAAATGGAGATTGGTCATACGGACTATCCGGAAGAGCAAAGGAATTCCACGGAGACTTTCTGGTAGAGTCAAACGGTTCCTTTAATGATGATACCGGTATAGTTAAACTCATAGATGAAAGCGACATAGATTTTTATGTGAAAGGAAATGCTCAGATGGGTTCCTTACTGATTGATAAAAGTGAGGAAAGTATTGTCGACATTTCCGGAGATGTCAATCTGACCGGTTGGACGACATTAAGCCTTGACTCAGGACTAATTAACCTCAATGGTCATACTTTAGCTTTCGAAGGTAGTTTAACTGTCGGAGCTGATGCAAAATTCTCTTTAGCCGGCAACTCTGTTCTTGATTTGTTTGACAATTCATCTCTTACTATTGATTCCGGTGGGCAGTTCTACTCTCTCGGAACTCCTGCAGAACCGGTTCTCATTACCAGCAGTGACGGATATTATTCCTTTACGGCAAATAATAACTCTCTTATCGGAGCCGAATACACAGTTTTCGAGCGGATGGATTTAACCGGTATCAATATTGGCAACGGTTCCTATGTTGATACCGACCACACCTTCACCGGCTGTACTTTCCGCAACGGAGAAAGTGGCGGAACGCTTTTCCGATTTAATGCAACCGGAGAATACAATATAACCGGGGCTAGATTTCCTGAGAATACCTGGGGCAGTTTATACAATGTGCAGCGTATCAATCCCTGGAACTCGGTAACCTTTAGTAATTACTCGGGAATGTTTGCCGGAGAAGATTATCATGACACGGGGTATTATGGTACTATTCACTGGGACCCTGTATTTCCGCAATTTCATATCGTTCCCCCCTTTGGCCATTTCGGGATAGTAGAACCGGGTTCTGTTTCTTATGAACAGATATTCCTTATTACTAATCTCGGAGATGGTACGATTGTTTTAAATCCCTGGGATATTGAGATAACCGGACCCGATGCCTTAGAGTTTTATCTTGATAACATCACTCAGACTACCTATCTTGATAATTCGGAATCTGCTGTTATCAGTGTTACTTTCTTACCCGGCAGCATAGGTCAAAAAACGGCTGCTCTAAGTATAAACGACAATCTAAGCCGCAGCGGTAATCTGAATATTACGGAAATAACTCCAATTGCCAGAGAAGCCGTAACAAGAGAGATCCATGAGATTCCTCTTTCCGGTTTAGCTGTCCTGACAGACTACCCGTATTTCGAGAATTTTGAAGCCGGAGCTGCAGGCTGGTATAGTGGTGCTGACGCAGGCAATGATCAATGGCAACTGGGAAGCCCTGATGAATTTAACAGTGTCATCAATAGCGCCTATAGTGATTTTAATGCCTGGATGACCTATTTAGATGCAGACTATGACCATAATGCCGACAGCTGGTTAATCTCTCCCCCGCTGAGCTTTTCGGAAGTTCATCTCCCTATGTTCTCTGTCTGGTTAAACATCTGGTGTGAAGACAGCTATGACGGAATGATACTGGAGTCTTCTGTTGACTGGGGAAACAGCTGGCAGAAAGTAACAGGGGATACTGGCTTTTACAATAATACCGGCAGCAGCGGCTCATTATCACCCCCTAAATGGTCAGGTAACTCTCCCGGAATAGATGGAGTATGGAGAGAATTCAGTACTTCCTTAGACGGTTTGGAAAACGAATACATAGTTTATTTGAGATTTCGTTTCGTTTCCAACTCCACAGTCAGTTACGACGGCATCGCTATTGACGATATCTCAATCTGGGATGCAGCTACTCCCGAAATGACTATCTATCCTCTGTCTTATGATTTCGGTATGATAGAAGAGGGAAGGATCACCAGAGAAGTTGAATTTGAAATCACAAATACAGGATACGGAGTCATTGAATTATCTCCTTCCGACCTCGAAATCACCGGTATAGACGCTTCTCAGTTCGATCTGTACATCCCCTTTACTGAAACTCTGCCTATATACTCAGGAGAATCGGTATTTGTCTGGGTAAGTTTTGCTCCAACTTCTATAGGACTCAAAGAAGCATCCCTGCAAATAAACGATAATCTTAACGGAGCAAGAGACCTTTCCGTTGTAAGAAGCAATCAACCTGCCTATAATAACCGGACAAGAGATATTCACAATGTTTCCCTTTACGGAGAGGGAATAGAAAGAATCGTCAATCTCCTGCTCGATGAAGATTTTTCGGATGTAGCTCTCAATACGATCCCTGCGGACTGGGAGAGAGACGATACATACTGGTATGTCACAAACAGCAGCTTAGCGGGTGGAGAGGCACCGGAGATGAGATATGAGTGGTCACACCAACCATCAGGCGAATACTACTTATACTCCCCTTATCTTGATACATCTGACTACGTTGAGCTTGAGCTTGCCTTTAAGCACTCTTGTGATCATTATTCTAACTCTTTTACCCTGAAAGTCTTAGCAATCGACAGATTAGACGAATACCCGGTTCAGGAATGGGAAAACGTCAGCAGTTCTATAATAGAAGAGGCAGTCCGTTTGACCCTGACCGACCTTGAGCATGGTGTAGGCTCCGACAGTTTGCGCATAGCCTGGGTCTTCTCAGGTCTTCCCTATGATCTGAACCACTGGTTCATTGATGACGTTAAAGTAGTCAATTATCCCCCATACCCCTATATCGCTCACACCCCCTCCCCTGCCGATAACTCTGAAAACGTATCGGTTCATTCCAAACTGGCCTGGATTTATTCAAATACACCGACTTACTCCGATCCCATCGGGTTCAGAGTCAGAGCAAGCACAGAACCCGATATGCAGGGTTATGCCGAAACCTACGTCGTCGGTGGAACGGGTTACCATGAAATAAGTCCCTTCTTCGAAGTCACTTTTGGTCAGACTTACTACTGGCAGGTAATCCCTACGACCGATCCTCCGGGCAGAGAGAGAACCGGAAACAGGAGCCGTGAAGATGCCCTGAATTGTCCGATCTGGTCTTTTACCTATGAAGAAGAGCCTGTTCGAATAAGTCAATTCCCCTACTTTGAAGACTTCGAGAATGGTCATGGCAACTGGAGCGGAGACGCAAACAGCAGCATGTATCTCTGGGAGTTAGGCACACCTGCTCAAGCAGAGATCAATTCAGCGTATAGCGGCACGACCTGCTGGATGACCATTCTCGAATACGATTATGTAAATCTTTCGGATGTTTGGTTAGTTTCTCCCGTCTTTGATTTTTCCGAATTGGATAACCCTCACCTCTCTGTCCGGATGAATTTCCGCACGGAAGAAGATCAAGATTATCTTATTCTGGAGACTTCGATAGATTATGGTACCTCCTGGTATTATGTTTATGTAGCAGAAGGTTTCTATAACAATGATGAGGGCATCGGGTCTTTCCCCCTGCCTATGTGGTCAGGCACTTCCGACGGTTGGACGCTTTACTCAACCGCTTTACCTTCGGAACTGGCCAATCAGGAAATGATCATGTTCCGTTTCAGATTTCTCTCTAACTCATCTATAACTGATGAAGGGTTCGCAATAGACGATATAACGATTTGGCAGCCCTTACCTCCCGAACTTGTCATAACACCCAGTTCCCATGATTTTGGAGAGATCAGAGTAAACAGCGAATCGACTGTTCAGGAATTCACTCTTTCCAATGCAGGAGATGGAACAATTACCATAAACCCGGGGAATGTGATGCTTATGGGTGATGACTATCTCGACTTTACTCTGAGCGAAATAACCGAAACAATAGTACTTAGCGGAGATACCACCGCCAACATCGGAGTAACTTTTGCCCCTGATACTGCAGGACCAAAGAGTGCTTATGTAGAAATCTTTAGCAGTGATATCCCGCTCAGGGAGAGTAATATATCACTTGAGCAAAGTAAAAGAGACCGCAGTGCTTCCCAAAGAAGTCTTTCCACAATAAATCTCACCGGAGAGGCTTTGCCAAGACCTGCCGGTTCAACATGGGAGAACCCATTTGTCATTGAAAGCTTCCCCTTGACTAACTATCAGGATCATACCGAGCATTACGGTAATGATTATTCCAGTACCGATATTCTCCCTAACAGCATGTTTATTGGCGGTAATGATTTTGTCGCTCAGTTTGAAGTTTTTGACGAAGGGTGGTTTTCTGCAGATATCACTGGAACGAGCATGGTGGGCATCTTCCTGATGCAGAATACACCTGATCCTGGTTCTCCGGCACCGCTTCTTGCCTATGCTGTAAATCTTGCTTCAACTGCTGCTATCGAAAGCTTTGTTCTTGATCCCGGCTTCTATTATCTGATAGTTTCGACGAGTCAAGGGCAACAAACTACTCCTTTTACTCTGAATGTAAACTTCGAACCCTTCCCTGTTATTCCTGAATTCTCATATAATCCTGATCATCTTGACTTTAATGCAGTTCATATCAACCAGACAAGCAATATCGAACTGATCACGATTACAAACACAGGAGGTGGTTTACTCGAAGTCAGACCTGAGGATATTTCTTTAACTGGAGACCATGCTGCTGAGTTTTCTCACAACTTCTTAGAGACGATCTATTTAGGCATGAGTGAATCATTCAGCTTCTCCGTCTCTTTCTCTCCCCTCTCCCTTGGCGCAAAAAATGCAATACTAAGAATAGAGGATCCGTTTGGTGAAGAGGTGAGATTCTCAAGCAATGTGACAAGAAACCCCAGGTCAGATAATACTCAAAGAACTTCATACGATATAACATTAGAAGGTATTGGTTATGACGGAACTATAATCCCGCCACATACAGAAGCGTTTACAGGCTCCCTCTTCCCCCCTCTCGAATGGAAAATATACTCAGGACTGCTGACTGAAAACAGTGAACTGACTCCGGCATCCTCCGTCTGGAACCATCATCCTTTTGCCAACACCGGTGAAGTTAACAACAGCGCTCATATTCAAATAGTGGGGGCAAGAAATCACTGGCTGGTAACACCCCCCATAGATCTTGGTTCCGGTAACAAGCGCTTAGAATTCGATATAGCTTTGACCCCTTCCGCCGGTTCCGAGCAAACTGATTTAGGTGAAAATGACCTGATCGCTGTCGTTATCTCTTATGATGACGGCGTTACCTGGAGTCAGAACAATATCCTGAAAAGCTGGGAGTTTCCCGAGACGATTTCTCCTGCCGGCGAGACTGTTTCGATCGATCTGGAAAGCATTGCCGGTACCGTAAAGATCGGTTTTTATGCCGAAAGACCTTTCGGATTAACTCCCAATAACCGCTTTTATGTAACTAATTTCTCGGTTTCAGAGATACCTGAAAACCCGGTATTGGAAGTCTCGCTCAATGAGATGGATTTCGGTGTCCAGAATCTTTATACGGAAAGTGTCATCCAGGAGTTCATCATCAGTAATGCAGGAACAGGAACTTTGACTATAGATCCTTCGCAGATAAGTCTGACGGGAGATAATCCCGATCAATTCATCCTTGATAATTTAGAAGAAACCGTTCATCTGATCCTCCACGATACTGCTGTTATCGGAGTAAGGTTCTCCCCTGACTCGGAAGGTTCGAAAAACGCCTCTATCGTGATCAGTGAAGAACTCTCCGAACGCATTTCCATTACTCCCTCTGCCTCCCTGCATGGTAATACTGAAGACATTCCTGTTCCGAGGAGTGATTATCAGATATCTTTATCCGGAACCGGTTACGATCCGACAATTTCAGTTCCATTTACGGTTAATCTGATGCCCTTCCCACCGACAGACTGGGAAAAGCCTTTCGGAGTTTTAACTGAAAACAGCGAGTTTTCGCCAAGCTCAAGCGCAGATTGGGTCAGTGCATCTTTCGCCAATAATCCGGAAAATGATTGGGGAGCAAGGATCAGATTGAGAGTTGCTACCTCGGAATCAGTTCACCGTTGGTTCATAAGCCCTCCGATCGATATGAACGATTTAGAGGCAGACTACGAACTTGTCTTCGATATTGCCGTGACAGAGTTGAATAGCGAAGAACCGGCTCAACTTGGAACGCAGGACTTCTTTGCAGTTGTAGTATCCTCTGATAACGGTGTAACCTGGTCGGCAAGCAACACGATATATTCACTTTCCGGTTTGAATGGTGATCCGGTTGCAGCCGGCGGAGAACAGGTTATAGTAAGTCTTTCGGGAGTGGAAGGAACCGTCAAACTCGGTTTTTATATGGAAAGACCGAGTGGAATTGATCCGGAGATAAATTTCCATCTCAGTAATATTCACACCAGAGAGACCGCATCAGTGCTGGCAACTCCGATTATCAGCTCCGCTTACCTGGAGAATGGAGTCTTCTACCTTAACTGGAATACCGTGGAAGGTGCCAATTCCTACAAGATATATGCCAGATCTGAGCCGGTAACTAATGAATCTGACCCGCTGCAAGGGTGGCAATTGTTGATGCACCAGGATAGTTCCGTAACAACATACAGCGAAGCAGCATCTAACCGTCGTTATTATCGTGTTGTCGCTTCACCCTTACCCGTTACCAGATAATCGGTAAAGATGATACGATAAAAAAAGCTGTTAAATGACTGTTTTAGGTGGTCAAAACAGCGAAGTTAAACCCCTTCTCTGCCAGCTTGAGAAGGGGTTTTTCTTGATATACATTTTTTCATGTCCAATCTCAGTATTTCTGACAAGGAACCGCTTTCCTTCACTTGTCTCCCCTCTCCCTCTGCGGGAGATCCTGCTCCTTTGGTCAGAAGCTCCCGGAAGACTGATATTGATTCTTGACAGGTTTCCCCAGATTTTTCTTCCTTCATCTGATCATCTTTTAGATTTATATACACGGTTTTAAAGATGAAAAATCAGTTTTAAAAAGCAATAGATAGAGGTAAAGAACATGAAATCAATGCTAACAGTTCTGATCGTTTTAATAACTAACAGTCTGCTTGCTTATAGTCCAAGCTTTATGAAAACTCCGGGAATATCACCCGACGGCAGCATGGTCTGCTTTAGCTATATGTCCGATCTCTGGCTGGTTCCTTTTGAAGGTGGAGAGGCTAAACGGATAACGGTTTCGGAGGGGCAGGATAGTTTTCCCATCTTCTCTCCCGACGGGAAATGGATAGCTTTTATCTCGGAACGGCAGGGAAAAGAGGGTATCTATCTCATACCTTCGGAGGGTGGTTTTGCTCAACCGGTTTACCAGGGTAGCGACATATCGCTTAGCGATTGGTATCAGGACAGTGAGCGTCTCATGGGAACAAAATACCATTATCACACCGGCTGGAGTCAGTATGAGCTCTTTCCTGACGGCAAGAGAGCAAGAGAAATAACTCCCATCTCACATCGGTTTAGCAAACTTTCACCCTGTGAAAAGAAGATAGTCTTCAATCTGAAGGGTGATCCCTACAGACCGGCTTACAGAGGGAGCATTGCAGGGAATCTCTGGGAGTACAATACCGAGACAGGGAGTTATACTCAGCTCACTTTCACCGATACTACAGCAAGATATCCGGTCTATTCGCACGTTGATCCCTATATCTATTATGCCGCTTCGGACGGAGAAAAATTTCAACTCTTCCGGGTTGAGGATTATGATTTCGCTAATCCGGAACAGTTAACCTCTTTTGCTGACTGGTCTGTTCGCTGTATCTCGATAGCACGTGAAAACGACAGAATTGTCTTTGAGAAGTTCGATAAGATCTGGAAATATGATCCGGAAACAGGTATTGCCGAAGAACTAGATCTCATTATCAAACAAGACTTTCTCCCTGATTTTATCAAGAAGGAGAAGTACTCTAATGTCGCCTCCAATGCCGCTGTCTCTCCCAATGGAAAACTGATAGCTTTCTCCTATAAATACGACCTGTTCGCTATGCCGGAAAAGGGCGGAGAGGTAAGAAGGCTAACTTTTGACCAGAAAGGAATAGATCAAATCCTGATCCTGGAAGATAATCGAACTGTTTACTTCACCAAAAGAGAACAAGGTAGTTTAGAGATCTTTTGGCTTGATATCAATGATCCGGAGATAATACATAAGAACAGCTGGTCGGAAGGTAAATACACCGAGCGGATCTTTCTTGTCTCACCGGAAAAGATTGCAATTCATTACAAAGATGATGAAGAGTATTATAGGGTAGCAATGCTCGACGTCGTAACCGGTCAGGTAACTGAATTCCTCCAAGAAGAACCTGTCTGGTCTTGGTTTTTGGCTTTTACTCCCGAACTGGACTATGCGTTTTACGTTGTCGGAGATCCTCAGAATGATAGCAGGCATCTCAAACTTTACGATTTCCACAACAAGACAAGCAGTCGGTTATTCAGCAGTACGAGCTACATCGGGAGGCTTTATCTCGGCAAAGATCTGAAAACGCTGTTTATGTCGTTAGGAGAAGAGCTGGTAAGGATTGATCTGATACCCAAACCTGATTTTAATAAGATTGAAGATCATTGGGATGATATTCTCGCAGAGCTGCCGGAGGCAAGAAAAGCACGGCTCGCCATAGAAGAATCGCTAAAGGAACGGACTTTCCGGGTCCAGATTGCAGGAATAGATAAAAGAATAAAGACTATTAGCGACAAACCCGGTTACAATTATCCTGTTCATATAGAGTCCGATTCAACTCTTTACTATGTAAACTGGAACTATCTGGAGAATAATTATAGCATCAGAAAAATTAATTACGAAGGTGAGAACGATAAAGAGATTGTCTCGCTTTCAGGAAGGATAAACGACTTTCAAACCGACTTCAAGTATCACCAGGAGAATGAGCATTTCTACCTTGTTCTCGATAATCAGCTGCTGAAGATTAACCCTCAAAGCGGAAAAAAAGAGATAGTCAAAAACGAGTTTAGCTACGAATATGATGTAATAGCATTGAACAGAAGTGTATTTGATGAACTGTGGGCTGAATTCGGTTACGAGTTTTATGACCCCGCTATGCACGGTCGTGACTGGAATGAGATGTATGAGCGCTACAGACCTTACGTTGAACACTCCTATAACATGGGTTACTTTTCCAGTATTGTTGATGAAATGATCGGAGAACTGGATGCCTCTCATACCGGCTTTTATCCCCGCCGTGAAGGACGCAGAGATCAAACTCAATTTGCTAACTTAGCCTGTTCTTTTGACAATAGTACTCTCCTGGAGAAAGGGATTCGCTTTCGTGATGTCTATCGGGGGTCAACCCTCTATCAGAAATACGGGATAAGAGAGGGAGATCTTCTCCTGAGCATTGATAACACGGAAATCAATCCCTATGTAAGTATAGAGGATCTGCTGGAAGATAAACTGGGAAAAGAGATCCATCTCAAGATCGCAACTTCCACCGGAACTAAAGACGTTTTTGTTAAAGGTTTAGCGTTATGGGACATTTATGAACTCTTTTATGATGATCTGGTTAACCGTAACAGAGAATTAGTCGAAGAGCTTAGTGATAACAAAATCGGTTATCTTCACATACCACAAATGTCCCACACACGCGTTGAACCCTTCCTTGATGACCTGTTTGCCAGAAACTATGATAAAGATGCTATTATCATCGATGTCAGAGGAAACGGGGGCGGGAATCTCAGTGACTGGCTGATAGATACTCTGACCAGGCGTTCCACGGCTTTTACCACTTCAAGGGCTTACAACAATGAGCTTATAGCATCTCCTTCTCTTGTTTGGGATAAACCAATTGCTCTGCTTATTGACGAAAACTCCTTTTCCGATGCTGAGATCTTCCCTATTCTTTTTCAGCAGAAACAACTCGGCAAAGTTATCGGAATGCCGACAGGCGGCGGGGTCATCGGCACCGGACATTACCAGCTAATGGACGGTTCTTCCATGCGTATGCCCGGTCACGGCTGGTTTACGAAGGATCTGATCAACATGGAAGGTACGGGAGCCCAGCCCGATATTCAAATAGAAATGACTCCTGAAAATATTATAAACAGGGATGATGTGCAGATAAAAAAGGCTGTCGAAGTCCTCTTTGAAGAACTGGATGATTGATTTTCTTTAGATGATTCTCTACTCTGATCAATGATATGTCTTTCCGGCAGATAAAAAGGGAGCCTCCGCTTCTTTGTTTTTCTCTGCCTAACTATGTTTATTCTCTATAACATAGGCATTATACCTCGTATTGGTTCTTTAACAACTGTCGAATTGGAGATTGACAGCTATTAAGCCCCAAAAACTGATGATTTTCCAAAACATTGAATAACGAGGTACACTTAATGAAAAACTCTATTTTATTGCTTTTCTTCAGCTTTGTAAGTATTTCTTGTCTTTTGGCAACTCCTATGATAGGCGCTTACACTATCGGAGGAATTGCTAGTGATTTCACTACTATCCAGAGTGCTATAGATGCTCTTCAGACAAATGGAATGGCCGGAGACATTATCCTTTCTGTTAACTCCGGAACCTATGACGAACAGATCGAGATAACAGGATTAAATCCCTCAGGATTATACTCGATTCAGCTTAGCCGTGCTGAGGGAACTGAGTTGGGTGATGTTGTACTGACCAATTCCAACGCTTCCAGCTTCAATAACTTCATCATCAAAGTCGATAACTCAAGCAGATTATCCTTCAGCGGGCTGAAGTTTCAGAGCCAGCTCTTCTACGGAACAGCTATTTATGTCGCCGGAGATTCTTCAGAGATAACAATAGCAGAAAACAAGTTTTCCGGTTTTGACATCATTGATCCTGTTCACCACAGCCTCATCTACATGCTGTCCGATTCTGATCCGGACAGGATAGATGATATTGTTATTACCGGTAATGAATTTCATGACGGCGGTTTTCAGATACACCTGCATTCTACCACAAGTACTGCCGTATTGAATCTCCATAATATAGAGATCTCGGACAATATCTTCAACAACGGGATCAAAGCTATTCACCTTGACCGCTCATACTACGCAGTCATCAATAACAATATTATAGCCGACATTAAGTTCGGAATTGAGATGAATAACGGAGCTTACCCCAACATCTTCAACAATCGTCTCTCTACCCGCAGTCACGGTATAAAGCTCACTTCCGTTGCTTTTGCCTTGACTGCAATGCATACGAATGCCGTCTATAACAACATTGTTACCGTTTCCGGTCTCAACGATCAAGGAACTGCTTTTAATCTGCAGGCAGATGCCCTTAATGTCACCGGCTGCAACTATGCAAAAGTGTTTCATAATACTTTGATCCTCAAAACCGAAACCTCATTGAGTTCGTATGCCGCTTCTTTTACAAACAACACAGAGGGTAGTTATCTGAACAACCAGATTATCGCGTATGGTACAGGAATGGCTCTGAATCTGGGAAACACCGATAGAGCAGGAGAAGACTACAATAATATCTTTGCTCTGAGCAAATTCACTATCCGCAACAATAACATCAACTACGTTAATTATACCGATTACCTCGCTGCCAACTCTCTCCTCAGGAACTCAATGTCACTTGACCCGGTTTTCGAGGACGAAGATGAAGATGACTATCTGCTCTATAGCATATATTTGCAGAACAAGGGAACTCAGATTGATTTTATAACAACTGATATCGCCGGAACGGAGAGAAACGAAACCAATCCCGATATCGGTGCTTACGAATCTGAATACAATGAAGACTATGCCCCGTTAGCCGGAACCTATCAGATTGGTTCTCTGCATCTGTTAGGTAGTCTTGATGTTGCTCTCGAGCAGGCAGCTCTCAGAGGGATAAGCGCCGATGTCTTCTTCGTATTAGCTGAGCCTTATACAGGAAATGTTACACTCCGCAAAATCCCGGGAGCTTCAGCAGATAACGTGCTGCAAATAGAAGGGAACGCAATCAATACGATCTCTCATAACCCGGCAGGAGCAGATGATAACTATCTCGTTACCCTGGCAAGAAGCAGCTACGTTCATTTTCAGAACGTTACCTTTTCGAATCAGAACACAACTCACTCCAATCTTGTCCGGACTTACGGCTTTGTCTCCGATGTTACTTTCAACAATTCTACCTTTATCGGTTCCGGTGTTATGCAGGAAAGCTTAACCCGGAGTGCTTATTACGCAGCTTCTGACTCGGTCATCGAAAACATCGAGTTTAACGGGTGTGAATTCCTGAATAATACTTACGGATTATACATTTCTCCTCATACCGGAAGTAATAACCTTGTCCTAAAAAATTCTCAGTTTACCGGAAATTACAAACCTGTTCATATTATCTTGACCGATGATATTGTTATCGATAACAATCAGTTTATTAATAGCTTCTTCAACAACATCAGCCTGAACAATCTTTCTGGCTTTCGGGTTACCTGTAACAAGATTGATTCAATAAACAACAACAGTGGTATTCTGTTAAGTAGTTGTAGCGGTTCCGTAGATACAGAAGGTAACTACACCAATCTGATAGCCAATAACATAATCAGAATTATCGGACCTAACAACGGCGGACCTGAAGGTATAAAGATGTTCGGCAATTCAAATCATCTTGACATTCTTCACAACAGTATAGACGTTTCGGGAACGAATGCTAAAGGTATTGGGGGGTATTCTCTCCCGACGAATAGCAGGATCATCAACAATGCCATCAGGGCAATCAACGGCTTGATCCTTGATTTTGCCCAGCTTCCCGGAAGCGGAGCCAATCTGGTAATAGATTATAACTGCTACTATTCGGAAGAGATATATTTAACTAAAATCCAGCAGTCTTATGTCACGTTAAACGATTTCAGAGCAGCTTTCCCCGATTTTGATGCGAACTCACACATAGCTAACCCCTTCTTTACCGAAACCATGCAGTCAAACTCCCCCTGGGTTAAAGATAAAGCATTCTGGACAAACAGGGTCACGATCGATCACTGGGGTAGTTTCAGAGATGTTCCCTATGATATCGGAGCTTATGAGTTTCCATTCTATCACAGCTTTTACCAGTTTACCGGTAATGAGATCACAGTAGGTCAGGGACTTGAGTTCGAAGACCTGCACGATGCCTTGACAGAGATAGAAAGGATCGGAATAACAACTGCCGATACCCTCTATCTCAAATTAGATAACAGCGTCAGAAATGATCAATACCGGCTTAACTATATCCCCCGTCCTGCTGCAGTATATAATGATGAGACCGGTGGCTATCTTAAGATCATGCCCATCGAACCGGGTCGCTCCAATCCCCTTTTTTCCGCTCCCGACGGAATGGGTGCCGATCAGGCTGTGTTTACCTTCAGGAATGCTGAACGGGTTGTTCTAAAGCAGATCGATTTCCAGGGCTTAACTACTATAAACCGTCATGCAGTCAATCTTACCCAAAAAAGCAGAGATATCGTATTCTCTGATTGTTCTTTCTCTTTAAGCTCTTTTACCTCTGCAACAACTGCCGTCAATGCCCGGACTTCTTATGTCAACGGGATCAGGATAAAAGACTCCGGATTTGTTAACTTCGAAACCGGTTACTCTCAAAGCCGCCATTCTTCAGCCACTCCTCTTCTGCAGCCTTCAGGACTTTCAATTTCCGGCAATCAATTCTCCGAAGTCAGATTTCCTGTTGAAACGTCACAGTTGAACAGCATTCTAATTAAAGAAAATACCATGAGCGGCATTCTCAGAGCCATTAGTATTTCCAACTCCAATGATAATGCAATAGTCAGACAGAATAAAGTCTATGTTGCAAATCTTTCCGGTACTTTCAGTAATCATACCCTCATCTCTTTTTCTAATCTGAGTGGAGAGAATAATGCTTTTCAATCCAATATTCTGCTCGCTCTCAATAACTCCAATTCCAACCTGACAGGGGTTGACCTGAATAATGTCGCCAATATGGACATAGATCACAATACCCTCTATCTGGAAAAAACAAATAAGTCAGGTACGAACATTTCTCTAAATATCTCATCAGCAGGCAGTTACAATATCCGCAACAACGTTCTCGTACTGGAAGGGAGCGGAAAAGCTTTCCAGGCTTCTACTGCCTCCGGCTTGACAATGAGCAATAACGTTCTCTACTCACTCAGCACTCTCTTAGCCACTCTTGACGGAATAAATTATGACAGTATCGAGGCCTGGCACACTGCCACCGGATTGGGTGCCGAATCATATTATCTTCACCCTTTCCTCGATACCGAAGGGATGGTGAAATCTGAGTTCCTGAAAGGAAAAGGAACTGTTGCCTCTTTCCATCAGGACGTGGACGGAAACTCCTTCATTACGAGCCGTGATATCGGGGCTAACCGGATTGTACCGGAATATAATCTGACTCCTGTAGCTGCTGTCATTAACGTCGGAGAACACTATCCAACTCTTCAGGCAGCATTAGATGCCGTATCACGGCGGGGAGTCAGTAATAATACAAGCATTTATGTAAGCGAAGACCTGATCGGCGAGAATTACATCGTCAGACCATTCCCCCTTTCATCTCCGGACAGGATAGTAAGAGTTGCCCCTTCTACCGGAACTGATGTGACTCTCTCCCATAACCCTTCATCTGCTGCTGATAACTATCTGTTCAATCTGAGAGGAGTGGATTTCTTTACCTTAAAAGGTTTTAATATCGACATACCTAATGCTGACTTCCATACTGCGGTTGAACTGACGGGTATTAACAGAAACATCTCCATCGAAAGCTGCGATTTCAGCGCCCTGGCTGTAAGTACGACTAACGTTGAGAGATCATTTATCAGAATCAATAGTGAAGTTTTTGACGGACTGCTTATTGAAGACTGTTCCTTTACAGACGGCGGCACGGCTCTTTATGCCGTCGGGCTGACAGATACAGAATATTATAATGATTTGGTTGTTTATTGGAATGCTTTCATTAACCTCACTCGTGGACTCTACCTGCGGAACCTGAACAACATTACCATTCAAAGAAACTATTTTGATCCGATTGCCAATACCGCAATTGATGCCTTGAATATGAACGGAAAGCTTCAGATTTTCGGCAATTATATCAATCACAGGGGCGGGTATGGAGTCTATCTCGACGGGCTTCATCAGGAACCGGGACTTACTAATTACATCTACAACAACTTTATCAGGAATGATCACCAAAACCTCCTGGATCCCGAGAGGAACTTGTATATCGCTAATGCCAATAAGACCGATATCGTCAATAACACCTTCCGTTTCACCCATTACAATGCCCAGGGAACTTCATCGGCTTTCGAAAAGGGAACCGGCTGTTCCGAAATGAGGTTTATTAATAATATCTTCTCTAATAACCAAACCGGTTATGCAGCAGTTTTTACCGCTCCCGAAGAGGTCAGCTTCATCGATTACAACCTCTTTTACGGTATGGATGAAAACAAAGTTCTCTGGGGCAGCGAAAACTATACCTCAGAGGCAGACTTTCCTGCAACCGGTAACTTTTCGAACTCTCTGATCGGAGACCCCTTGTTCGTTGACCCCTGGAATATCTTCCTGCACGATGATTCACCCGCTATAGATGCCGGAGTAAGCGTGGCTTATGTGACAACCGATATGAACGATACTCCCAGGGTGGCTCCCTATGACATCGGTGCCTGGCAAAAACCGCTCCCTAACGAACTGGATCCTCCTCAGAATGTCAGCATCCTATATAATGCCGGGAATGCGACTATTGAAATATATTGGGATATTGTTCCGGGAGCAAACCGCTACACCGTTGAGTATGCCAATGATCCTTATGGCGAGTTTACTCCGCTTGGCACCACAATGACCAACTACTTCGGTGCTTTTATCAGCGACGCTCCGGAGAAAAGGTTTTACAGAATAGTAGCAAAAATCGTCAGAGAAAGTGAAGATAACGAAAGAACAAAGGGAGTATTCTTTCCCTTAGGAAGATAGTATTGAAAAAACAGCTTTAAGTAATAAGGGCTTTCGCATCTTACTGAAACGGAAGCCCTGTTTTTTAATCCTCGTCCGGATATTTCTTGCGGATTGACTGGATAATATCGGTTATTCCGATGAACAATTCTATCAGTTCCGGATCGAACTGGCTGCCGGAACAACGCTGCAGCTCTGTCAGGACATCATCCTGAGTCCACGGCTCTTTATAGGAACGGCGGCAGGAGAGCGCGTCATAAACATCAGTAACTGCCACGATACGAGCCCAGAGAGGAGTTTCCTCCCCCTTTTTACCACAAGCCTGTCCATTACCTTTTTCGCAGCCTGGCAGCGGTAAACCTGTCTCGATATCAATTTTTCCCGGATAACCGAAACCATCCCATCTTTCATGATGATTAAGGGCTATTTCCTGGGACATCATATCCATGTCCGACTGCTTGTCTGAGAACAATTGAGCACCCGTCAAAGGGTGTTGTTTCATGATCACAAACTCTTCATCGGTCAGTTTACCAGGCTTTTTCAAAATGGAGTCAGGAGTAGCGACCTTCCCCACATCATGTAACATAGCCGAAATTCGGAGCAGGTCTTTGTTATAATGCATTTCCTTTTCGGGGATCTGATGCTTTTTTGCCCATGCTTCATACAGCTCTGCCGAAAAAGCCCCTACCCTGTTGACGTGAGCTCCGGTCTCTTTCGGATCGCGTAATTCCGCCATTCGAATCATTCTCAGAATTATCGCTCTGGTCATCCCTGCTCTTTCCAGGGCTACGGCTGCATTGTTGGCAAAATGCTTGATCAGAGGGATATCGGAAGTTCTGAAGGGTACCGCTCGTCCCTCGTTATTCAGGGCATTGAGTAATTGTAAAACTCCGACAATATTTCCGCTGCTTGTTATCAAGGGTACGGTAAGCATCGAAGTAGTTTTATAGTTAGTCTGCAGGTCTATCTCTTTATTGAAGCGGAAAGGATATTTTTCGTCTATCCGGTAAGCATCTTCGATATTCAATACCTCGCCGGTATCGGCTACATAACCGGCAATGGAACTCCTGTTGATAGGCATCGAGAAAGTATTATAGACCAGCTTCTTACCTGCCGGCAGTTTACTCTGTTGAGTTGCATTCTGTGTATAGGTAAAATGGAGCATCCCCTCGTCATATTTGTATATGGAACCGGCATCAGCATTTACTAATGCTCTCGCTTCGGTAAGAATCCGTTCCATCAAAATGTCAACGTCTTTGATTTGAGTCATCAGATTACCGAGTTTGATGATCTCTTCTAACTTATTTTTTTCTTCCGGCATAACACACCTTCTTGCTATAATTGCCTGAATAGATCCTGATAATACCATAAGCTGTCAAGAATTAACACCCGGTAATACAAAAAAGAAAAACAATCTCCCCTTTTTTTCTATCCGTCATTCATTACTTGCTCTCACTTCGCTGTTTTCATTTTCTGAGTAACAGCATTTTTCTATTGATCCTCCATTCCCCGCTTTCCAGTCGGTAAAGATAAATACCTGGATCTACCGGCAGGTTGTGTTCATTAAGCCCGTTCCAAACGGCAGAGTGTTTTCCTCCGGCAGCAATACCGGTAAAGAGAGTCTTAACCAGCTGACCATGAAGATCATATACAGCTAAAGACACAACTCTGCTTTCAGAGAGTTTGAAAGAAATTTCAGTTGTCGCTCCATAGCCTGTGCCTCTCAATATGAAAGGATTAGGGCTATTCTGGAAAAGGGTAAGCGCTGGAATGACAACAGTTTCCGTTTCGAAATCACTGTAATGAAGCCTGACAACTCTATATCTTTGTCTCAGAGGTCTTAATACCTGCTGTGAGTATTCTCCGCTAATATTATCCTTTACCTCGACTTGCGTGATCTTCTCCGTTTCCTCTCCTTGATCACCACGAAGAAGAGCAAAACTGAGCACAGTATTGGCATGAGACTGATCGGTATAGGCAAGTATCTCGAAGGGATAGACCCCGGAAAAAACAGTCGCTCCGACACATTCATTATCAGCAAAAACTGCAACCTCTATGACATCCTCATCGTCTTCTATGTAATCAATAAAGATAGATTCATAGTATTCCTTCATTTTAAAAGAAAAGAACTCCGGTTCGGGTCTTGGTACCCAGTATTCTGCTTCTTCCAGGATATTCCAGGAAAAACTAATCGTCTGCTTCACATCCGGATGAAGTTTAACTTTATACATCTTACCGTAACGGACTTTAGGTTCCAGACCGGCATCATACACCCATTCTCCGAACCCGTTCCGGTAGAGACCCCAATCTTCCGATTGGATCTCAACCAGATCGTCTATCACTTCTGCAAAGGCACTGAATACACACTGCGTCTGAGGAATAAAATAACCGAGCCAGTTAACTGGGATACTCAAAGATATCTCTATCTCGGCATCGAACTCGATATTCTGCGGAAAACCGGTATCACCTTCAACAAAAAAGCTATACTCATTCCGGTCGTTTAAGGCTATTTGATAACCTCGGGTACTTTTAAAATCGATTTGCCCATGAAACATGTTACTTATATTAATCATTTGCTCGATTACTTCATTTCTTGTCAGAAAAATGCTCATTTGATCGGTTAACGGACTAAGTACATCCTTACCCGCTTGATATCCGATAGGATCTCTGTCATAAAGCACGGGGAATGACTCCCAATACCAGTCTCTCCCGCTGAAAACCTTATGATAACCCTGCGGTGGGTAATTATGAATACCCGGTTTTTCCTGCCATTGCAGATAGGGGTAGGTCGTAAAGCCTCTTAAAGCCCAGACCGTGTTAAAATCCCAGCCGCTATACAAAGCGCTGTTTTCTACCATTGCTACAGTCATTGCACCCGTAACACCCTTTTCACCGGCAGATGCGGTCTGCCTGGAAGTAACGATATCCCAATAACTTGATCTCGTCTCAGCTTTCTCACTATATCCGATAAGACCACCCATTGCTTCTTCACCGGAGACGATTCCTGTAGAGTAACAATTAACCACTTCCCCCTCTAAACCAATGCTGCCCGTTAACCCTCCCACAAAACCGTATCCCGCAACATCTACATTTGCATAGCAGTTTTCAATATGACTGGATAGGTCACTTTTCCCAACCAAACCGCCTACGTGACTTCCCTCCGCCTTTATTCTGCCTGAGGCATAGCTTTTATCAATTCCGGCATTATCGCTGTACCCGGTAATACCCCCAATATTGGAGCCGGAAGCTGATATCTCTACTGAAGCAGAGGATCTGGTTATTCTACTATTGTCACCAATTTTTCCCACTATCCCACCAACATTATTGTTGCCTTTGATCTTTGCTTCTACTGAACAACCGGAAATCAGAGTTCTATTACTGATCTCTCCTGCCAGACTTCCTACTTTGTTATTCCCAGAGATACTTTCACCTAAAATCCTGACATCTCTTATCTCAGCTCCGCTGATATAACCAAACAGACCAACTCTGTCTTTTAAAGAAGAGACGCTGATGTATATTTCTGAGATACTGAAGTAAGCTCCATCATAAAGCCCCCTAAAGGGATTCTCAAGAGAACCTATAGGTTCCCATCCTTCATCTTCATGATAATCTGCCAGAGATATATCGGAAACCTGCTTGAAGTGTGCTTCAGGATAATACCTGACATTGCTGAGATGCTCAGCTGTGACCACTATATAGGGATCAGCTAAGGTACCGCTGCCCGAAAAAAAAACAGCCGACAGAGAGCTGAAAGCTGCTATACTGCTAAGATTGATCAAAGTAAACAAAAGCAATTTCAGTCTAATCATGTCATATTTCATCCTTTCTCTCAATTTATAATCTCAATATCAGCTACAATTTAAATCTGTCAAGAAGTTCGTCTTACGCTTTTCAGGCAATATAGGGAAACGGGTTGCTCCTGCGCATTTTAGCAAATCACGTTACAAAGAAAGATTATCTTATCACAGCAGGATGTATCAACTACTCTCTCTCTTCATTGAAGATTCCTTTTTCTTGTGTTTATAACCTCCCCATGAGGTAAATTACTCACCGATAAAATCGGATAACCCGTTTTTTTTATCCGGCGTTGCAAAAAACAGCGTTAATAAAACCGTACGAGAAGCTGCTTCGAAGACACTGTCTGACGAACGAAGTGAGGAGTTTGACGATAGCAGAGCTTCGAAGTTGAAAAGTAGCTTTCGCCGAGCTCGGTCGCAGCCACAAAGAAAAGAGCACCTCGGTTGTCGAAAGAAGCAGCTACGAGAAGATTTTTAGCTGTTTTGTTGCAGCCGGAGAGCTTTTCTTTGATTCTTTCTTTTGGCGGTCCAAAAGAAAGAATGTAATGAATTATAATCATGTCCTTGTGTGTCGATATTTTTTTTATCGTCATGGGCGTTTCTTTGGCAACGCTAAGATACACGATCATTTCACAAAGGTACATTTTCCGGCAGCGACCGTTCTGCCGTTTACCTCAA